>NZ_JBEZLL010000026.1:0-149954 GCF_040652135.1 Streptomyces sp. NPDC048295
GGTCATGCGGGAGTTGCTCCTGTGGGGTGTGGGGGTGCCGTCCGGTGTCGGCGGCGGCGGTGCGGGGCGGGGCCCCTGTGTGGTGCGGGACGGGGCGAGCGGGTCCGGTGTTGTGCGTCCGGGCCGGTCGTGGTTCCCCGTGATGACAGCCATGGTTAGCGGCGGCCGTGGCGGGGGTCAATGATGTGACGTACTACCCCAATACGGAGCAATGTCCGGAATGAACCGTTCTGGGCTGGTTATGTACTGTTCGGGCGGGGTTCGTGTCTACTACCCGCCCTAGGATGTGACGTGGCCCCTATGGGTGGCATCACATCCACGCGGTCATTTCGGCGCCCTTTCGAGGTCCTTTGCGAGGCCGCGGCCGGGGTCCGCGTGTGGCGGTCTGCGGGCCTGGACCCGTGTACGGGGCACCGGCGGCCATCTCTTGCCGGTGCTAGCGCACGCGCGCTAGCGTGTTGGTGTGCCCAAGACACAGCTGAACGTGAGAGTGGACGAGTCCACCGCCGAGGCCGCGCGGCAACGCGCGCTGCAGAGGGGGATGAGCGTGAACCGGTACATAGAAGAGCTCGTACGGCAGGATGCGGGCGAGGTCGGACACACCTTCGTCGAGGCCGCGGCCGACTTCATGAAGCAGTACGAGTCGGTGTTCGCCGAGGAGTTCGGCCCGGAGCGCAAAGGCACGCGTTGAACCTGCAGATCGACCTTTCCTGGCTGCTCATGGTGGCCGAGCACAAGACCCCCGGCGATCCGCAGGTCGTCGACTGGGGCGCGCTCGTGGCCGCGGTGGCCCGGCATGAGGCCGAGATCTTCGGCAGCCCCGTGTACAGCGACCCCCACTCCCGGGCCGCTGCCCTTCTCCAGCTGCTGCTCCACGTCCCCGCGCTCGAACACTCCAACGCGATGTTCTCCTCGGCCGTCGCGTACGGATACCTCGTCGCCTCCGGCCTCAAGGTCATCACCTCGCCCGAGCAGGTGCGCGACCTGGCCAGACTGGTGAAGGAGGGCAAGGCGGACGTCCGGGCCATCGCCGACGAACTCCGCCAGTGGAGTCTGTGACGGTCCCGCCGCGCGGCGGCGGGCCGATGCCTCAGTCCAGCACGGCAGGGCGCCGCGCCACTCCCAGCACGCAGGCCGAAGTGGGCAGCCGGACGCCCCACTCCGGCATCCGTACCCTGCGGTAGGTCTCCACCACGAACCCGGCCCGCTCGATGGCGGCCAGGGTGTCGCGCGATGTATGGCATCCGCCCGTCACCAGCGGCCAGACCGTACGGTCCAGCGCCCGCTGCGTCATGGCCATGGCCCGGTCGTCGGCCCGTACATGCTCGAAGAAGCGCAGCTCACCGCCGGGCCGCAGCACCCGCACGAGCTCCGCGAGCGACCGCTCCACATTCCGTACGGTGCACAGCACCAGCGAGGCGACGGCCCCGTCGAACGCCTCGCTCTTCACCGGCAGCGCCTCTGCTGCGGCCGGCACCACATCCACCGGGATTCCCGCCCGCAGCGCCGACCGCACCGCCAACTGCCGCAGGCTGCGCTCGGGTTCGATGGCCACCACCTCCGACACCGCGGGCGGGTAGTGCGCGAAGTTCAGGCCATTGCCCGCACCGATCTCGATGACCCGGCCGGACAGGCCGGCCAGCAGCTCCGAGCGCACCGCGCCCAGACCCGCCTTGGTCTCCGCGGCCACGCTCATCCGGGCGTAGAACCGGGCGAAGACGGGATGGTGCACGGCGTCCTCGGGGATTCTCGTGCTGCGCAGACGCATGACGACCTCCTCGACCGGGCGCTCGGGCAGAAAGCACGCTACTTGGATTCTCCCCCGTCCTGAGCGGCTCAGACGCTCAGGACGCAGGCCGATTCCCGCCCAGTTCCGCCGCGAGCCAACTCCGGGAACGCGCACGGAAGTCGGCCGGCTCCAGGGCCCCCGCACCGGCCGGCACCGCCCCCAGCAGCGGGGCGCCCGCCACCACGGGAAGGTCCGCCAGATTGCAGCGCGCCGCGAGATCCGGTTCGGCGGGCATGCTGCCCACCACCACACCGAGGCACTCCAGCTCCCGGTTCCGCAGCGCCTCGGAGGTCAGCGCGGTGGTGTTGAGCGTGCCCAGACCGGGGGGCGTCACCACCAGTACCGGAGCGGCCAGCAGCCGCGCGGCGTCGGCAAGGGTCGAGCCCTCGTCGTCGAACCGTACGAGCAGCCCGCCCGCGCCCTCGATCAGCACCAGATCGTGCTCGGTCGCCAGCTTCCGGGCCGCTTCGGCGATCTCGTACGGCCGCACCGGCGGGAGCCCGGACCTGCGGGCCGCGGTGGCCGGTGCCAACGGTTCGGGGAACCGGGCCAGTTCGACCGCGGTGACATGGCCGCCCGCCAGCCGTGCCACTTCGGCGGCATCTCCCGGCTCGCCGGGGGCCAGCCCCGTCTGCGCGGGCTTCAGCACCGCGACACGGCGGTCCGGGCACGCCGCCGCCACGGCCGCCGTCACGACGGTCTTGCCGATCTCCGTGCCCGTCCCCGTCACTACCAGAACCGTCATCTCATCCCTCTCGCGCGGCCGCGCACACTGCGCGGCAGATCCGTGTCACGTCCTCGTCACCCGTCACGTAGGGCGGCATCGTGTAGACGAGATCGCGGAACGGCCGCAGCCACACTCCTTCCCGCACCGCGGCCCGGGTCGCGGCCGCCATGTCCACCTCGTGATCGAGCTGTACGACGCCGATCGCACCCAGTACCCGTACATCCCGCACCCCGGGCAGTTCCGACGCCGGGGCGAGCCCCTCCCGCAGTCCGGTGCCGATCCGCTTCACCTCCTGCTGCCAGTCCTGGCCGAGCAGCAGATCGACGGAGGCGCACGCCACCGCGGCGGCGAGCGGATTGCCCATGAACGTCGGCCCGTGCGCGAGCACCGGCACCTCGCCGCGCGAGATGCCCTCCGCCACCCGGGAGGTGCACAGTGTCGCCGCCATCGTCAGATAGCCGCCGGTCAGTGCCTTGCCCACGCACATGACATCGGGCGAGACCCCGGCGTGCCCGGCGGCGAACAGCTCCCCCGTACGGCCGAAACCCGTGGCGATCTCGTCGAAGACCAGCAGCACATCGTGCTCGTCGCACGCCTCGCGCAGCACCCGCAGATACTCGGGGGAGTGGAACCGCATCCCGCCCGCGCCCTGCACCACCGGCTCCACGATCACCGCGGCCAGCCGGTCGGCGTGCTCCGCGACCAGCTCCCGCAGGTGCCGGACGTACGCGGCATCCGGTTCGGCGTCGAAACCGGCCGGGGGCTCGTCCGCGAAGACCTGGCGGGGCAGGACACCCGACCAGAGCTCGTGCATACCGCCCTCGGGGTCGCACACCGACATCGGCTGCCAGGTGTCGCCGTGATAGCCGCCGCGCCAGGTCAGCAGCCGCTGCTTGGCCGGCCGCCCGGCCGAGCGCCAGTACTGCAGACACATCTTCACGGCGACCTCGACGGAGACCGACCCCGAGTCGGAGAGGAAGACATGCCGCAGCGGCTCGGGGGTGATCTCGACCAGCCGGGTGGCGAGCCGGACGGCGGGTTCATGGGTGAGCCCGCCGAACATCACATGGCTCATCCGGTCCAGCTGACCCCGGGCCGCCGCGTTGAGCACCGGATGGTTGTAGCCGTGCACCGCCGACCACCAGGACGACATGCCGTCGACCAACTCGCTCTGCCCGTGGGCCGGTTCGGCCAGCTTCAGCCGCACCCCGGACGCGGACTCCACGACCAGCGGCTCCTGGCGCCCCGGCATCGGGCCGTACGGATGCCAGACGTGGGCCCGGTCCAGGGACCGCAGCTCGGCGGGGGAGAGGACCTCAGGCATTGGGGGCGAGATCCGTTCCCGCGCCGCGACGGCGGACCGCCACCAGATCCGTGCGCGCGGCCGGCACCTCCTGGGCATCGGGCGCGGCCTCCCCGGGCACGTCACCACAGGGGGCACACCCGCCGTCGTGCGAACCGCATCCACCACCCGGCTGCGACCGGTGCGCGGGCAGTGTCGTCGTTCCCGCCCCCTCCACCTCGAAACCGGCGTCCGCGATCATGTCCAGGTCCGCCTGGCCCGCCTGCCCCTCGCTGGTGAGGTAATCGCCCAGGAAGATCGAGTTGACCAGGTGCAGGGCCAGCGGCTGCATCGAGCGCAGATGGACCTCGCGCCCGCCCGCGAGCCGTACCTCCACGTCCGGGCAGACGAACCGGACCATCGCCAGAATCCGCAGACAGCGCTGCGGGGTGAGGTTCCACTCCTTGGCCAGCGGAGTTCCCTCGAACGGGATCAGGAAGTTCACCGGCACCGAGTCCGGGTCCAGTTCGCGCAGCGAGAAGACGACATCGACCAGGTCGGCGTTGCTCTCGCCCATCCCGGCGATCAGTCCGGAACACGCCGAGAGCCCGGCGGCCTGTGCCTGGTGCACGGTCTCCACCCGGTCCGCGTAGGTGTGGGTGGTGGTGATGTCCCCGTACGTCCCCTCGGACGTGTTGAGGTTGTGGTTGTACGCGTCGGCGCCCGCCGAGCGCAGCCGGTCGGCCTGCCCGTCGGAGAGCAGACCGAGGCAGGCGCACACCTCGACGCCCTCGTTCTGCTCCTTGATCGCCTCGATGGTCTCCGACACCCGGTCGACATCACGGTCCGTCGGACCGCGGCCGCTCGCCACCAGACAGACCCGCTTGGCCCCGCCCGCCACCCCGGCGGCGGCGGCCTTCGAGGCCTCGTCGGGTTTCAGCCAGGTGTACTTGAGGATCTCGGCCTTGGAGCCGAGCCGCTGCGAGCAGTACGAGCAGTCCTCCGGGCAGAGACCGGACTTGAGGTTGACCAGATAGTTCAGTTTCACGCGCCGCCCGAACCACTGACGGCGCACCTTTCCGGCCGCGGCCACCACTTCGAGCAGATCGTCGTCGGAGGTCGCCAGTACGGCGAGGGCTTCTTCGCGGGTCGGCAGCTCGCGCCGCAGCCCCTTGTCCACCAGCGTGTTCAGGAGGTCCATGGCGAAGATCCTGGCCTACGGCACGGCCCGCAGCCAAGGAGGAACCGGACAACAGAGCCCGGCAAGGGTGTGTGTATTGCCACACCATGCCCGGCTGCGCCCACGGTTAGGGTCTGTGAGCTGCCTACAAAAGGGACCGCTCATGTCCTTGGACCCGTTCGACTGGATCGACGAGGAGGCGCGCCGCCGCGCCGACGCCGGACTCGTCCGTACTCTGCGCCCCCGGCCCGCCGCTCCCGTACTGCTGGACCTCGCGAGCAACGACTACCTGGGGCTGACCCGGCACCCCGACATCACCGCCGCCGCGGCCGGGGCCGCGCGCGACTGGGGCGCGGGCGCGACCGGATCGCGACTCGTCACCGGTTCCACCACGCTGCATGCCGAACTCGAGAACGAGCTGGCCGAATTCTGTGGTTTCGAGGCGGCGCTGGTGCTGTCGTCCGGCTACGCGGCCAACCTCGCGGCGGTCACCGCGCTGACCGGCCATGGCTCGCTGATCGTCTCCGATGCGGGCAACCACGCCTCGATCGTGGACGGTTGCCGGCTCTCGCGCGCCGCGACCGCCGTCGTCCCGCACGCCGATCCCGACGCTGTACGCAAGGCCCTGCGGTCGCACGAGGGGCGGGCGCTGGCCGTCACCGACTCGGTCTTCTCGGTCGACGGCGACGCCGCACCGCTGTCCCGGCTGGCCGAGGTCTGCCGTACGGAGGGCGCCGCGCTGCTCGTCGACGACGCACACGGCCTGGGCGTGCTGGGGGAGGGCGGCCGGGGCGCACTCGCCGCCGCCGGCCTCGCGGGCGGAGACGGAACCGTGACCACGCTCACCCTCTCCAAGTCCCTGGGCAGCCAGGGCGGAGCGGTCCTGGGCCCCGCCCGGGTCATCGAACACCTCGTCAACACGGCCCGTACATTCATCTTCGACACCGGACTGGCGCCGGCCGCGGCGGGCGCCGCACTGGCGAGCCTGCGGCTGCTGCGTCGTGAACCGGAACGGGCCGGCCGGGCCCGCGCGGTCGCCGCCGCGCTGTACGAGCGGCTGACCGCGGCCGGTCTGACCGCCGTGCGGCCCGACGCGGCCGTGGTCTCGGTGCGTGCCCCCTCGGCCGACGCCGCGGTGCGCTGGGCGGCCGACTGCCGCACTGCCGGAATCGCGGTCGGGTGCTTCCGGCCCCCGTCGGTGCCCGACGGGGTGTCCCGGCTGAGGCTGACGGCGCGGGCCGACCTGACCGAGGAGCAGATCGCCACCGCCGTGTCGGTCGTTCGGCGGACCGCTCCCGTCAGCTGACCGGAACCCGGTGGAGACCGCCGACGAACGAGGTCCAGGCCGCCGCGGAGAACCACAGCGGGGGCCTGGACACATCCTTGGAGTCCCGCACCGCCAGCCGCCCGTCACCGAACGGTGCGGCCTCCACACAGTTGTTCATGCCCGTGCTGCGGCTGCTGCGCCGCCACCGTAAGTCGTGCTGTGCGAGGCGATCCGACATGAGGGCCTCCCTCGGGCGCTCCGGGGTTCACCGACCGCCGCGGTCGATCGCGGCGATGAGGTCCAACGAGTGCTCCGGCGACAGCGCGTGTGCCTGCATCGTGCGGAAGGCCGAGCTGTACGCCTCAAGGTCTTCTTTCCGCTCCAGATAGAGGCTACTCGTCAAATGGTCGAGAACGACCACATCCAGATCAGAAGTGTTCGGAAATGAGAAGATAACGAAAGGCCCGGTGAGGCCGGCGTAGCCGCCCATCGAGAACGGCAGCAACTGAAGTTGCACATGGGGCAGTTGAGCCACCCGGGTCAAATGGCGCAGCTGCTCCCGCATCACCCGGCACCCGCCGACCTCGCGCCGCAGCACCGCCTCGTCGAGCACCGCACTCAGCCGCAGCGGCGGATCGGTCCGCAGTACGCCCTGCCGGGCCAGCCGTACCTCCACCAGCGAGTCCAACTGGCCCGCGGGCAGCCCGTCCAGCGATGCCCGGGTCACCGCACGCGCGTAGTCGGCGGTCTGCAGCAGCCCCGGCACCACCGAGGTCTCCAGCGTGCGCGCGGTCCGTGCCTGGGACTCCAGGCTGATGAAGTCGCGGTACTGGGGCGGGATCAGGCCGCGATAGGCGTGCCACCACCCGGTGCCGCCACCGCCCGCCGAGCCCGCCAGCGTGGCCAACAGGTCACGCAACCGGGCGTCGTCCACGCCGTACGTGTCCAGCAGCCGGGTCACGTCGGCCGGCCGCACCCCGCTCGCTCCGGTCTCGATCCGGCTCACCTTCGACTGGTGCCAGCCGAGTATCCGCGCCGCGTCCCGACTGGTCAGTCCCGACGCGTGGCGCAGACCCCGGAGCTCCTCCCCGAGCTTGCGGCGTCGAACCGCAGGGCCGTGCTGCATCCGCGGCCTCCCTCCCTCTTCTGCCGAGCGGACAGTGTGCCGCCCGCATACGGTCTTGTGTGGCAGGGTTCACCGCATTGAGCGACAGATATATGCATATCTTGGTGGATCGCCGTTACAGGGGGCAGCATCAATGGCAATCTGGTGCGAAGCGCAACCCGGACCGATCGCGGGTCCGTCCGGGTGGGAAAGGGACGGCTCGCCATGGCAGACCATCAGGAAGCAAGCGTCACTCTGCCGAGCGAGCCGGTCTCGGTCTCGGCGGCCCGCAGGTACGTGGACCGGGTGCTCGGCGAATGGGGTCCGGTCGCCGACACCGATTTCACCGACAGCGTCCGGCTCATCGTCTCGGAGCTCGCGACCAACGCCGTCCAGCACACCTTCGGGCAGTCGCCCACCTTCACCGTGGACCTCCGGCTGGAGCGGGAGGAGCAGCTCTATCTGGGAGTGACGGACAGTCATCCCCGCTGGCCCAGGCGGCTGCCCGCCGCCGTTCAGCAGGACAACGGGCGCGGCATGGTGATCATCAGGACCCTGGCCAAGGAGTGCGGGGGACGGCTCACCGTCAGTCCCACCGCCGACGGCGGCAAGACGGTGTGGATCGCGCTTCCCTGGAGCGTCCCGGTGCAGAGCTGACCGACGTGTCGCGGTGACCGTCCGTCCCCGCGGGCGCCCGGCTTCCACTCCGGCCCCGCCCCCGGACCCGCGGCGCCCCGGCCCTGCCCGGCGGAGCACGGCCGGGGACGCGGCCCCGGTCCGCCGGGCAGGACCCGTCTCAGCGGACCCGGCCGTAGTAGACGCTCCTGGTCCAGATCTTCTCCAGCCGGACCACCGAGCCGGTCCTCGGCGAATGCCAGATCTTTCCCTTCCCGGCGTAGATGCCCACGTGGTAGACGCTGCGGCCGTAGTGGAAGAAGACCAGGTCGCCGCGTTGCCTGTGCGAGGCCGAGATGTGGCGGGTCCTGTTGTACTGCTGCTGGGCCGTGCGGGGGAGCTTCTTGCCCACCTTCTTGAACGAGTAGAACGTCAGCCCCGAGCAGTCGAAGCGGTTGGGGCCGGTGGCCCCCCACCTGTACGGCGATCCCTTCTTCGAGGCCGCGATGTTGAGCGCCTTCATCGACAGGGTCGCCGCCTGGGCGTCCGTCGCGGCGCCCGGGGCGAACATGGTGGTGCCGACAGCGGCGAGAGTCAGAACCGAGGCCGTTCCGGCCCGGACGAGCAAAGACGGGACATGAACCTGCGCAGTCATGCGCAACCCTTCGTCAGCCGCCTGTGAAGGATGACCTGTCGGGTTCGGGCTGGCGAAGTTGCCCGGCCGCTTGCGGCGGCTTCACCCCGAGGGTCGACCGGTGTTCAGGCCGACCCGTTGTGCTCGGGTCCTCCACTCCTGCCGATCCACTTCTGTCGACCAGTCATCCGGGCGGCGGCAGGACTCGGCGTCCGCCCGGACCGCCCCGCCGCGGTGGCGGGGGCTTGTCGTCCCAGGGATCTTGACTCACGGACTGCCGGATTTCCGAGCCGAAACAGGGATATGTGAGGCTCCTCACGACTGATCCGTTCGGGTGGGCATGGTGCTTTTCGAGGCTCCGGCGGTGAATCCGACCGGTGTCGTACCAGGGGCGGAAGGCTGGATTCCGATCACGGGCCACTCGGAAAACGCAAGTTGAGCAGTCCCCCGTGAGGGGGGCTTCCTACGCCGAACGAGCGAGGAATTTCGATTGGACCGTCGGGCGTGTCGGGTACGGGAGTTGGGTGACGGCCACCGGGTGCCGGACGCCGGGGCAGGGGGAGTTGGCCCGGCCCCGGCGAGCACGCGGAGCGCGGAAACCGGTCAACTCGGCGGTGCGGGGGGTACGGTGACGCGCCCGGCCCGACGCTCCCCGTCCAGTACCCGCAGCGCCCGGGCGAGCGTCGTGGCGTGGATCTGCGCCTCCCCGCGCTCGTGCATCGACGCGAGCGCGTCCCGTAGCGCGCCCGCGTGCGATACCAGAGCCTGAGCGGCGCGAAGGGCGCCGTAGGTGTCGCTGCCGCGGGCCGGGTTGATCCGCCCGACCTGGTCGAGGACTTCGAGGTAGCGGTCGATGAACTCCCCCTCGGCGCGCGTCAGTGCGGGAAGCGGTGGGAACTCCGGTGGCCGCATCGGCGGATTCACCTCGTGCCGTGCGGAGGGGATGAGGACTTCCGGCTCTCCAGGACGTGGTCCACCAGCCCGTACGCCTTGGCGCCCGCCGCGTCGAGGATGAGGTCGCGCTCGATGTCCTCGGTGATCTGTGCGGCGTCGCGGCCCGTGTGACGGGTCAACAGCGTCGTGAGCATCGCGCGGACCCGTTCCAGCTCCTGGGCCTCGATCTCCAGGTCGGACGGCTGGCCCCGCATCGGTTCGGCGAGCTCGGGCTGCCGCACGACGACCCTCGCACCGGGCAGTGCGTGCCGTCGGCCGGGAGCGCCCGCGGCGAGCAGCGCGGAGGCGCAGGAACCGGCCTGGCCGAGGCAGTAGGTCTCCACCTCGCACGTGAGGTACTGCATCGTGTCGTAGATCGCCGACATGGCCCCGAACGAGCCGCCGGGGGAGTTGATGTAGAGCGAAACGGGGCGGTCCGGGGCGTCGTGCTCCAGGTACATCAACTGTGCGATCAGATCACCTGCCGCCGCGTCGTCGACCGGGGTGCCGAGGAAGACGATCCGTTCGGACAGCAGCTTGGAGTACGGGTCGAGGGTGCGGGTCCCGTTGGTCGTGCGCTCGGTGAACTCGGGCAGTACATGACGGGCGGTGGGACGGAACAGCATGGCGATGCCTCTCCTCCGGGGACCGTGCGGCTCTGCGTGGTCCCTTCACGGGGTCGTGCCGACTTCCGTGAGAAATGTACAGGACGTACAGAAGCTTGGTGTTGGCTTGCCCGGCCCATGCGGCGAGGAAGGCGTCCGGCACGCCGTTGACGGCAAGAGACGTGAGGCACGGGTGGCAGGCGTCGTGGAGCCGGACCTTTCGCAGCTCCAGCTTCCGCTGCAAGGAGTACGCGGCCTCACGCAGGTGACGGGTCGTGAGCGGCCGGTCGAGGTCTTGGGCCGCCGAGGGGCGAAGTCCTGTGCAGGCTCGGCCTCCACGCCTGCGGGCGCCGACAAGGAGCCGGGCGGCCACGGGCTCGACGTGTTTCTTCGTCGGTTCATCCAGGTCCTCGGCCGCGATTCCTCCTGCCGGGGAGGCCTTCTGTCCGGTCAGGCCCGCACGGTCATGCTCCCGTCATGGATCAGTGAGAGAGCGTGTGGGACGACGACGCCCTGCCGGCGCGTTCCGGCGAGGCTTCGTCGCGCAACGGGCTACGACGTCGTGACGCATGCGGCACCGGCGCCGTTCCGCTCCGGCTCTTTGCTGTCAAGCACCCGTGGCGAGGATGCGGTGACGATGCGAGTCGAGCGGCCGGAAGTCTGGCTGAGAGCGCGTGTGGCGGTCAGGCCGTGGCCGCTGACCGAACGCGCCAGTGGCGCGGGTCCACACTCGGCGGCTGAGGGCGCGGGGCCCGGATCCCGGGGGAGGGGGGCGCCGACGTCGCACGACACTCTCACGCGCGGATTGCTCGAAAGAGTCGCTCGCGCCGAGCGGTACGCGGGTCGGCCGCTGTGCCTCGGACCGAGCCGCTTGGCCTCCGTCTCGGGAACGACCGGCCGGTCGTTCCCGAGACGGAGGCCGTGAGGCTACCCGTGGGTGAAGTGCGGCGGCCGCTTCTCCACGAAGGCGGACATGCCCTCCTTCTGGTCGGCGGTGGCGAACACCGCGTGGAAAAGGCGGCGTTCGAAGCGGACGCCTTCGGTGAGGGTGGTCTCGAAGGCCCGGTTCACGGCTTCCTTCGCCATCATGGCGACGGGCTTGGACATCTCGGCGACGGTGGTCGCGACGGCGAGGGCCTCGGCGAGCAGCTCGTCGGCGGCGACGATCCGGGAGACCAGGCCGGCGCGTTCGGCCTCGGTGGCGTCCATGGTGCGGCCGGTGAGGCACAGTTCCATGGCCTTGGCCTTGCCGACGGCGCGGGTGAGGCGCTGGGAGCCGCCGATGCCGGGGATCACCCCGAGTCTGATCTCGGGCTGCCCGAACTTCGCCGTGTCCGCGGCGAGCAGGATGTCGCAGAGCATGGCCAGTTCGCAGCCTCCGCCCAGGGCGTAGCCGGAGACGGCGGCCAGGGTGGGGGTACGGACCTGGCCGAGGCGGTCCCACGCGGTGAACCAGTCGGAGAGGTACATGTCCATGTAACTCTGCGGGCGCATCTCCTTGATGTCTGCCCCGGCCGCGAAGGCCTTCGCCGATCCGGTGAGGACGATGCAGCCGACGCCCGGGTCCCGGTCGAGGTCTTCAGTGACTGCCACCACCTCGGTCATGACCTGGAGGTCGAGGGCGTTCAGCGCTTCGGGTCGGTTGAGGGTGACGACGGCCACCCGCCCCTTGCGTTCCAGCAGGATGGTCTCGTAGTCGCTCATGCGGGGCTTCCGTTCGGGTTCGGTCCGGTGGTCCGGAGGGTGCGGACGATCGCCGAGAAGTCCAGGGCCGCGCCCTCGCCCTCGGCGAAGTCCGCGTACATCTCCGCGGCCTTGAGGCCGAGCGGTGCCTCCACACCGCCGGCGTGCAGCGCGTTGGCGGCGAGGCCGAGGTCCTTGGCCATCAGGGGGGCGGCGAATCCTGGGCGGTATTCGCGGTTGGCGGGGCTGGTCGGGACCGGGCCCGGGACGGGGCAGTTGACGGTGAGGGCCCAGCACTGTCCGGAGGCGGTGGAAGCGACGTCGTAGAGGGCCTGGTGGTCGAGTCCCAGGCTCTCGGCGAGGACGAATGCCTCGCTGACGCCGATCATCGAGACGGCGAGGATCATGTTGTTGCAGATCTTCGCGGCCTGCCCGGCGCCGGGCAGGCCGCAGTGCACGGCCTTCTTCCCCATGGCACGGAGGAGCGGTTCGGCGTCCGTGAACTCCGGGGCCCCGCCGCCCGCCATGAAGGTGAGCGTGGCAGCCTCGGCGCCCACCACCCCGCCGGACACCGGGGCGTCGAGAGCGCGGTGCCCGGCGGCCGTGGCGGCCTCGTGGACGGTCCGGGCGTCGGCGACGTCGATGGTGGAGCAGTCGACGAACAAGGTGCCGGGACGGGCGGCCGCGAGCAGGCCCTGCTCGCGGTAGAGGGCGAGGACGTGGCGCCCGGCCGGGAGCATGGTGATCACGACGTCGGCCTCCGCGGCGGCCTCCGCGGCGGAGGCCGACGGCTCCACGCCGGCGGTCGCGGCGGACGCGAGGAGGTCCGGTACGAGGTCGAAGCCGAGGACGCGGTGCCCGGCCCTGACGAGGTTGGCGGCCATCGGTCCGCCCATGTGGCCGAGGCCGATGAATGCGACGGTGCTGTTCACCAGACGACCTCCTGAGACGAACCGGTCGCGGCGAGCCGGAGCTCGTTCGCGCCGAGCGGGGCGAAGAAGCGGTCCACGTCCGCGCGGGTGACGTCCGCCAGCGCGGACGGGGACCAGCGCGGAGCACGGTCCTTGTCGACGACCTGGGCACGGATGCCCTCGACGAGGTCGGGTGAGTCGAGAGCGGCGCACGAGACGCGGTACTCCTGCTCCAGCACCCGTTCCAGCGGCCCGAGACGGCGGGCCCGGCGCAGGGCGGCCAGGGTCACCTTGACCGCGGTGGGGGACTTGGAGAGCAGGGTGTCCGCGGTGTCCTTCGCGGCGGGTACGCCCGATGCGAGGAGCCGCGCCACGATCTCCTCGGCGGTGTCGGCGGCGTAGCAGGAGTCGATCCACTCGCGGGCGGCGGAGAGCCTTCCGGCCGGAGGCTCCGCCACATGCCGTTCCATCACTGCGTGTACGGAGTCGACGGCGAGTTCCCGGGTCAGCGCCGGCAGGGCCGACGCGGGCACGAAGTGGTCCGCGAGCCCGCACACCAGGGCGTCGGCGGCACCGACGGGTGCCCCCGTGAGCGCCAGATGGGTGCCGAGTTCGCCGGGGGCCAGGGCGAGGAGGTAGGTGCCGCCGACATCGGGGACGAAGCCGATGCCGGTCTCGGGCATGGCGATCCTGGAGCGTTCGGTGACGATACGGACGCTGCCGTGGGCGGAGACGCCGACGCCGCCGCCCATCACGATGCCGTCCATGAGGGCGACATAGGGCTTGGGGTAGCGGGCGATCAGCGCGTTGAGACGGTACTCGTCGCGCCAGAAGTCCGCGGTGGCGGTGCCGCCGGTACGGGCGTCCTCGTGGATCGCGCGGATGTCGCCGCCCGCGCACAGACCGCGTTCGCCGGCGCCTTCGATGACCACCCTCGCGACCGCGGGGTCGTCGGCCCAGGCGGAGAGCGCCTCCTCGATGCGGAGGACCATGGGACGACTGAGGGCGTTGAGTGACTTGGGACGGTTGAGGGTGATGTATGCAGCGTGACCCTCGGTGCGGGTCAGGACGTGGTCGTGGTCGGCCGGTGCTTCGTTGGTCATCGCAGGTTCTCCGTCAGTCCACGCGCGACGATCACGCGCATGACCTCGTTGGTGCCTTCCAGGATCTGGTGGACCCGTAGGTCGCGGACGATCTTCTCGATGCCGTACTCGCTGAGGTAGCCGTAGCCGCCGTGCAGTTGGAGGGCCGCGTCGGCGACGGCGTAGCCGGTGTCGGTGGCGAACCGCTTGGCCATCGCGCACAGGCGCGGGGCCAGCGGATCGCCCGCGTCCAGGGCTTCAGCGGCCTGCCGGACCAGGGCGCGGGCGGCGGCGAGTTCCGTGGCCATGTCGGCGAGACGGAACTGCAGGGCCTGGGCGTCCAGCAGCCGGGCGCCGAAGGCCTCGCGGTCCGCAAGGTGGGCCAGGCTGCGGTCGAGGGCGCTCTGCGCACCGCCGAGCGAGCAGGCGGCGATGCCGAGGCGGCCGCCGTTGAGGCCGTTCATGGCGATGCGGAAGCCGTCGCCCTCGGCGCCGAGCCGCCGGTCGGCGGGGACGCGGACGCCGTCCAGGATCACCTGGCGGGTGGGCTGGGCGTTCCAGCCCATCTTCCGTTCGTCGGGGCCGAAGGAGACGCCCGGGTCCTCCCGCTCGACGACGAAGGCGGAGATCCCGCCCGGGCCGGGCTCGCCCGTCCGTGCCATGACCAGGTAGAGGCCGGAGGCGCCGGCGCCGGAGATGAACTGTTTGACGCCGCTCAACACGTACTGGTCGCCGTGCCGTTCGGCGCGGGTACGCAGGGCGGCGGCGTCCGAACCCGCGCCGGGTTCGGTCAGGCAGTAGCTGCCCAGGGTCGCGGCGGAGCAGAGGCCCGGCAGCCAGCGGTCCCGCTGCGCCTCGTCGCCGTACCGGTCGATCATCCAGGCGACCATGTTGTGGATGGACAGGTATCCGGCGATGGAGGGACAGCCGGTGGCGAGGGTATCGAAGACGAGGACGCCGTCGGCGCGGCCGAGGCCGCAGCCGCCGTATGCCTCGTCGACGTACACACCGGCGAGGCCGAGCGAGGCGGCCCGCCGGATGACGTCGATGGGGAAGTGCTTGTCCTGGTCCCACGTGACGGCGTGCGGGGCCAGCTGCTCCTGGGCGAAGTCGAGAGTGACCTCGGCGAGGGCGCGCTGCTCCTCGGTGAGGGCGGTGGTCATGGCGGCGCTCACCCCATCGTCGGGATCGTGAAGTTCGCGCCCTCCTTGACCCCGGAGGGCCAGCGCGAAGTGACGGTCTTGGTACGGGTGTGGAAGCGGATCGAGTCCGGGCCGTGCTGGTTCAGGTCGCCGAAGCCGGAGCGCTTCCAGCCGCCGAAGGTGTGGTAGGCGACGGGCACCGGAATGGGCACGTTGACGCCGACCATGCCGGTGTTCACCCGGCGGGTGAACTCGCGCGCCGTGTCACCGTCGCGCGTGAAGACGGCGACGCCGTTCCCGAAGGCGTGTTCGCTGGGCAGGCGCAGCGCCTCCTCGAAGTCGGCCGCCCGGACCACCGAGAGGACGGGCCCGAAGATCTCCTCGCGGTGGATACGCATCGAGGGATCCACACGGTCGAACAGGGACGCTCCGGCGAAGAAACCGTTCTCGTGCCCTGGCAGGGTGAAACCGCGCCCGTCCACGACGAGTTCGGCTCCCTCGTCGATGCCGATGTCGACGTACCGACGGACTCGGTCCAGGGCGTCGCGGCTGACCAGTGGTCCGAAGTCGGCCGCGGGGTCGTCGGACCGGCCGATCCGCAGGGCCGAGATCCGGTCCTTGAGAGCGGCGACGAGACGGTCGGCCGTTTCCTCGCCGACGGGCACGGCGACGGAGATGGCCATGCAGCGCTCGCCCGCCGAGCCGTAACCGGCACCGATCAGGGCGTCGACGGCCTGATCGAGGTCGGCGTCGGGCATCACGATCAGGTGGTTCTTGGCGCCGCCGAAGCACTGGGCGCGCTTGCCGTGCGCGGCGGCGGTGGCGTAGATGTGCGCGGCGACCGGGGTGGAGCCGACGAAGCCCACTGCCTGGACCCGCGGGTCCTGGAGCAGCGTGTCGACGGCCTCCTTGCCGCCGTTGACGACGTTCAGTACGCCCGGCGGCAGCCCGGCCTCCAGGAAGAGCTCCGCGAGCCGCAGCGGTACGGACGGGTCGCGCTCGGACGGCTTGAGGACGAATGCGTTTCCGCAGGCGAGAGCGGGTGCGGCCTGCCAGAGCGGGATCATCGCGGGGAAGTTGAACGGGGTGATGCCCGCGACCACGCCCAACGGTGAGCGCAGCGAGTGCACGTCGATGCCGGTGCCGGCGTTGTCGGTGAACTCGCCCTTGAGGAGGTGCGGGATCCCGGCGGCGAACTCGACCACCTCCAAGCCCCGTTGAAGGTCGCCGTGAGCGTCGGCGACGGTCTTGCCGTGCTCCGCCGACAGCATCCGGGCCAGATTCTCACGCTCGCCCTCGACGAGCTGGAGGAAGCGCAGCAGCACGCGGGCCCGGCGCTGCGGGTTCCACTGGCCCCATTCCGCCTGTGCTTCCTCGGCGTTGGCGATGGCGGCCTCGGTGTCGGCCCGTCCGGCCAGAGGCACGCGGGCCTGGACGGTGCCGGTGTTCGGGTCGTACACGTCGGCGAAGAGCCCGGACGCGCCGGGGATGTGCTTTCCGCCGATGAAATGGGTGAGTTCACGGACCATGGGTGCCTGCTCTCGTCAGGTTGGATCCGGGGATGGCACGGCGGACCGGCGAGCGACACCCGGATGGGGGCGTGCCGCTGCGGGAAGCCGTGAGAACTACGAGCGTGCGGAAACTGTGTGCGCGCGCTCCGCCGGATCACCAGGGTCGTGGGTACGGACCGGTGCCATGCGTGTCTGCTCCATCCTCGTGGACAACACGGAACAACCCGCGGCCGGTATCCTGACTCCCGGATCCCCGCGCGCCGCCCGCCTTCCCGACAGACCTCGTCAGTGGCGTGTGGATGGCAGCACACTCCCCGGTCACAGTGGCGGGACCGTGCCGGACTTGCACCGGCTTCCCTGCACCGCGGACCTTGTGCCACGAACATATAGTTGGACGTCCTAGTAAGTCCAGGGTGCCGCCAGCGCGCCTAGAGTCGGAGCATGCGCATCGTCTCCCTGCTTCCGGCGGCCACGGACATCGTGGCGGACCCCGGACTCGTCGCCGACCTGGTCGGACGCACCCACGAATGCGACTAGCCCCCCACCGTGCTCGCCTCCGTGCCTGTCGTGACCCGCGCCGAATTCGACGCGGACGAGCTCGGCAGCCGGGAGATCTCCGACGCGGTCGGCGGAGCCGGACATGCCGGCTCCTCCCGAGGCTGCGCGGCTGGGAAGACCTGCCGGCGGTACGCGCCGGGGATGTGTGGGTCCTGGACGGTCCCGCGTACTTCAACCGGCCGGGACCGAGGGGCGTCCGGGGTGCCGAGGTGCTCGCGCACGTGCTGCACGGAGTGGCGGTGGGGGAGCCGGTGACCGTGGCGGAAGCCTCACGGGTCGGGCTGAGCGGGGCACCTGTCTACAGGTCCCCGTGTCCGGAGACTCGGTGCTCTGGGGCACAGGCGTGGCTGGAGCAGCTGACGTCGTGGCCCATCCACTACATCTGGGATGGCAAGAACAAGGCGCTCCCAGATGTAGTGTGAGGGGCGCTGGTGGTTCGCCGGGCGCTCCCGCGCTCGGCGAGGCAAGAGGGAACCCGGTGAAAGACCGGGGCTGCCCCGCAGCGGTGAGCGGGAACGACCGCCGTCAGAGGCACCGGGCGCCTGGGCTCCCGGTAAGCGACGGCCATAGGAGCCTCCGGAAGAGGCGTGCCCGCGAGTCCGAAGACCTGCCACTGGTGCGCCCGCCGACGAGCGTGGGCGCCGCTTCGAGGTCCAGGGGGAGGGCCGCGCGGCAGGTGCGCGACGTCCCGGCGGAGGGCCGTACCCGTCCGGCATCGTGCCGTCGGCCCATGCCGCGTCGCCTTCCACCGGCCTGCCTCGAAGCACCGGGCACGACGACAGGGGGAGACCGGCATGCGGAGTTCCTCTCTCGCGTCCCGGCGGACAGCTCCAGTACCTGGAAGCTGTGTCAGCGAGCAAGTGGCCGGCCGGTGTGGGCGGCTGGTGCGCCCGCTTTGTGCGGCGTGGCAGGAGAGAAGCGAGGAATGGCAGTGATCTGTGTCGGAGGCATGATCGGAATCGGCAAGACGAGCGTCGCCGAACTGATCGCCAAGGAGCTGGGCAGCGAGGTCTTCTACGAGAGCGTGGACGACAACCCGATCCTGCCGCTCTTCTACTCCGCGAGCCCCGAGGAGATCGAGGCGAAGCGCTACCCGTTCCTCCTCCAGCTGTACTTCCTCCGGACGAGGTTCGCCTCGATCAAGGAGGCGTACCGGAAGAACGACAACGTCCTCGACCGGTCCATATACGAGGACTGGTACTTCGCCAAGGTCAATCACGACCTGGGCCGGATCAGCTCTCTCGAGATGCGGCTGTACGAGGGGCTGCTCGACGAGATGATGCGCGAGATCGACGGCCTGCCGTACCGCAAGGCACCCGACCTCATGGTCTACCTCAAGGCCGACTTCGAGACCGTGCTGCACCGAATCGGGCTGCGCGGGCGCGAATTCGAGCAGGACGAGAGCCTCGTCGAGTACTACCGGACACTGTGGTCCGGCTACGACGACTGGGTGCACCAGCACTACTCGGCGAGCGACGTCCTCGTCATCGACATGAACCGCACCGACGTGGTGAACAACCAGGAGGACGCGGCGCGCGTGGCGCAGCAGGTCAGGGACGCCCTCGCCACGTCCGGCGCTGTCTGACCGGCGGAGGCACGCGAGGCTCGGTCCCAGCGGGCGGCGGCACCGGCCACGTCCGACCGGGCCCGGCGTCCATGCGCGCGTCCGCCCGCGGACATCGGGCCGGTATCGGGAGGACGAGCGCATGGCGTCGCGGTCGGAGGAGGAGACATCCGGCCGGCGAGAAGGCCATTGCCCTCGGCGACACGATCGCGCTGCGGCTGGGGCGCGCAGCACCTGGGCAGGACGCCCGCCGAGGGCTCCTGCCCCCTCTACACTCGCCCCTGCGGCGACCCCGTGCGTCGCCTTGCCCATCCGACCTCTGGAGCCGGGAACCCTCAGACCATGAACCCCCCGACGCGTCACCTCCTCGTCATCGGCATCGGAGCCGGTGATCCCGACCACCTGACCTTGGCGGCCGTGAAGGCGATCCGCCGTACAGACGTCTTCTTCGTCCTGGGCAAGGGCCCCGAGAAGTCCTCCCTCACCGATCTGCGGCGCGAAATGCTCGCCGAACACGCCGACGGCCCCTACCGTGTGATCGAGACGGACGACCCCTGGCGTGACCGGAGCCCGGCGGGCCGGGCGGCGTACACGGAAGCGGTCGACGACTGGCGGGCACGGCGCGCCGACGTCTTCGAGCGATTGATCACCACGGAACTGGCTCCTGGCGAGACCGGCGCCTTCCTGGTCTGGGGCGATCCCGCCCTGTACGACAGCACCCTCGCGATCCTGGAAACCATCGAGCGACGGGGAGAGGTCGCCTTCTCCGTGGACGTGATCCCGGGGATCAGCAGCGTTTCCCTTCTCGCGGCCCGCCATCGCGTCTCGCTCACCCGGATCGGGCGTCCCCTGCACATCACGCCGGCCCGCAGGCTGCCGGAGGTCGGCCAGGCCGACGACGGCGACATCGTCGTCATGCTCGACGCCCACGAGTCCTTCGACCGCGTCAGCGGGGAGGACGTCCGGATCTACTGGGGCGCCTACCTGGGCACGCCCGACGAACTTCTGGTCTCCGGCCTGCTCCGGGACGTCGCCGCCCGGATCAAGAGCCTCCGCGCCGAGGCCCGTGCCCGGCACGGCTGGATCATGGACACCTATCTGCTGCGCATCGTCGACTGACTTACCGGCGTTGGGCCGTGTCGACCGGGTAGGGCACCGGCGTGGCCCGGTCCGGGTCCACGGCCAGCCGGCCGCCCGCCGGCGGCCGGGCCCGCTGGGCACAGTCCCGGCGTTCGCAGATCCGGCAGCCGAGTCCGATCGGTGTCGCCGCCCGCGGATCGTCCAGGGACACGCCCTCGGCGTAGACCAGCCGGCCCGCGTGCCGCAGCTCGCAGCCGAGCGCGACGGCGAACTCGGCACGGTGCGCGTGATGGCCGAAGCCGCCCCGCGTCACGGTCCGGGCGACCCAGAAGGAGCGCTTGCCGTCGGGCATCTCGGCCACCTGACGCAGTATCCGGCCCGGTGCCGAGAAGGCCTCGTACACGGTCCACAGCGGGCATGTGCCGCCGAGCCGCGAGAAGTGGAAGTCCGTCGCGGACTGGCGCTTGGAGATGTTGCCGGCGCGGTCGACACGGAGGAACGAGAAGGGCACGCCGCGCCGTCCGGTCCGCTGGAGCGTGCTGAGCCGGTGGCAGACGGTCTCGAACCCGAGGCCGAAGCGGGCGGAGAGCAGCTCGATGTCGTAGCGGACGTCCTCGGCCGCGCGGTGGAACATCCCGTACGGCAGTAGCACCGCGCCGGCGAAGTAGTTCGCGAGCCCGATGCGGGCGAGGGCGGTCGACTCGGCGGAGGTCAGCTCGCCGGCCGCGGCTGCCAGGGCGTCGAGCAGCGGCCTCTGTTCGAGCAGGGCGAGCTGGGTGGCCAGCTGGAAGGCGCGCCGGCCGTCGGTGAGCCACGGCGAGAGGAACAGCAGCCGGCGCTCCGGGTCGTAGCGGCGCACGTCCGCGAGTCGCTCCGGGGCGGCCTGCACCACCGTGATCCCGTGCCGGCCGGCCAGCCGGGCGGCGAGCGCGTCGGCGGCACGGCCGGGCTGGAGCCGGAGCTCCTCCGCGAGCTGCTCCGCCGCGGTGTCCAGCGGCTCGAAGTGGTTGTGGTGGGCGTAGAAGAAGTCGCGCACCTGGTCGTGGGGTTCGCCGGGCGGCAGCGGACTGGTGCCCGACTCCGCCGTGGCGAGCGCCGCCGCCTGCTCGGCCGCGTCGCGGTACCGGCGGTGCAGGGTGACCAGGGCGCGCACCACCTCGGGGTGGCTGCGCGCGGCCTCGGCGATCTCCTCCTCCGGCGGCGGCTCCGCACCGGTGGCCTCGTCGGCGAGTGCCGCCCGCAGATCGGTGGCGAGCCGGTCCTCGGCCAGCTCGGAGAAGTAGGCCGCGTCGACGCCGAACACCTCGGCGATCCGCAGCAGCACCGCCGCGGTGAGCGGCCGCTGGCTCTGCTCGATCTGGTTGGCGTAACTGGTGGAGATGCCCAGCGCGCGGGCCATGTCCACCTGGTTCATGCCGTGTTCGCGGCGCAGCCGGCGCAGCTTGGCGTGCGCGTAGACCTTCCGCTCGGCCGGCCGACGTGGCATGGCGCAGCTCCTCGTCGAAGGGCGGTCGGCGCCGCGGGGACGGCGGGGCCTCCGTTCCCGCGCCCGACGGCACGGATGGGTCGGCCTCCGAGCGGGCCGGGAGCCTCCTTGCGAAAATACCATTCGCCGGATTCGCAAGATTCGCCGATTCGCAGCTCCGAAGCGTACGGATTCCACAGCTTCCGCCGGTGGTGCCGCCCACCTCCCGCGGGCAGGCTCGTCACGGAAAGCCCTCCGACCAGAACCTTCGCCCCGCGAGGAGTCCCGTGATCGAGCACCATGTCCGAGTCCACCCCAGCGCCGACCGGCTCGCCGCCGAGGAGCAGCTCGCCTGGAAGCTGGCCGCCGTCGCCACGGCCACCGAGGAACTGGACGACGACAGCGTCGCCATGGCGGTCAACCGGGTCGTCGACAACGCCTCGGTGGCCGTGGCCTCCCTGCTGCGCCGCCCGGTCGCCGTCGCGCGGGAACAGGCCCTCGCCCACGGCCCCGCCCGGCCGGCGCCTCGGTCTTCGGCAGCGAGACCCGGGTGTCACCGGAGTGGGCCGCCTGGGCGAACGGCACGGCCGTCCGCGAGCTGGACTTCCACGACACCTACCTCGCCGCCGACTACTCCCACCCCGGCGACAACATCCCGCCGCTCCTCGCCGTCGCCCAGCACACCGGGCGGAGCGGCGCCGACCTGACGCGCGGGATCATCGCCGCTTACGAGATCCACGTGGCCCTGGTCAAGGGCATCTGCCTGCACGCCCACCGCATCGACCACGTCGCCCACCTCAGCGCCGCCACGGCCTGCGGGCTCGGTGCGATGCTCCGGCTGCCGACCGGGACCGTCCACCAGGCGGTCCAACAGGCCGTCCACACCACGACGGCGACCCGTCAGTCCCGCAAGGGCGAGATTTCCAGCTGGAAGGCGTACGCCCCCGCCTTCGCCGGCAAGGCCGCCATCGAGGCAGTCGACCGCGCGATGCGCGGCGAGACCTCCCCGTCCCCGATCTACGAAGGCGAGGACGGCTTCCTCGCGTGGATGCTCGACGGCTCCGAGTCCGACTACCGGGTGCTGCTCCCCGAGCCCGCCGAGGCCCGCCGGGCCATTCTCGACACGTACACCAAGGAGCATTCCGCCGAGTACCAGGCCCAGGCCCTCATCGATCTCGCCCGGCGCGTGCGCGAGAAGACCGGCCCCCTCGACCGGGTGCGCACGGTCGTGCTCCACACGAGCCACCACACCCACCACGTCATCGGCTCGGGCGCCAACGACCCGCAGAAGTACGACCCCACCGCCACCCGCGAGACCCTCGACCACTCGATCCCCTACATCCTCGCCGTCGCCCTGGAGGACGGCGGCTGGCACCACGAGCGGTCCTACACCCCCGAGCGGGCCGGCCGACCCGGCACCGTGGCGCTCTGGCAGAAGATCAGCACGGCCGAAGACCCCGAGTGGACCCGCCGTTACCACGACCCCGACCCGGAGCGCCGGGCCTTCGGCGGACGTCTGGTGATCACCCTGGAGGACGGCACCGTCGTCGAGGATGAACTCGGCGTCGCGGACGCCCACCCGGCCGGCGCCCGCCCGTTCGACCGGCCCGCCTACGCGGGCAAGTTCCGCACCCTCGCCGACGGCATCGTCACCCCCGGCGCACAGGACACCTTCCTGAAGACCGCGGAGAACCTCGTCGGCCTGTCCGCCACCGACCTCGGAGGGCTCTTCCCGGCCGTCGACACCGCGGCTGTCACCGCCTTCGACGCGCAGCTCCCGAAGGGCCTGTTCTGATGCTGCTGCACACCCGCACCACCCCCGCGCAGCGGCGCCGAGCCTTCCGGGAACAGCTCGCCTCGGGCCGACTCCTGCGCATGCCCGGCGCGATCAACCCCCTTTCGGCCCGCCTTGTCCAGGACACCGGCTTCGACGCCACGTACCTCTCCGGCGCCGTGCTCGCCGCCGACCTCGGACTCCCCGACATCGGCCTGACCACGTCCGTGGAGATCGCGGCCCGGGCCCAGCAGACCACCCGGGTCACGGATCTGCCGGTCCTCATCGACGCCGACACCGGCTTCGGCGAGGCCATGAACGCCGCCCGCACCGTGCAGCTCCTGGAGGACGCGGGCCTGGCCGGCCTCCACCTGGAGGACCAGGTCAACCCCAAGCGCTGCGGCCACCTCGACGGCAAGACGCTCGTCACCCGCGACGAGATGGCCAAACGGCTCCGAGGCGCCGTCGACGCCCGGCGCGACCCCGACTTCCTCCTCATGGCCCGTACCGACGCCCGCGCGGTCGAGGGACTCGCCGCGGCGATCGACCGCGCCAAGGCGTACATCGACGCCGGCGCGGACGCGATCTTCCCCGAAGCCCTCGCCGACGTCTCCGAGTACGAGGCCTTTCGCAAGGCGGTCGACGTGCCGCTCCTCGCCAACCTCACGGAGTTCGGCAAGACCCCGCTCCTGGACACCCGGACCCTGGAGAACCTCGGCTACAACATCGCCCTGTATCCGGTCACCCTGCTGCGGATCGCCATGGGAGCGGTCGAGGACGGACTGCGCACCATCGCCGCGGAGGGCACCCAGAAGTCCCTCCTGCCCCGGATGCAGACCCGTTCACGGCTCTACGAACTCCTCGGCTACGAGGAGTACACGGCCTTCGACTCCGCCGTCTTCGACTTCACCCTCCCGCCCGGCTCCTGACCCCGCCCGGAGCGCAACCCCGCTCTGCGCCCGACCCCACCGGAGACCCATGTCCGCCACCGCCCCCGAGATCCACCGAGGACTCGCCGGTGTCGTCGTCGACACCACCGAGATCTCCACCGTCATCCAGGAGACCAACTCCCTCACCTACCGCGGCTACCCCGTCCAGGACCTGGCCGCCCGCCGCTCCTTCGAGGAGGTCGCCCACCTGATCTGGCACGGCGAGCTCCCCGACATCCTCCAACTGCGCGACTTCCGGGCGAGGGAACGCGCCCTGAGGCCCCTGGACCGAACCACGTCCGAGCTGCTGGCCACGCTGCCGCTCACCTGCCACCCCATGGACGTCCTGCGCACCGCGGTCAGCTTCTTCGGTGCGGAGGACCCCACGGAGGACGACGACAGCGTGGCCGGCCACCGCGCCAAGTCCCTCAACCTGCTGGCGAAGCTGCCGACGGTGGTGGCAGCCGACCAGCGGCGGCGGAAGGGGCTCGCCCCGATCCAGCCCGACCCCGAACTCGGCTACGCCGAGAACTTCTTCCACATGTGCTTCGGTGTCGTGCCCGCCCCGGAGGTCGTCCGCTGCTTCGAGATCTCCCTCGTGCTGTACGCCGAACACAGCTTCAACGCCTCCACGTTCACCGCCCGGGTGGTCACCTCGACGCTCTCCGACCTGTACAGCGCGGTCACCGCCGCCATCGGCGCCCTCAAGGGCCCGCTGCACGGCGGGGCCAACGAGGCCGTGATGCACATGCTGGGAGAGATCGACGACCCGTCGCGCGCCGAGGAGTGGCTGGACCGCGCCCTGGCCGGGAAGCGCAAGATCATGGGCTTCGGACACCGGGTCTACAAGCACGGCGACTCGCGGGTGCCCCTCATGCAGGAGGCTCTCGACGCACTCGTCGCCCGTGCCGCCGATCCCGAGGTCACCCGGCTCGCGACGGTGCATGCCGCGCTGCGTCACGCCATGCTCCAGCGCAAGGACATCCACCCGAACCTGGACTACCCCGCCGGACTGGCCTACCACCTGATGGGCTTCGACATCCCCGCGTTCACCCCGATCTTCGTGATGAGCAGGATCACCGGCTGGACGGCCCACATCACCGAGCAGCTCGCCCACAACGCACTGATCCGGCCCCTCGCCTCGTACGCGGGACCGGACCAGCGGGGGGTGCCGGCCGCTGACTGACCCGCCCGGCTCACGGCGGGGGGCCGACCCGGCCGGACGCCGGGCGCTCGGCCGTCCCCGCGGTGGCTCCCCGCCCGATTCGGTGGAGCGCACAGTTCCCGGGCCACTCCCTGGTGGGGACGGACGAAAATCTGGGTTTCCGCAGGTCATATGCTCCCTGGCAATCGAGCAGGGGAGGGAAACCGTGCGGGAGTCTGCCGGATCGGAGCAGGGCGATATCGGTGTGTGGCTGCGTGAGAGTCTGCCGGGGCTGATCGACGAGTGCCAGGTGCCGGGGGCCGCCGTGGCCGTGCGGGCCGGGGGCAGGTACGTGGAGGCGGCGGCCGGGGTGCTCAGTACGGGCACGGGGGTCCGGGCCACGGTGGACTCGCTGTTCCAGATCGGGTCGATCACGAAGGTGGTGACCGCGACGCTGGTCATGCAGCTGGTCGAGGAGGGGCTGCTGGACCTGGACCTCCCTGTGGTGGACGTGCTGCCGGAGTTCCGGATCGCCGACGCGGAGGCGGGCCGCCGGGTCACGCCGCGCCGGCTGCTCAGCCACACCGCCGGGTTCGAGGGCGACATCTTCACGGACACCGGGAAGGGCGACGACTGCCTGGAGCGGTACGTGGGAGTGCTGCGGGACGTGCCGCAGCTCTTCCCGCCGGGCGAGATGTTCTCGTACAACAACGCCGGGTACTGCCTGCTCGGCCGGATCGTGGAAGTCCTGCGGAAGCAGCCGTTCGACGTGTGTGCCCGCCGGTACGTGTTCGGGCCGCTGGGGATGAGCCACACCGCGAGCGATCCGTACGAGGCGATCGTGCACCGCACGGCCGTCGGGCACGTGGGGGAGCCGTTGGAGCCGACGCCGGTGTGGGCGCTGGCCCGTTCGAACGCGCCGGCCGGGTCGATGCTGGCGATGAGCGCCCGAGACCTGCTTGCCTTCGCGGGGATGCATCTTGCCGGGGGCACGGGACCGGACGGCGGACGCCTGCTGCGTCCCGAGACCGTCCGGGCCATGCAGCAGCCGCACGTCACGCAGCCCGACATCGAGCAGGGCGCGGCCTGGGGGCTGGGCTGGGAGCTCTTCGACCTGTCGGGGCCCACCGTCGTCGGGCACGACGGGAACACCATCGGCCAGTCGGCGTTCCTGCGCCTGGTACCGGAGCGGGACATCGCGGTGGCGGTGCTCACCAACGGCGGCCTGTCGCGGCGGCTCCAGGCGCGGATCACCGAGCGGGTCCTGGGGGACCTGGCCGGCATCACGCCGCCCGCGCCGTCGGTCCCGGACCGGGACGCGCCCGTTCCGCACGCGTCCCGGTACACCGGCACCTACACGTCGAGCACCGCGCGGACCACGGTGAGCCAGGACGCGGCGGGACGGCTGTGGCTGGAGCGTCAGCCGCTGGGCGTCGCCGCGGACCTGGACGAACCGTCCTACCGCACGGAACTCGTCGGCCTGCGCGGCGACACCGTGATCCCGGTGGAAGCGGAGCGCGGCAGCCACGCACCGCTCGCCTTCCTCGGCGACGACGGCCACGGGCGCGCGTCGTACCTGCACAACGGCCGCGCCGAGCGGAGGACGCCGTGACGGACGACCTGCACCGGCGCGCCGTCGTCGCCGACCTGCACAACGACCTGCTGTGCGCCGTGGCCGCCCGGCCCGTGGACCGCTGGGCGGCGTTCTTCCGGGAGCGCTGGCTGCCGCAGCTGCGCGCCGGGGGAGTGGACCTGCAGGCGCTGCCCGTGTTCGTCGAGGACGCGTACCGGCCCGAGGGGGCGCTGCGGCGCACGCTGCGGATGATCGAGGCGGCCCACCGGCTGGCGGAGGGCAACCCCGACGCCGTCGCACTGTGCCTGGACGGTGCGCAGATCGACCGGGCCCTGGCGCAGGACCGGATCGCCCTCGTCCTTGCGCTGGAGAGCGCGCCCGGCGTCGGCGAGGACGTGGAACTCCTGGAGACGCTGTTCCGGCTCGGGGTGCGGATCGCCTCCCTGGCGCACTTCGGGCGCACCGCCCTGGCCGACGGCAGCGGCGAGGACGCGACGGGCGGACGGCTGACCCGGGCCGGCATCGAGGCGCTGTCCGAGATGGAACGTCTCGGCATGCTCTTCGACATCAGCCATCTCGGCGCGGCCGGCGTCGAACACGTCCTGGAGCTGGCGTCACGGCCGGTGGTCGCGACGCATTCCAGCGCGCGGGCCCTGTTCGACCACCACCGGAACCTGACGGACGAGCAGATCCGGGGCGTGGCCGCGGGCGGCGGAGTCGTGTGCGTGAACTTCTTCGCGCCGTATCTGCACGCGAGTGACTACCGGGTGGACCGGCTGGTCGACCACATCGAGCACATCGCCTCGGTGGCCGGAATTGCCCACGTCGGCCTCGGACCCGACTTCGTCAAGGAAGTACTCGCCGACACCACCCCACCGTGCTGCGCCCCCGACTTCGTCCAGGGCGTGCCGGCCGACGCCTACCTGCCCGGACTCGAAGGGCCGGCCGGGCTCCCCCTGGTCACCGAGGCGCTGCAGCGGCGTGGCTGGGCCGAGCAGGACATCGTCGCGGTGCTCGGCGAGAACGTACGGCGTCTGCTGCGGGCGGAACTGGGCCGTCCGGCCTGACCGGTACCCCTTCGTGCGATCGGACCGGCGCACGCTCCCAGGTTCAGTGAAGCCGACGAACGACGCCTGGAACAGGTGTCTCAAAATCGTCGGGTGGTCGAGGAAGAGGAAAGGGAGGTACCCCGTGCGCCCGAGCGACGGTGCAAAGAGCGCGCGTGAGTCCGCGGACAGCGGCCGCGTGCTGACGATCAGCGATCTGTCGGTGGAGATCCGGCGCGGCGACCGGACCGTCCGGCCGGTGTCCGGCGTGACGCTCTCCCTCGACCGGGGCGAGACCCTCGGCATCGTCGGGGAGACCGGTTCGGGCAAGTCCATGACCGGCCTGGCGGTGATGGGGATGCTGCCGTCCGGCGGCCGGGTGACCGGCGGATCCGTCGACTTCGAAGGGACCGAACTGGTCGGGCTGCCGGCCGCCCGGTACCGGCAGCTGCGCGGCGACGACATCGCGATGGTGTTCCAGGACTCGTCGACGGCACTGAACCCCACCCGCAGCATCGGCGAGCAGATCGCCGAACCCCTGCGGTGGCACCGCGGCACGTCCCGGCGGGCCGCACGGGAACGGGCCGCGGAGATGCTCGGCCTGGTCGGGATACCGAGGCCGGTCGAGCGGCTCGACGACTATCCGCACCAGCTCTCCGGCGGGATGCGGCAGCGCGTGATGATCGCGATGGCCCTGGTGTGCGAACCGAAGGTGGTCATCGCGGACGAGCCGACCACCGCGCTCGATGTCTCCGTCCAGGCGGAGATCCTCGACCTCCTGGACGAGCTGCGCTCGCGGCTCGGCATGGCGATGATCCTCATCACCCACGACATGGGCGTGATCGCCCGGCACGCCGACCGGGTGGGTGTGATGTACGCCGGGAGCCTGGCCGAGACCGGCCCCACCCCCGATCTGTTCCGGCACACTCGGCACCGCTACACCCACGCGCTGCTGTCCTCGATCCCGTCACTCGCCCAGGACCGGAACGAACGCCTCTCCAGCATTCCCGGGGCCCCACCGGACCTGGCCGCACCCACCCCGGGCTGCGCCTTCGCTCCGCGCTGTGCGGCGGCCACCGAGCGCTGCCACGAGGAGCGGCCGCCGGTCACCGCGGCGGAGAACGGGCACACTCACGCCTGCTGGCACCCGGTCGAGGAGGGGCAGGAGCGGTCCCACGCCGCCGCTGCCGCCGTGTCCGTCCGGACACCCGCGGCCGTGCCCGCCCCGGAGCCCCGGCTCCGGGTCGTCGACCTCCGCCTGGAGTACCCCCTGGGACGCCAGGGCCTCCTGGGGCGCCGCCGCACCGTCAAGGCGGTCTCCGGCGTGAGCTTCGACGTGGCGCCGGGCGAGACGTTCGGCTTGGTCGGGGAGTCGGGCTGCGGGAAGTCCTCGCTCGGCCGGATGCTGGTGGCGCTCGCCCGGCCCACCGGGGGTGAGGTGGTCTTCGACGGCGCGCCGGTGACCCGGATGAGCACCCGTGAACTGGCGCCGCAGCGCGCCAAGTTGCAGATGATGTTCCAGGACTCGAACGCCTCCCTCGATCCCCGGATGCGCATCGGCACCATCCTGCGCGAGCCCCTGGCGATCCAGGGCGTCGGCAGCCGTGCCGCGCGCACCGCCCGGACCCGTGAACTCCTCGGTGACGTGGGCCTGCCCGCGAGTGTCCTGGAGCGCTACCCGCACGAACTGTCCGGCGGACAGCGCCAGCGGGTGGGCCTGGCCCGCGCGCTGGCCCTGGACCCCACGGTCCTGGTCGCGGACGAGCCGGTCAGCGCCCTCGACGTGTCCGTCCGCTCCCAGGTGCTCAACCTGATGCGCGGAGTCCAGCGCGAACGCGCCCTGAGCAGCGTGGTGATCTCCCACGACCTGGCCGTGGTGCGCTACCTGGCCGACCGGGTGGGCGTGATGTACCTCGGCAAGCTGGTCGAGACCGGCACCGCCGACGAGGTGTACGGAGCCCCGGCCCACCCCTACACCGCCGGCCTGCTCGCGGCCGTCCCCGAGGCCGACCCCGCCGCCCCGAAGCCGTCGGCCGGCACCCGGATCCGCGGTGAACTGCCCAGTCCCGTCGACCCGCCCAGCGGCTGCCGTTTCCGCACCCGGTGCGCACGGGCCACCGGGCTGTGCGCGGCGACGGAACCCGAACCGGCGTCCCTCGGCGGTACCCACCAGGTCGCCTGCCACCACCCCCTGTGGGAGCCGGAGGAGACCGCCGCAGCACTCCGAGGCACCCGGCCGGAGACCCACCGGCGAGGAGAGGAACACGCATGACCTGGTACATCGTCCGGCGGCTGGCGATATCCGCCGTCGTTCTGCTGGGGATCTCCGCGATCGTCTTCTTCCTGCTGCACGTGGTCTCCGAGGACCCGGGCCGCGTGATCCTCGGACAGCGGGCCTCGCCCGAGGCCGTCGCCGACTTCAACCATGAGCACGGATTCGACCGTCCGGTCGTCGTCCAGTACTTCGGCTACCTGGACCAGCTCGCCCACGGCGACCTCGGCAGGTCGTACAAGCTGAACGAGAACGTGGCAACGGTCCTCGGCCAGCACGCGGCCCGCAGCGCGATGCTCTCGCTCGCCGGGCTGCTGCTCGCCCTGCTGATCGCCGTTCCGCTCGGGATCCTGCAGGCGGTCCGCAAGGGCAGGGTCGTCGACCGCGCCACCACGGCCGTCTCCTACGTGCTGTACGCGACGCCGTCTTTCCTGCTGGGGCTCGTCCTGATCGCGGTGTTCAGCCAGACCCTGCCGCTGTTCCCCGCAGAGGCGTCGTCGTCGCACTCGGCGTGGGTGGTGTTCACCGACCCGAGGGCGATGGCCCTGCCGGTGATCACGCTCGCCGTCACCAGCGTGGCGATCTTCTCGCAGTACCAGCGCTCCTCGGCGCTCGAACAGCTCGGGCAGGACTACATCCGGGTCGCGCGGGCCAAGGGGCTCCCGGAGCGCCTCGTGCTCCGGCGGCACCTGCTGCGCAACGCCTGCCTGCCGCTGATCACCCTGGTCGGCACGCTCGTCCCGAGCCTGCTCGCCGGGAACCTGATCGTCGAATCGCTCTTCAACTACCCGGGTCTCGGGCTGCTGTTCCTCAACAGCCTCCAGCAGGAGGACTACCCGGTGCTCCTCGCCTACACCTTGATCGGCGGCGTCCTCACCGTGGCCGGCAGCTTCGGCGCCGACCTCGCGGTGGCAGCCGCCGACCGCCGAATCGAGCTGGAGAAATGACCTCAACCCACGCTCCTGCCCTGACCGGTCCGGGGAAACGGTTCGGCGTGCAGCGCGCCCTTCGCACCGTGCGCAACCCCCCTCTCGGACTCGTGGGCGGACTGCTCCTCGTCCTCGTCGTCGCCTTCTGCCTCCTCGGCCCCCTGCTCCACCGCACCGACCAGACCGACGTGGACCTGGTCAACGCCGCGCTGCCGCCCAGCGCCGCGCATCCCCTCGGCACCGACCTCAAGGGCTTCGACGTGCTCGGCCGGCTGATGGCGGGCGGCCGGGTGTCCCTGCAGATCGGACTGCTCTCGGCCGTGTTCGCCACCGTCATCGGGACGGTCTACGGTGCCGTCGCCGGACTCGCCGGCGGTGTCGTCGACGGGTTCCTGATGCGGGTGGTCGACACCCTCCTCTCGATTCCCTTCCTCTTCTTCGTGCTGATCCTCTCGGCGCGGTTCCACGCGAACGCCGTCTCGCTGAGCCTGGTCATCGGCGCCTTCTCCTGGCTGGTTTCGGCCCGCCTGGTACGCGGCGAGGTCCTGACCCTGCGGGTGCGGGAGTTCGTCCTGGCAGCGCGAGTGATGGGTGCCTCCCGCCGCCGGCTCCTGTTCACCCACCTCGTCCCCAACGCGCTCGGCGTGATCGTCGTAGTGATCACCTTCCAGGTCGCCGACGCGATCCTGGTCGTCGCCGCCCTCGGTTTCCTGGGCTTCGGCCTGACGTACCCGACCGCCGACTGGGGCAGCCAGCTCGCCGACGGTGCGACGTATCTCTCGGCCGGCTACTGGTGGCTGGTCTACCCCGTCGGCCTGTGCATCGTCCTCACCGTCCTCGGGCTCAACCTCCTGGCCGACGCGCTGCGCGACGCCCTCGGCCGCCGTGCCGACTGAACCACCCCGTCCACTCTTCGCAGGGAGCCCCTCATGACACATCTGCCCGGCACGGCGCGGGGACGTCGCCTCGCGGTGCTCGTAGCCGTCCTCGCCCTTCTCACCACGGCCTGCGGCGGCGGCGACCTGGAGAAGGCCCTCCGGGGCGGCTACCAGACCCTTCCCCGGGAATCCGGCAGCCCCAAGGACGGCGGCACCGTCACCGTCGCGCTGACCCCGGGCCTCACCCCGAACTACATCTACCCGTATCCGCCGGCCTCCGCCAACGGCACCGCCATCGCGAAGGGGATCCTCTGGCGCTCCCTCTACCGCCCCAGCGGCGAGGGCGACCAGGTGACGGACGCCTCGCTGAGCCTGGCCGAGCCGCCGCGGTACAGCGACGACCGCCGGACGGCGGCCATCGAGATGAAGAACTACGAGTGGTCCAACGGCCGGCCGGTCACCGCCGACGACGTCGTCTTCTCGCTGGCCCTGCTCAAGGCGGCGATCAAGGAGAGCCCGGCCAACTGGAGCTTCTACACCCCCGGCCAGTTCCCCGACGGCGTGACGGTGAAGGCGAGCTCGTCCCACCGGCTCACGCTGACCACGGAGACGGCCTACAACCCGTCCTATCTGATGTCCATGCTGACCCTGCTGTACGTGATGCCCGCCAAGGAGTGGAGCATCGCCCGCACCGGAGGACCGCACCTGGACTACACACGGCCGAAGAACGCCGCGGCCGTCTACCGCTACCTCACCAGGCAGTCGCAGACCCCGGCCACCTTCGCGGGGAACCCGCTGTGGCAGATCGTCAACGGCCCGTACCGGCTGAAGAGCTTCGACCCCACCACCGGCTCGTACACCCTGGTCCCCAACCGGAACTACAGCGGCCCCGGTGACGCGCGCCTGGACCAGGTCGACTTCAAGTCGTTCACCTCCGCCTCGGCCGTCCTCAACCAGTTCAAGGCCGGCAACCTGACCGTGGGGACGCTGGACTCCAGCTTCATCATGCAGATCGGCGCGCTGAAGAAGCAGGGCTACCACGTGTACGGCGCCGCGGCCCCCGCCCGCTTCGACCCGCTGACCCTCAACTTCGAGAACACCACCGGCAACTTCGACAAGGTGATCGCGCAGCGGTACGTGCGACAGGCCCTGCAGCACCTCATCGACCAGGACGGCTACGTCCGCAGCCGCGGCGTGTACAGCGGGGCTGCCTCCGTCAACTACAGCCCCGCGGGCAGCGACTCCCCCTACCCGCCGGCCTTCGGGAACAAGGCGCCCTACCCGTACGACCCGGCCGCCGCGAAGAAGCTGCTCACCGGTCACGGCTGGAAGGTGGCACCGGGCGGCACCACCACCTGCGTCCGCCCGGGGACCGGTGCGGATGAGTGCGGGGCCGGAATCCCGCGCGGGCAGGCGATCGACTTCGCACTGGCCTCCGCGAGCACCCCGGCCTACGTGGGCGCCCGGGACATCGCGTTCGCCTCGGAGGCGAAGAAGCTCGGCATCAGGATCACGCTGGACACCAAGTCGCTCAACTACCTGTACAGCAACTACGGCAACTCCTTCGCGCCCGCCAACAAGGACAAGTGGGCCGCGCAGGACTACGGGCCGCTGTACCTGGCGGCCGGCTATCCGAGCAGCAACACCGTGTTCAACACCGGAGGCAGCTTCAACCTCGGCGGATACCGGGATGCCGAGGGGGACAAGTTGATCAACGCATCGACCTTCGGAGCGGACTCCGGCGCTCTGGCGGACGAGGTGACCCACCTCGGCGAGGACCTCCCCGTGCTCTACTTCCCCACTCCGCACACGCTCGTGGTGTGGAAGGACTCCCTCTCCGGGCCGCCGGCTTCGTTCCGGTCGCTGCTGTCCTTCCTGTACACGCCGGAACTCTGGTACTTCCACCGCTGACGAAGGGGACTGGTCGTCATGAACACGCACAGGGAAGCGCCGGGCAGGCCGCTCGGCAAGGCGGTGAGTCCGTCCGACGTGACACGGCTGCGTGAAATCGTCGGTGACGCACGGGTGGTGGCGCTCGGCGAGGGCGGTCACAACATCACCGAGTTCTACGGGCTCAGGGACCGGCTGTTCCGGTACCTGGTGCGGGAGTGCGGGTTCACCGGACTCGTCCTGGAGTCCGGATTCGCGGAGGGGCTCGGCGTCGACGCCTGGGTCCACGGCGGACCGGGGCGCGTGCAGGACGTCAGCAGGACGGGCATCACCTACCGCTTCGGGGAGTGCGAGCCGATGCGGCGCCAGCTGCGCTGGATGCGGCGGCACAACACCACCGGGGAGGGGACGGTCTCCTTCTACGGGATGGACCTGCCGGGATCGTCCACCTCACCGCTGTCCGCGGTCCGTGCCTGCCTCGACCGGCTGCCCGCACAGCCCGGGGACGCGGCGCTGCTGGCTCTGAGCGACCTGGGGGAGCGGTCGCGGGCGGCGGTCCGGTACGCGGCGATGGACTCCGCGGAACGAGCCCGGCTGCTCGACAGCATGCAGCGGCTGGCGCACCGTGCCCGCCGGCACGGCTCCGGCGTCCTCGCTCGGTGCGGGGCCTCGCTGGAAGCCTTCGCGGCCGAGCTGACCGGGACACCCCCTCCCGAACTTCCCTATCCGCGCGAGGAGTTCATGGCCCGGAGTGTGCGATGGGTCCTGGAGCGCGAAGCGCGTGTCGTGGTGAGCGCCCACAACTCCCATGTGCGCCGCACACCGTTCCACGGCCGCCCCACTCTGGGCAGCCTCCTCTCACCCACGCTGGGAGCGGACCTCGTCGTGGTCGGCATGACGTACGGATCCGGGCCGGAGGTCCGGTTCACCCAGCGTTCCCCGCGCCCCTTCGACTGCGACGTCACTCTCGGGCGGCGAGTGCTCGTCCCTGCGAGCGTCGAGTCCCGCCTGGAACACCTGGGGCCCCGGGCGGCCCTCCTCACCACGTGCGACGCGCCCCCCGGGTTCTTCGACGGCGTGCACGGCACCCTCGCCGGCGGCGGGCTCGATCCGGTGGACGACTTCCCGGCCGCCTACGACGCGCTGCTCCACTTCCGGCGGGTGAGCAGGACCCCCGGCGCGTTCGAGAGAACCCGCGCCGAATTCGCCGACGCCCGTTCCGCGCAGCACGAGGAGACATCCCGGTGAACAGCAGCAGCCCGCTCCGGCCCGCACGGACCGTCGACGCCTTCGAGGAGGTCGCGGGGCTCCGGGTGCCCGACCCCTACCGGTGGCTGGAGGGGGAGACGGACGAGGTGCGGCGATGGCAGCGGGAACAGGCCCGGCTCGCCACGTCGACCGCCTACCGGAACCAGGACCCCGCCGCCGTGCACGATCTGATCGAGACCTACGACGCGGGCGCCCGGCCCCCGCTGCCACGCCACGCGTCGGGCCGCTGGTTCCGTGCGGAGGGGACCGCCCTCGTCGTGGCCGGGGAACCGTACGGCCCGGGCCGTACGGTCGTCGACCTCGCCGCGTCCGGGCCGGCTGTGCTGTCGTGGTTCGCGCCCTCCCCGGACGGCCGGGTGCTCGCGCTCGGCGTCTGCACCGACGGCAGCGAGCACAACACCGTGCGGCTCGTCGAAGCGGACTCGGGGCGCCTGCTCGACGGCGCGCCGCCGCAGGTCCTGCACAGCGCGTGGGCCGGCGGGGTCTCCTGGCTGCCGGACAGCAGCGGCTTCTACTTCTTCGCCCTGACCGGCACTCCGCAGGAGTTCCGGCAGGCCGTGTACCTGCACCGGCTCGCCACGGCAGACCGTGCGGCCGCGACGGCGGTGGAGCCGGTACCGGTGGGCGCGGGCTCCCGTGAGTACACCCTCGTGCAGCTCTCCGCCGACGGCCGCTGGGCCGTCGCCAGCCACCGGGTGGGCAGCCCCGTCCCGGTCGCCGTACGCGACCTGACCCGTCCCGGAGCCCCGTGGCGGCCCTTCCTCACCGACTGCGCCGGCACCGTCGCCGGGCACATCGTCGGCGACCGCTACATCGCGGTCACCGACGTGGACGCACCGCGCGGACGGGTCGTCGCCCTCGACCTCGGCGCCGGCAATCCCCACGACCCGTCCACCTGGACGGAGTTGGTGCCCGAGGGCGAGACGGTGCTGCGGTCGCTGACCCCGGTCGGCGAACACCTCTACCTCAGCGAGTTCGACCGGACCCACGCCCGGGTGCGCGTCATCGATCACGACGGTGTCGTCACCGGAGAGATGCCGTTGCCGGGGAAGGGCGCGCTGTCCGCCCCGTTCTTCGCCCTGACCGGGCTGGCCGTGGGCCCGCCGACGGACGACTTCGTGTTCGCGTTCTCCACCCTGACCAGCTCCTGGGGCGTCTACCGGCACCGGCCGGGGGAGTCCGGCGTCGAGACACTGTCCGCACCCGCGGTCACCCTCGTCGCCGAGGTCACGTACGAGCATGCCGTCGCCGCCGACGGCACGGAGATCCCGTACCACGTGGTACGTCCGGGGGGCAGCCGTCCGGACGGGCCCGCGCCGACCCTGATCTCCGCGTACGGGGCGGCCAACGTGCCGCTGCTGCCGCAGTACCAGCCGGAGATGGCCGCGTTCGTGGCGGCGGGCGGCGTCCTCGTCCAGGCACACCTGCGCGGCGGCGGCGAGTTCGGCCGGGACTGGCACCTGGCCGCGCACCGGGAACACAAGCAGGTGCGCGACCAGGACCTGGTCGCGGTGGCGGAGCACCTGATCGGCTCCGGGCTCACCGCGCCCGGCCGGCTCGCCCTGTCCGGCGGCTCGGACGGCGGCCTCATGTGCGGGATCGCCGTCACCAGGCGGCCCGACCTGTGGTGCGCCGTGCTGCCGCTGGCCCCGCTCCTCGACCTCCTCGGCGGCATCCGCGACCCCTATCTGAACTTCGTGATCCGCAAAGCGTGGGCCGATCCCGACGACCCCGGCGACGTCCGGCGCCTGCTGGGCCTCTCGCCCTACCACCTGATCGAACCCGGCGACTTCCCCGCCGTCTACGTCCAGGCCGGGGCGGCCGATCCGCGGTGCGCGCCGTGGCACGCGCGCAAGTTCACGGCACGGCTGCAGGCGGCGCAGCGGGGGGACGCGCCGATCGTGCTGCACGTCTTCGACCAGGCGGGACACGGCGCGGCCACCTCGCCCGAGGTCGCCGTCGCGCAGGACGCCGAGTGGCTGGCCTTCCTGATCGGAGTCCTCGGCCTGGACGGAGTGCCGTCCGCCGGCCGGACGGCAGGGGTGCCCGGCGGTTCCTGATCCGGTTCCCCGGTCCGGACGGAGGCCCGGCGGGCGGGCCCGCTCAGCGGCCCGGAGCGTCTCTGAGCGCCATCAGGTGCAGCTGGAGCATGGCCGACAGACGCGCGGAGCGGTCGTCGAGGTCGATCCGGCCGACCTCGGCCGCCCGTCGCAGGCGGTAGCGGAACGTGTTGGGGTGGACGAACATCGCGGCGGCCGCCGTCGCGACGTCGCCGAACGCATCGAGCCACTGCCGCAGCGTCTCCAGGAGGTTCGTCTCGTGCGTCGCGTCGTAGGCGATGACGCGGGCGACGGCCCCGCTCGGCAGATCACCCCGCGGGACGAGGTCGGCGAGTTCGCAGAGCAGCGCCTCGACATGGATGTCGTCCAGGCGGGCGACCTGCCGCGCCGGGCCGCCCGAGCGGAGCACCCGCAGGGCCCGCTCGGCGCCGGTTCGCGAGCGGGCGAGCGCCGACGCGTCGTCCGCGTAGGGGCCCACGCCGATCAGCGGACGCAGCTGTGAGCCCACCCGGGCGAGGAACTCGGTGGCGATCCTGGCTGCCCGCTCCTCGGCCTCGTGCCGGTCCTGCGACAGCTGAGGCAGGACGCCGTAGGCGATGTCGCCGATCAGCGCCGCGGTGGCGCGTGGATGGACCGCGGCCAGGTGCATGTCGAAGGCGTCGGCGAGGCGTTTGCGTTCGGTGGCCGTGCGGGCGGGCAGCCGGTGCTCGCTCGCGGAGTCCACGACGGTGAGCGCGAGCACCACGGACGGCTCGTCCTTCAGACCGAGCCGGTGGATCGCCTCCGGGGTGCCCGGGCCGCTCTCCAGCGCCGTGGCGAGCAGCTCCGCCCGTTTGCGCCGCTCCATGTCGGCGTCGGCGCGCTGCCACACCATGTGCATCGCCACCAGCTTCGACGCCTCGTAGAGCGCCTCGCTGCGGTCCTCGCTCAACGGCTCGGACACCACCACCCAGATCGTGCCGAGGATCTCGTCCCCGGCCCGCACCGCGATCGCCGCACGCGGCAGCTCACGCGGCTGGTCCGTGCCCTCCGGCTCGGGCAGTTCGGCGACGTGCACCGGACGGTCGCTGCGGTAGATCGTCTGGAACACACCGCGCTCCTTGAGGATGCGGGTGTAGTGCTCGGGGACCTGACGGCCCAGGATCGTCTGGACCCGTGAGTGGTCCACGTCCTCCTGACGGCTGGAGAACGCGAGCAGCCGTGAGTTGCGGTCCTCGATGGTGACGGGGGCGTCGAGCAGCGCCGCGATGGCGTTGGCGACGGCGAACAGGTCACCGGACTCGATCCGGCCCGCCGCCGGCCCCTCGGGGCCGTCGCTGCTGGTGAGGGTGCGCAGCATCCCCGCCAGATGGGTCCAGGAAGCGCCGCGCGTGAAGGCGAGCAGCACCACGCCCGACGACGCGACGGCCTTCGCCAGCACGTCGTCGGCGACGACGGGCGCGCGCACCACGAGGGCCACGGCGCCGCGCTCGCCGAGCCGGGTGAGGACGCGGGCGATGTCGTCCGGCTCGCGCAGGGCGACGCCGAGGACCAGGGCCCGGTCCGGGAGTTCGGGTTCGTCGAGCGGGTCGTGGATGACGACCCCGCCGATGTCACCGGCGCGCTCGGCGTCGCCGCAGACGACGTCGAGCAGGGTGGAGCCGAGCTCCTCGAGTACCCGTCCGAGGCCGGCCCGGGGGAGTCTGGTCACAGGCATGAGCACAGCGCAGAACGTAGCGCGGAGCTGTGCGGCCGGAGTTCGTCGTACATGACGAAAGAATGCCACCCGGTCCGTCCGGCAGGACGGACCGGGTGGCACTTCGCCGGCTCAGGAGGCCGGCAGCGGCAGCCAGGTCGTCGAGGTGGTCACCTCGGCCAGGACCTCGGGGAGCGGGGAGACGCCGAGGCCCGGGCCGGTCGGCACCGTGAGACGGCCGTCCGCCAGCTGGAACGGCTCCGTGAGGTCGGTGCGGTAGTAGCGGTCGGAGGCCGAGGTGTCGCCGGGCAGGACGAAGCCGGGCAGCGAGGCGAGCGCCACGTTCGCGGCGCGGCCGAGGCCGGTCTCCAGCATGCCGCCGCACCAGACGGGCACGTCGTGCGCCGCGCACACGTCGTGGATCCGGCGGGCCTCCAGGTAGCCGCCCACCCGGCCCGGCTTGATGTTGACCACCTGGCAGGCGCCGAGGGTGAGGGCGGTCGCGGCGGCGCGGGCCGAGACGATCGATTCGTCGAGGCAGATCGGGGTACTGATCCGCCGGGCCAGTTCCGCGTGGCCGAGCAGGTCGTCCTCGGCCAGCGGCTGCTCCAGCATCAGCAGGTCGAAGGCGTCGAGCCGGGCCAGATGACGGGCCTCGCCCAGCCGGTAGGCCGCATTGGCGTCCACCTGCAGCGGAATGTCGCCGAACCGTTCGCGTACGGCGCGCACCGGCTCGATGTCCCAGCCCGGTTCGATCTTCAGCTTGATCCGCAGATAGCCGGCCTCCAGATACCCGCCGACGACGTCGAGCAGCGTCGGAACCGACTCCGTGATCCCCACCGACACCCCGCACGGCACCCGGTCGCGGACCCCGCCCAGCGCCTCGGCGAAGGACACCCCCCTGGCCCTCAGCTCCGCGTCCAGCACCGCCGTCTCCAGTGCGGCCTTCGCCATCCGGTGCCCCTTGAACGCCGCGAGCGCCGGGGCCACCCGGTGTGCGGTGGGATCCGGCACCGCGCCGAGTGCCGGGACCAGGAAGCGGCCGAGCACGTCCGCCGCACCGTGGGTGTACTGCGAGGAGTACAGCGGAGCCGTGCCCGCCCCGCACTCGCCCCAGCCCTCGGACTCCGCGCCGACCACCCGCACCAGCAGCGCCTCGCGCACGGTCTCGGTGCCGAAGGACGTGCGGAACGGGGAGACCAGGGGCACCTCGACGGTGCGCAGCTCCACTCCTTCGATCTTCATGCCGTCTCCTGTGAGGTGTCGCCGCGGTCCACCAGGTACCAGCCCGCCGGGTCGAACCCGCGGACCCGCCCGCCGTCGCCAAGCAGCCCGGCCAGCACGTCACGTACCGCGCCGCGCCAGCTCGCCGCGCAGGCGGGATCGCTCTCCCGCAGCCCTTCGATGTCCTCCGGGACGGCCACCAGGACGGTTTGTGCCCCGTGCGTGGTGCGCGCCTCCGACGGCCCGCCGCCGGGGGAGACCCCGAGCGCGACGGCCGCCCCCCGGTCCAGCGCCGCCCGCGCGTCGACCCGCCGTGGCCGGCCGGCGCACGCCGCCGCGGTGTCCTGCGCGGCCAGCGTCCACCGCACAAGGATCCGGTCGCTGTGGTCGCTCCGGTTGATCCCGTCGTCGATCGGCCCGTAGAAATCCGGCAGGTACTCGGCCGGTTCGGCGGCCAGCTTGGCGAGGTTGAAGTACGCGTTGCGCCGCACCAGCGGGTCGTACGTCCAGCAGATCTCGCCCACCCCCTGGGCCAACGCCCAGGCCCGCTGGTGCAGTTTCAGGGCGAAGCCGATGTTGCGACGCCGGGCACCGGGCAGCACCCCCGCGATGTGGCTGTGCAGGGCGCCGCGCGCGGGCGGGGAGAAGAACCCGAAGCAGGAGCCGACCAGTTCGCCCTCGTGGTACGCGCCGCTGATGTAACTGCCGGCCTTCGCCAGGGCCCGCAGCAGGTCGGCCGTCACCACCGGACTGCTCTCGCCGGTCCGCCAGATCCGCTCGTACAGGCGCCGGACGGCTTCCAGGTCGGCGACGCTGTCCAAGGTGCGGATGCCGACACCGGCGGCGCGCGCGGCGGCGTCGGCCACGGCGTACGCGGCGGCGGGGGGCGGAGAAGGGGGCTCGGCGCGGTCGTGCAGAAGGTCACTCACGTCGGTCATGGTTTCAGCCCAGTTCGTCCGGCAGCTGGTGCGGACGCACAGGATCGCCCTGGCCGCCTGGTGCGCCCGGACAGCCGCCCGGCTCCCGCAACAGCTCCGCCACCAGTGCCGTGAGCAGCCGCGTGCGCGGCACCAACTCCGCCACCAGCACGTGCTCGTCCTCCGCGTGCGCGCCGCCGCCGACCGCACCCAGACCGTCGAGGGTGGGGGTACCCACGCCCGCGGTGAAGTTCCCGTCCGAGGCGCCGCCGACGGCCACCTCGGTGAGCGGCGCCAGCCCGAGTTCCCGCGCGATCCGGCTCGCCCGGTCGAACAAGGCCTGCGAAGCCTCCAGCGGCGGACGGTTCGGGCCGCCGCGCACCTCCACCGCCGCGCCGGGCAGCTGGGCCCGCAGGCCGCGCATCGCACGGTCCACCCGGTCCTGCTCGGCGGTGTCCCAGACCCGGACGTCGATGTCGAAACGGGCCGACGCGGGCACGGTGTTGCTCGTGGTGCCCGCGGCCATACAGGTCGGCGTGACGGTGGTCCCGCGCCCCGGGTCCCCCGTCCCGGCCACCGCCATGACCTGGTGGGCGGCCTCGACCGTCGCGTTCACACCACGTTCCGGTTCGAGCCCGGAGTGCGCGGCCCGCCCGCGCACCAGCACCTCGTAGCGTGAGACCCCCTTGCGCCGGGTCTTCAGTGCTCCCCCCGGCCCCGCGGCCTCGAGCACGAGCGCGGCCGTACAGCCGTGCGCCTCCCGCTCGATCAGCTCCCTGGACGTGGGCGAGCCCGGCTCCTCGTCGCCGGTGACGAGCAGGGTGACACCGTCCAGCGGGTGCGCGGAGCCGGAATGGCCCGGGTGCGCCCCGGCCAGCGCCGCCAGTGCGTGGAACGCCATGGCCAGGCCCGCCTTCATGTCGAAACAGCCGGGGCCCCGCAGCACGCCGTCCCGGACCTCGAAAGGACGGTCGTCCAGCGATCCGACGGGCCAGACCGTGTCGTGATGCCCCAGGAGCAGGACGCGCGGGGTGCCGCCGAAGCGCCACCGCAGGTGCGTCCGGCCGTCGATGACGACGCGCTCGGTCTCGGCCCCGATCCGGGCGGCCCCGACCCGGGCCACGGTCTCCGCGCTCCGGGCCACGGCCGACAGGTCGTCGGAGGGCGACTCGCACCGCACGAGCCGCTCGATGTCGGCGAGCAGCGCGGCCTCCTGCTCCTCGGCCCCGACGGCGTTGCTTCGTACGGTACTTCGGTTCATCACGGCATGGCGATCGGGCACAGCGGACCCTCCGGTCGACGGATTTGCTCCAGCATCGTGAGCCGGGTCCTGCCGCGAGCTGTCCGTTCGGCCAAGAACGGGGCGCCGCGTTGGGCCGCGCAGATGAAATGCCGCGGAGCCGGGCGCCCGCCCGGCCGGAGCTCCGTGCGGGGCCGGTCGAGCGGGTCGTTCCGCCGCACCGGAGACCCACCAGGATTCAGTGTGATCGGAAAGCTCTTCGTCCCGCCTCGTCTCGCACATCTCCCGGGAACGAGAGCGCACCGGAGCACACGAGAGCCTCTGACCTGGATAATCGCTGTCGTCACGGACCACGGCGGACCAGGTGGACATTACATAAGCTAGGGAACATGGCCTACGAGATTCCGGTGACGCAAGCCCGGGCTGAGCTCGCCGATCTGATCAACCGCGTCGTCTACGGCGGTGAACGCGTCGTCGTGACGCGGCACGGCAAGCCGCTGGTGGCGCTCGTCTCGGCCGCTGACCTGGAGCGACTGGAGAAGGACGAGGCGGCCGCGGACGAGCAGGTGATCAGCTCGGTCTCCTCGATCGGCTCCTCGGTGTCCGCTCCCGGCGAACGGCGCCGCTTCGGCATCGCGGCGGAGCACAGGGGGCACCACGAACCGGGCAGCTGAGCGCCGTACCGGCGGCTGATGAAGCGTGCACGCCCGGGCACCACCCGTCTGCTGCGACGGGGGTGCCGGCATGCCCGGCGGAGCTGCCGGAGAGCGGCCTGCGCGGCCCGATGTCCCCGCACCCTCCGGAGTCCCGTTAACGCGCCGGAAAAACTTCGGCTCTAACGTGCACCACCTCGCCGCGATTCGGTGGCCCGCAGTTCGACGACCGCGTCGGACGCGGCCGTCGTCTCGCCGCGCCCAGGGCCGGTACTGGGCACACGACTGTGAGGTGGACGCATGCGACTGACCCCGCACGAGCAGGAACGCCTGCTCGTCCACGTTGCCGCCGATGTGGCCCGGCAGCGCAGGGCGCGCGGACTGCGGCTCAACCACCCCGAGGCGGTCGCGCTGATCACCGTGCATCTGCTGGAGGGCGCCCGCGACGGCCGCAGGGTCTCCGAGCTGATGGCGTCCGGCCGCACGGTGCTCACCAGGGACGACGTGATGGACGGGGTGCCCGAACTGATCCATGACGTCCAGGTCGAAGCCACCTTCCCGGACGGCACCAAGCTCGTCACCGTCCACGAGCCGATCGTCTGACGGGAGCCGGCACCGATGATCCCCGGAGAGATCCTCTACGCGGACGGGCCCGTGCCCTTCAACGAAGGCCGCCCCGTGACCCGCCTCACCGTGCTCAACGCCGCCGACCGGCCCGTCCAGGTCGGCTCGCACTACCACTTCGCCGAGGCCAACCCCGGACTGGACTTCGACCGTCCGGCCGCCCGCGGCCTGCGGCTGAACATCGCCGCCGGAACCGCCGTGCGCTTCGAACCCGGCGTACCGGTCGGCGTCGAACTCGTACCGCTCGCCGGACGGCGCATCGTCCCCGGACTGCGCGGCGAGACCGGAGGTGCCCTCGATGGCTGAACTCGACCGCGCCGCATACGCCGACCTGTTCGGCCCCACGACCGGCGACCGCATCCGGCTCGCCGACACCGATCTGCTCGTCGAGATCGAGGAGGACCGCTCGGGCGGCCCCGGACTCGCCGGTGACGAGGCGGTGTTCGGCGGCGGCAAGGTCATCCGCGAATCGATGGGACAGGCTCGCACCACCCGCGCCGAAGGGGCCCCGGACACCGTCGTCACCGGCGCCGTGATCATCGATCACTGGGGCGTGGTCAAGGCGGACATCGGCATCCGGGACGGCCGGATCAGCGGGATCGGAAAGGCCGGCAACCCCGACACCATGGACGGTGTCCACCCCGGTCTGGTCATCGGCCCCGAGACCGAGATCATCGCGGGCAACGGCAGGTTCGTCACCGCGGGGGCCATCGACGCCCATGTCCACTTCATCTCGCCGACCCTGATCGACCAGGCGCTCTCCTGCGGGATCACCACCCTGGTCGGCGGCGGCACCGGGCCCGCCGAAGGCACCAGGGCCACCACCGTCACCCCCGGACCATGGCACCTCGCCAGGATGTTCGGGGCACTGGAGCCCTACCCCGTCAACATCGGTCTGCTCGGCAAGGGCAACACCATGTCGCGCGAGGCCATGCACTCCCAACTGCGCGCCGGCGCACTCGGATTCAAGATCCACGAGGACTGGGGCGCCACCCCCGCCGTCATCGATGCCTGCCTGGGTGTCTGCGAGGACACCGGCGCCCAGCTCGCCATTCACACCGACACCCTCAACGAGGCCGGATTCGTCGCCGACACCCTCGCCGCCATCGCCGGGCGCACCGTCCACGCGTACCACACCGAGGGTGCCGGCGGTGGGCACGCGCCGGACATCATCCGCATCGTCTCGGAGCCGTACGTCCTGCCCAGCTCCACCAATCCGACCCGGCCGCACACCGTCAACACCATCGAGGAACACCTCGACATGCTGATGGTCTGCCACCACCTCAACCCGGCCGTGCCGGAGGACCTGGCCTTCGCCGAATCCCGCATCCGGCCGTCCACCATCGCGGCCGAGGACATCCTGCACGACCTCGGAGCCATCTCGATCATCTCGTCCGACTCCCAGGCCATGGGACGCATCGGCGAGGTCGTGCTGCGCACCTGGCAGACCGCCCATGTGATGAAGAAGCGCCGTGGAGCACTGCCCGGCGACGGGCGGGCCGACAACCGGCGGGTGCGTCGCTATGTCGCCAAGTACACCATCAACCCGGCGATCGCCCAGGGGCTCGACCGGGAGATCGGCTCGGTGGAGACGGGCAAGCTCGCCGACCTGGTGCTGTGGGAACCGGCGTTCTTCGGTATCAAGCCGCAGACCGTCATCAAGGGCGGCCAGATCGCCTACGCGCAGATGGGCGATGCCAACGCCTCCATCCCGACCCCGCAACCGGTGCTGCCCCGACCCATGTTCGGCGCGGTGGGCCGTTCCCCCGCGGCCAATTCCTTCAACTTCGTGACCGAGGCGGCCATCGGGGACGGGCTGCCCGAGCGCCTCGGGCCCGGGAAGCGGTTCGTGCCGATCACCAACACCCGAGGCGTCACCAAGGCGGACATGCGGGAGAACGACGCGACTCCGCGGGTCCAGGTCGACCCCGACAGCTTTGCCGTGACGATCGACGGCGAACCGGTCGAACCGGCACCGGCGGCCGAACTGCCCATGTCCCAGCGCTACTTCCTCTTCTGATGCGGCGCATGCGATGCCCCGGGCAGGTTGCGCGGTGAGCCGCGCCGCGCTGCTCGTCCTCGCCGACGGCCGGTTCCCCGCCGGTGGCCACGCCCACTCCGGTGGCGCCGAACAGGCCGTGCGGGCGGGACGGATCCGCAACGCCGAGGACCTCGCCGAATTCTGCCGGGGCCGCCTGCACACCACCGGGCTCACCAGCGCCGCACTCGCCGCGGCGGCCGCCCACGGCCACGACCCGCTGGCACTCGACGAGGCCGCGGACGCCCGTACCCCCTCACCCGCGCTGCGGTCCGTCTCCCGCAGGCTCGGCCGGCAGCTGATGCGGGCGGCCCGCGCCACCTGGCCCGGCCCCGGACTCGCCGCACTCGCCGCCGCCCGGCCGCGCGGCGCCCACCAGCCCGTGGTCCTCGGCCTCACCGCGCGCTCGGCGGGACTCGGACCCCAGGACGCCGCGCACTGTATCGCCTACGAAACCGTCGGTGGACCCGCCACCGCCGTCGTCCGCCTGCTCTCCCTCGACCCCTTCGAGGCCACCGCCGTCCTCGCCCGCCTCGCCCCCGAACTCGACCGGATCGCCGAACAGGCCGCCGTCGCGGCACACGGCGGCATCGACGCCCTGCCCGCCGCCTCGGCCCCGCTCCTCGACATCACCGCCGAGGCACACGCGGCCCGCCCGGTCCGCCTGTTCGCCTCGTGACCCCGCACGCATCAGGAGCCGCACCCATGCATCTCGATCACACCCAGCACGGCCCCGCCGCCGTGAGCGCCGACGCCGCCCGCCCCGACGGAACCCGTCGCGCCCTGCGCATCGGACTCGGCGGACCGGTCGGCTCCGGCAAGACCGCGACCGTCGCCGCCCTCTGCCGGACCCTGCGCGAACAGTTCTCCATCGCGGTGGTCACCAACGACATCTACACGCGTGAGGACGCCGCCTTCCTTCTGCGCCACGCCGTCCTGCCGCCCGAGCGCATCCAGGCCGTGGAGACCGGCGCCTGCCCCCACACCGCGATCCGCGACGACATCTCCGCCAACCTCGAAGCCGTCGAGGACCTGGAGGACACCGTCGGGCCCCTTGATCTGATCCTGGTCGAATCCGGCGGCGACAACCTCACCGCAACCTTCTCCAAGGGCCTGGTCGACGCCCAGATCTTCGTCATCGACGTGGCGGGCGGCGACGACGTCCCGCGCAAGGGCGGCCCCGGCGTCACCACCTCCGACCTGCTCGTCATCAACAAGACCGACCTCGCCCCGTACGTCGGCTCCGACCTCGGCCGGATGGCCCACGACGCCGCACAGCAGCGAGGACCGCTCCCCGTGGCCTTCACCTCGCTCACCTCCGAGGAGGGCGTGGGGCCCGTCGCGGACTGGGTGCGTGCGCGGCTCGCCGCCTGGACCGCATGAGCGTCCGGGCCACCGCGAGGATCACCGCCGCACTCGACGGCCGGGGCGTTACCTCGCTGCCCGTGCTGCGGGGCGACGGGCCGCTCGCCCTGCGCCGGACCCGGGCCGCCACCGGGTCCGGTACCCGGGTCACCGTCGTCGGCGCCATGAGCGCACCGCTCGGCGGAGACCGGCTCGCCGTCGAGGCCCGGGTCGGCGACGGCGCCCGGCTCACCGTCGACTCCGCGGCGGCGACCGTGGCCCTGCCGGGGCCGGGCGGTGAGGCCGCCACGTACGGGATCGAGCTGAGCGTGGGGGAGCGGGCCGGGCTGCGCTGGCTGCCCGAACAGCTCGTCTCGGCGCACGGCAGCGTGCTGCACATGACCACCCGGGTACGCCTCGCCGCCACCGCACGGCTGGTGCTGCGGGAGGAGCAGATCCTCGGCCGCCACGCCGAAGACACCGGCACCCTCGTCAGCCGCCTCACCGTGCACCGCGCGGGACGCCCGCTGGTCGACCAGCAGCTGGCGTACGGGCCGGGAGCCCCCGGCGGCTGGGACGGTGCGGCGGTCCTGGGCGGCCACCGGGCCGTCGGTCAACTCCTCGTCGTGGAACCGGCATTCGAAGAGATGCGCCCCGGCGCGCGCCTGCTGGGGGAGACCGCCGTCCTCACCCCGCTCGCCGGACCGGCCGTGCTGGTCACCGCCGTCGCCCCCGACGCGCGCCTGCTGCGCGGAGTCCTGGACCGGGCACTGGGCGAACTGCTCAGCATCCCGGTGGAGTGAGCACCGCCGGGCCGCGCCTCACGCCTTCCGGTCGTACGCCTCCAGCCAGGCGTCCTCCGCCGCATAGTCGAAGAGCTTCCTCCCGTACGCCCGCAGCATGGCGGGAAAGGCCTCCGTCCAGTCCCTGCCCTCCAGTTGCGCCGCGATCCACTCGACCGTCGCGGGCAGCGACCGCGCGTAGTCCGTGACCGGCCGGTACCCGAGCTCGCGCTCGGCGGCCGTCATGTCGTACACGATGGGATGGGCGCCGCCCCACGGGGTGCCACCGACGCCGTCCTCCCCGGGCGCGCCCGCCATCAGCACGGTCTCCGTCGCGCGGCCGAGCGCCGCGTCGACGGCCTCGCCGATCTCCGCGGACGTCGGCGCCTGCGGATCCCCGGCGTTGAGCACCCGCGAACCGGGCCGCAGGGCGGCCAGCCGGATCAGCTCGGCCACATTGGAAGCGTGGACCGGGTGGAAACGCGACTTCCCGCCGAACGCGAGCACCCGCCGGTCGCGGCCGTCCAGGAGCCGCTTCACGAAGAACAGCTCGCGCGGGGAGCGGCAGTACATCCCGTGAATCGCACCGGCCCGCAGCAGCGTCACCGGCAGCGCGTCCCCGGCCGCCAGCAGATCCTGCTCAAGCCGTATCTTCCGCGTCCCGTACGTCGCGTCGCCGGCCGGCAGGGTGCGCTGCGACTCCGGGATCGGCAACGGGTAGTGCGGAGCACCGTCGGGTTCGCCCTGGGTGTCGAAGCTGCGGCCCCGGTCGTCCTCGTACACCGCACCGCTGGAGACGACCACCGCCGATCCGATCCGGTCCGCGAGAGCGGTCAGCTGACGGGCGTGCCCACCGTCGTACGCCACCATGTCGACCAGTACGTCACAGCCGTCGCCCAGCGCCGCCGCGAGCGCCCCGTCGTCGTCCCGGTCCAGGGCCGTCGTGCGCACCGCCCCGTCCCACCGCGCGTCCCGGCCGCCGCCCCGCGAGGCGGCCGTCACCTCCCAGCCGTCCTCGACGAGCGACTGCACGGCCACCCGTCCGATCTGTCCCGTCGCCCCCAGCACCCACGCGTTTCCTTTGCTCATGGGGTCACGCTAGGGGCGGTCGGGCACCCGGGACGGCGCCGTTCACCGAGCGCGGATCCGCCGTGAGCGTCGCAGTTTCGGGAACTTCTTCGGCCGGCCGCTCTGTTCGGCCTGCGCGGCCTTCACCTTGACCGCGTACTCGTCGACGTACTCCTGGCCCGAGAGCCCCAGGATCGCGTACATGATCTCGTCGGTGACGGCCCGGACCGCGGCCTTCTGGTTCTCCAGACCGGCGTACCGGGAGAAGTCCAGCGGCTCACCGAAGCGGATGGTGACACGCCTGATGCTCGGGACGACCTGACCCGGCGGCTGGATCTCGAACGTGCCGACCATCGCGCACGGCACCACGGGCACCTGCGCCTTGATCGCCATGACGGCCACGCCCACCTTGCCCTTGTAGAGCCGGCCGTCGTGCGAACGGGTGCCCTCCGGGTAGATGCCCAGCAGCTCGCCCTTGCTCAGCACCCCGAGCCCCTCCCGGATCGCCGCCTGCCCGGCCTCCTTGCCGGAACGGTCCACCGGGATCTGCCCGATGCCGCGGAAGAAGGCGGCGGTCAGCCGCCCCTTCACCCCCGGGCCGGTGAAGTACTCGGCCTTGGCAAGGAACGTGATCCGCCGTTTGAGGATCGCCGGCATCAGGAAGTGGTCGGAGAACGACAGATGGTTTCCGGCGACGATCGCCGCGCCGTCCTCCGGGATGTGTTCCAGGCCCTCGATCCGGGGACGGAAGAGCAAGCGCAGAAGCGGCCCGATGAAGACGTATTTGAGCACCTGGTAGAACACGGGGCGGCTCCTGGGCCTCTCGTCTGGATGGTGTCCGGCTGGCCGGCGCGCTTCTTTGGGAGGGCAGCCTATGTGCAGGTGTCGTCCGCCGCAGCCGTCTTCCTGACGTAGTCCTCCACCGCCGCGTCGAGCCCGATGTCGTGCTGGGCCCGCTCGGACAGGTACCAGCGGTGTTCGAGGAGTTCGTGGTACAGCTCGGCCGCGTCCATCCGGGCGGGCACGCGGTCGCGCGCCGCGCGGACCGTGGGCCGGAAGATCTCGCGGACCCAGCGGTGGGCCAGTACCTCGGTGCGGGCGCCGTGCCGGTCGCCGGGGGCGTAGTCGTCCTGGGTGGCCATCCAGCTCTCCAGGTCGCCCAGGAGCCGTCGCGCCTGGTTCTCCTCGGCGTCCATCCCGGTCAGGCGCAGGAGCTGGCGCTGGTGATGGCCGGCGTCCACGACCTTCGGCACGAACGTGACCGTGTCCCCGTGGTCCGAGTGCGAGATCTGCATCTCGGCGACGTCGAAGCCCAGGTCGTTGAGGCGGCGGATGCGGCGCTCCATGTAATGGTGCTTGCCCGCCGGGTAGACGGAGGTGCGCGTCAGCTCCGTCCACAGTCCCTGGTAGCGCTCCTCGATCTCCACACCGAAAGCGATCGGGTCGATGGACGGATGCAGCGCCCCGGCCGCCTCCAGATCGAGCATCTCGCCGCTGATGTTGACCCGCGCCAGCTCGATGTCGTACGCGCGCTGCCCGTCGCTCAGCCGGGGGTGCAGCTCCCCGGTCTCGGCGTCCACGAGATACGCGGCGTACGCGCCCGCGTCCCGCCGGAACAGGGTGTTGGACAGCGAGCAGTCGCCCCAGGCGAAGCCCGTCAGATGCAGCCGGACCAGGAGGACGGCGAGGGCGTCCATCAGGCGGTGCACCGTGCCGGGGCGCATGGTCGTCTCGAACATCGACCGGTAGGGGAGCGAACCACCCAGATGGCGGGTGATCAGCACGGGTTCGAGGGGCGATCCGCCGGCCTCGGTCCGGCCGGTGACCACGGCGAGCGGGTCGACCGCCGGTATCCCGAGACGGTCGAGCGTACGCAGCAGCTCGTACTCGCGCAGCGCCGGCCGTTCGGCGAGTTCCTTCACGGCCACGGTCTCCTCGCCCGCCCGCGCATAGCGCACGACGTGCCGGGAGATGCCGCGGGGCAGCGGCACGAGGTACTTCTCGGGCCACTCCTCCAGGGGAATGTGCCAGGGCAGTTCGAGCAGGAGGGCCGGGTGTTCGGGGTTGGTGGCGCTGATCTGCAGAGTCATGCGGTCACAGTCCCTGGGTCGGGCGGCGGGTCCACCGTGATCGGACCCCGAAGGGGCGGTGCGGGTCAAGACCGCTGCGGGACCCGCACCGCCGCCGCGCGGCGTCAGTCCTTCAGATGCTCCAGGATCCGGTGCATGCCGCTGTTCCAGTTCTCCTTGAGTGCCGCGACGGCCGCGTCCAGGTCGCCGCGCTGCAGGCACTCGGCGATCCGTTCGTGCTCCTGTGCCGAACGCTCCAGGATGTCCTGGTCGCCCAGGGCCACCCGCTCGTAGCGGTGCATCGTCACCTTCAGGGAGGTGATCAGCTTCATCAGACGGTCGTTGGTGCAGCCGGACAGCAGCAGGTCGTGCCAGGCGTCGTCATAACGCTCTATGACGTCGTGGGGCGCCTGCGGCGCCGAGAACGCGCGCGCCTCCGCCAGCAGACGGGGGGCCGTCGCCGCCAGGTGCCCGGGATCGCTGGACTCCAGGGCGAGCGCCTCCAGCGCCGCGACGATCGCGGACAGGTCGCGGAACTCCTGCGCGCTGAGCGGCGTGAAGCGGAAGCCCTTGCCGCGCTCGCTGGTGATGACGCCCTCGCGCTCCAGCGTGATCAGGGCCTCGCGCAGCGGTGTCCGGCTGACGCCGAGTTCGGTGGCGAGCTGGCCCTCGTTGATCGGCTCACTGGTCGCGATCGTGCCGCGCCCGAGGCGCTTGATCAGTTCCTCCTTGACCTGTTCGCGCAGCGGGCGGTTTTCGATTGGCATGTGAGGCTGCCCTCCCCTTCGGTCCGGTCGATTATCCGCTACCGGCGGGTCACGCGGTACCGGCGCCGTCGACCGGGATGACCGCTCCGCTCAGGAACGCCGAGGCGTCGGAGGCGAGGAACGCCACGGTCCGGGCGATGTCCCGGGGCTGCCCGATCCGGCCGAGCGGCCGGTCCGCGGCGTCGGCGTAGAAGGCGTCGGAGCTCTCGCCGAGCTGGCGGGCCTCCTCGGCCAGCATCCCGGTCGCCGTGTCACCGGGGCAGACACAGTTGACGCGGATGTTGTCGGGGCCGTGGTCGATGGCCATGGCGCGGGTCATGTTGACGACGGCGCCCTTCGACGCGCAGTACGAGACGGCCCGGCCGCCGCCGCGGATGCCCCACCCGGAGCCGGTGTTGACGATGGAGCCGCCGCCCCGGGCCGCCATCCCGGGGATCACGAGACGGCTCATCAGCATCACCGAGCGGATGTTCACGGCCATCACCAGGTCCCAGTCGTCCTCGGTGATCTCGCAGACCGTGGAGCGGCGGATGATGCCCGCGTTGTTGAAGAGGACGTCCACGCCGCCGAACCGCTCCTGCGCCGTGTGGACGACGGCCTCGCAGTCCTCGCGCCGTGACACGTCGCAGCGTACGAAGGTTCCGCCGGTGTCCTTCGCGGTGCGTTCGCCGCCGTCCGTGTCGATGTCCGCGATCACCACGCGGGCGCCGAGTTCGGCGAGCACCTGGGCGGTGGCACGGCCGATGCCGGCTCCGCCGCCGGTCACGATCGCGCGCTTGCCGTCGAGGGAGATCATCTTGGGCTCCTTGTGTCCGGTGTCGGGGGTACGTGGTCACATGGCCAGGCGGTACAGCGAGGTGTGCCGTCTGCCGGTGATGACGGGATGGTGGCCGGACAGCTCCGCGTCGAGCGCGTCGTCGCCGGTGTCCAGGAGAAGGGGGCGGCCGCCGAGCGCGGCCAGTTTCGCTTCGGTGCACAGCACGAGCAGGCGCTCGCGGCCGCCCGCCGCGCGCAGGACGCGCGCCGAGATCTGCTGGTTGCCGCGGCCCAGGAGGAAGCCCTGGCCCCCGATGGGGGAGAGTGCGATCCAGGCGGGCCCGAGAGCGAGGAGGGCGTCCTCGCCCACGTCCCGGGCCACGATCCGGGGCGGGTGGCCCGGCCGCAGGCCGAGCACGTCGACCCCGGTCAGCGAGACGTCCGCGCCGAGCGCCGCCGCCACCGCCCGGGTGGTGCTGCCGGGGCCGAGCACGAGCAGCCCGGACCCGACCCGCTCGGCGACCTCGGCCGCGATCCCCCCGACCGCCTCCGGTGCCGCGGCGGCGCTGCCGGTCTTGCGCTGCTGCACGCGGACCGGCACGTCGGGAACGGGGAGCCACCCGAAGAGCCGCGAGGTGACGCGCCCCTCGCCCAGGGCGTCCTCGTCGCGGTCCATCACCTCGGCGTCCCGCAGCCGGACCCTGCCCGTGCGGGCGAGCCACGCCGCCGCGACCTCTCCCGCGGCGCGCGGGCTGACGGCGAAGACGGCCGAGTGCATCTTCACGCCGGTCGGCACGCCGAGGACCGGGCAGGGTACGCCGGTGAGGGAGCGGAGGGAGCCGAGCACGTCCCGCGCGGTGCCGTCGCCCCCGGCGAAGAGCAGGAGGCCGACGCCCTCGGCGACCACGGCCCGCACGGCGGCGGCCGTGTCCGCGGCCGAGGTGTCCCGGCCGGTCCCGGCGTACACGATCCGTTCCGTGAGCCCCGCGGCGGCGACGGACTCGGCGCCCAGCGGGCCGGCGGCGGTGACGACGAGGAGCCCGTCCCGCGCCGGCCCGCCCGCACGCGCCGCCAGTTCACCCAGCGCCGCGGCCGCACGTGCCGCCGCCAGCGGGCGTGCGCCCAGCGACAGCGCCGTGCGGGCGCGGTCCGGTCCGTCGGTGCCGCCCAGGCCCACCCGGCCGCCGAGCCCGGCGACCGGGTTGACCACCAGACCGACCCTCGTCACCGGCCGGCCTCGCCGAGCACCTTGCGGCGGTAGGCGCGCCAGGAGACCGCCCAGACCGCGGGGTCGTCCAGGGCCTGAGGGCGCACCCGGTGGATGGTCGAACGGTGCGGTGCCGTGCGCACGGTCTCCGGGTCCTCGTACGCCTCGCGGGCGATCTCCGCGAGGATCGCCGCGTACTCGTCGAGGTCGGCGCGCGTGTAGGACTCGGTCGGTTCCAGCGTCATGGGTTCCGGCACCACATAGGGGTGGTGACTGGTCCAGTAGTGGGTGCCGAAGTCCGCGGCGCGCAGACCGATGTCCTCGGAGTGCAGGCCGGTGTCCTCGTGGAGCTTCTGCCAGCTGTAGCGGACCTGCTCGACGCGCGGGCGCCCCGCCGCGTACGGGACGGAGACGCCCGGTATCCGCCGGACCTTGTGGAGCAGGTAGTTGTTGTTGAGGACGGCCGTCTCGGCGGCGGCCCGCAGGCCCTCGGCGCCGAGCGACATGATCCACGCGTACGCGCGGACCAGGTTCGGCACGACGCCGTGGAACGGCCGCATCTTGCCGACCGATTCGGGCCGGTCGTCGTCCAGCCGGTACCTGCCCGTCCCCGGGTCGAACTCGACGGTCGGGCGCGGGAGGTACGGGGCGAGTTCCTCCGTGACGGCACAGGCGCCCGCCGCCGGACCACCGCACGCGTGCGGTGTCGAGAACGTCTTGTGCAGGTTGAAGTGGCACAGGTCGAAGCCCGCGTCCCGGGCCCTGGTGATGCCGAGGATGCCGTTCGCGTTGGCCTGGTCGTACGCGCACAGGCCGCCCGCCTCGTGCACGATCCGGACGAACTCCTCGATGCGTGGGTTGTAGATCCCGGTGTCCTCGGGGTTGGTGATGAGGAGCGCCGCCGTGCGAGGGCCGACCGCCGCCCTGAGCGCCTCGATGTCCGGGTAGCCGTCCGCGTCCGGGTGGAGTGTGATGACCTTGAAGCCCGCCGTCTTCGCGCAGGCCGCGTTCGACGGGTGGGAGAAGATGGTCGTGATGATCTCGTCGCGCTGCTCCAGCTCGCCGCGCGCCGAGAAATGGGCCCGGATCATCGACACGTTGGTGTAGATCGCGGCGGAGCCCGCACCCGGCTGGAGCGACACCCGGTCCATGCCGGAGATCTCCTTGAGGAGCTGCTCCAGGCTGTGGATGATCCCGAGGACGCCCTGGACCGTGTCCTCGTCCTGGAGCGGGTGCAGCGATGCGATCCGCGGGTCGCGGACGAACTGGTCGTTGACCTTGGGGCTGTACTTCATGGTGCAGGTCCCCTGGCCGACATCGATGTTGAGGTCGGCGCCCAGATTCTCCTGCGAGAGGCGCAAGTAGTGGCGCAGGACCTGCTGCTGGGACATCTCCGGCAGGGCGGGCGGTTCGGCGCGGCGCAGGGCGGCGGGGATCGCGGGCCTTTCGAGGGACGGGCCGGCGGACGGTACGAGGACGCCGCGCTCGCCCGGCGAACCGAGTTCGAAGATCAGCTTCTCGTCCCAGGACGCCTGCTGGAACCGGCGCAGACGCGGCTTGCCGGCGATGCGCGCTTCCTCGGGGGAGACGGACACGGGCGCGTGGGCGGTCACTTGACGATCTCCTCAAGGGTCGCGGCGAGCCGGTCGATGTCGGCCCTGGTGTGGACTTCGGTGACGCAGTACGCGGCCTCGTGCTCGCCGGTCGGCACGCCGCCGAAGATGCCCCGCTCCTTCAGGCCGGCGCGGATCTCGTCGGCGGTCCGGCCACCCGTGTACCGGACGGTGAAGTCGGCGAAGTGCAGGGCGTCGCCGTACGGGACCTCGATGCCGGGCACCTCGGCGAGGCGGTTGCGGGCGTACGCGGTGAGCGCGAGGACGGTGTCGCCGATCTCCCGCATGCCCTGCGGTCCCATCAGCGCGAGATACACCCCGGCCCCGATGCCGTGCAGCGCGGCGGCCGTGCCGACCCACTCCTTGCCCTCCTCGCGCAGCGCGAACGAGGTCCGTTCGTAGGCGACGTCGCCGAAGCCGTACTCGCCCTCGACGCTCGTCGGCACCAGGCCGAACAGACGCGAGGGGTACTCGGCGACCAGCCGTTCCTCGTCGCGGGTGGCGATGAAGCCCGCGTTGGCGCCGCCGAAGCTCTGGTGCAGGCCGAGCGGCTGGATGTCGCCGCAGGCGATGTCGGCGCCGTATGCGGAGGGCGGCGCGAGCACGCCGAGGGTGAGCGGATTGCAGCCCACGACATACAACGACCCGGCCTCGTGGGCGAGTTCGGCGAGGCGGGGGAGCGCCTCGTCGACGATGCCGAGCGCGGAGGGCGAGTCCGCGTACACCGCGGCCGTGTCCCCGGCGGCGAGCGCCCCGCGCACCGCGTCGAGGTCGGCGCGGCCGGTGTCCGGACCGACCGGGACCACCGTCACGTCGTGGTCGGGGCTCACGTAGTCGCGTATCCGGGAGAGCTTGTCGGCGTCGATCGCGGTGGCGACGAGCAGGCGGCGGCGGCCGGTGATCCGGCCGGCCATGCGCAGGGCGGTGCCCGCGGCCTGGAAGCCGTCGTACACCGGGACGTTGACGACCTCGACGTCCAGCAGTTCGGCCATCATCGACTGGTACTCCCACAGCGCCTGGAAGCGGCCGTGGTCCTCGTACGGCTCGCCGGCGTATGCCGTGAGGAACTCGCTCCGGTTGACCACCTCGTCCACCACCGCCGGGACGTGGTGCTGGTAGCAGCCGGAGCCCAGGAAGCTGAGCGCCTGCCGGGTCGAGGTGTTGCGGCCGAGCAACTCCTCCATGTGGCGGGTGAGTTCGGCCTCCGAACGCAGTGGGGCCGGTAGGTCGAGGGGGCGGTGGAGCCGGATGCCGTCCGGGATGTCGGCGTAGAAGTCCTCTACGCTCCCGGCGCCGATCTCCTCCAGCATCGCCTGCCGTACGGCCGGGACCGCGTTCGGGATGTAGGGATGGGTGTAGGTGTGTACGGAGTCCTGGGGTGACGTCATGCCGCGCCTTTCGCGTGAGCCGGCTCGGGGGCCGGCCATGGACCACAGCAGCAAAAGTCTTTGGGTGTACACCTCTTGACGGCAGCCTCCGTCATTCAGTGTTCTGAATACAGCATTAGGCATTCAGGCTCCAGGAGGCAAGAGTGTCAACAGGACCCACCCGACGGGCCGTTCTGGCCACAGGCATCGCGGCCGCGGCATCGTCCCTGGTCAGCGGATGCGCCATGGGCGGCGCGGGCGGCGGCCAGGCCCGCGACATCGGCGGCGGGAAGGAGGGCGAAGGGGGCGAGGTCAGCGGAAGGATCACCGTCTGGTCGTGGGACGTGGCCGCCAAGGCCATGAAGCGCCTCGCCCGCACCTTCGAGGAGCACCACCCCGGCACCACCGTCGACATCGTCGACATCGGCTACGACAACGCCTACGACAAGATCACCGTGGGCCTGCGCGGCGGCTCGGGCCTCGCCGACGTCCTCACGGTCGAGGGCAGCCACATGCCGCGCTACCTGGGCAACTTCCCGGGCGGTTTCTACGACCTGACGAGCCTCGGCGGCCGCTACGGGGGCGACTTCGACCGCGCCGCGTGGCGCACCGTCACGGGCAAGGGCAGCACCGTCTTCGCCCTGCCCTGGGACATCGGCCCCTGCGCGCTCTACTGCCGCACGGACCACTTCCGTGCCGCCGGAGTCGACCCCGCGTCACTGCTGACCTGGGACGACTATGTGGCAGCGGGCGTCCGTATCAAGCAGGCCACCGGCCGCAAGCTGCTCATCATGGACTCCACCGACACCGGGATCCTGCCGATGCTGCTCCAGCAGCAGGGCCAGCTCTACTTCAGGAACGGCCGGGTCGCCGTCGACACCCCTCAGGCAGTGAAGGCCCTCACGCTGATGAAGACCCTGCACGACAGGGGGCTCGTCGACTACGAGAAGGGCTGGGACGGGCTCGTCACCGGCACCAAGGAGGGCAAGGCCGCCACCACGCCCACCGCCGCCTGGTGGACGGGCACCATCACCGACGAGATGCCGGAGCTGAAAGGGAGGTTCTCGGTGGTGCCGCTGCCCGGATTCACCCCCGACGGCATCCGCACCTCCAACATCGGCGGCTCCACGCTCTGCGTCCCCGCGCAGAGCAAGAACCCCCGCCTCGCCTGGGCGTTCATCGAATTCCTGCTCACCGGCAAGGCCAACCAGGTCTCCATGCTCAAGCGCGAGGGACTCTTCCCCGCCTATCTGCCCGCACTCGACGACCCGTACCTGAGCACGAAGCGGGAGTACTTCGGCGGGCAGGCGGCCCTCGACGTGTTCGCCCGGCTCGCCCGCAACATCCCGCCGGTCGAGTACGACAAGGACGACGCGAAGGCCACCGACATCATGGTCTCCGCCGTCACCGGCGTGATGCTGCGCGGCAAGGACCCGCGCGCCGCCCTGGACTCGGCCGCGCGACAGCTCGCCACGGCCACCGGCCGCGAAAGGGTGAAGTAGCCCGATGGCAGTCCCCACCACCCACGACCGGCCCATGGCTCCCGCCCGCGCCCCGGCCCGGGCGCGCCGCGGACGGCGGCGTCCCACCGCCTGGATCTTCGCCGGACCGGCGGCCGTCCTCTTCGCGCTCTTCTTCGCCTACCCGCTGGGCGCGAGCCTCCTGCAGAGCTTCACCACCGAGGACGCCGGCGCCATCCACTGGGCCGGACTCGACCAGTACCGGCGCATGACCGACGACCCCGCCTTCCTGGAGTCGCTCGTCAACACCGGGATCATCCTCGTCGTCCAGGTCCCCGTGATGATCGGCCTGGCCCTCGTCCTCGCCGTCCTGCTCAACCAGTCCTGGCTGCGCTTCCGCGGCACCTGGCGAGCGGTCTACTTCCTGCCCGCCGTCACCACACTCGTCGCGTACGCCGTCGTCTTCCAGGTCCTCCTCAAGACCGACGGCGGCCTCGTCAACCAGATCCTCGGCGCCGTCGGCATCGGCCAGGTCGACTGGCTCAACAGCCCCACCTGGGCCCGCGTCTCCCTGATCGCGTCCCTGACCTGGCGCTGGACCGGCTACAACGCCATCATCCTGCTCGCCGGACTCCAGTCCATCGGCAAGGAACAGTACGAGGCCGCGGCGATCGACGGCTCCGGCACCCTGTCCACGTACACGCGCGTGATCCTGCCGCAGCTGCGCCCGGTCGTCCTGTTCTGTGTGATCACCTCCACCATCGGCACCCTCCAGCTCTTCGACGAGAACTACGTCCTCACCCGCGGCGGCCCCGACGACGCCACCCTCACCCCGGTCGTCTACCTCTACAAGGTCGGCTTCCAGCAGCTCGACTTCGGCTACGCCGCCGCCATCGCCTGGGTCGTCGTCGCCCTCATAGCCGCCGTCTCGGCCCTCCAGTACGTCGCCTTCGGAAGGGAGCGCCGCCGGTGACCGCCCCCCAGCAGGCCCCCGTACGCATCCCCCCGGCCCGGCGCGCCGGCCGGTACCTCGTCCGCCTCCTCCTCGCGGCCGGCGCGATCGTCAGCCTGGTGCCGTTCCTCTGGATGGCGATCGCCGCGACACACTCCACGTCCGAGCTGTTCCACTCGCCGCCGCCGTTCCTGCCCGGCGGCAGACTCCTCGACAACCTCGTCCGGCTCCAGGACACCATCGGCTTCGGACGGGTCCTCCTCAACAGCGTCGGCATCGCCGTCGTCCACACCGCGCTCAGCTCGCTGATCTCCGCCATGTGCGGCTACGGACTGGCCAAGTACCGCTTCCGCGGCCGGGGTCTGCTGCTCGGCGCGGTGCTCGCCACGATGATGATCCCGTTCCAGGTACTGCTCGTGCCGCTGTTCCAGATGATGGCGAGCGTCGGCTGGATCGACTCGTACCAGGCGGTGGTCCTGCCGTTCCTGGCGAACTCCTTCGGCATCCTCCTGATGCGGCAGAGCTTCGTCGACTTCCCCGACGAACTCCTCGAATCGGCCCGGATCGACGGCTCCGGCGAGCTGCGCACCTTCTACCAGGTCGTGCTGCCGTGCGTGCGCCCGCAACTCGGCGCCCTGGTCATCTTCACGTTCATGGCGCAGTGGAACAGCTTCATCTGGCCGCTGCTCATGCTGAACTCCGAGGACAAATACACCGTGCCTGTAGCACTCAACACCCTCACGGGGCTCTCCCACGTCGACTACTCGGGCCTGATGCTCGGCTCGCTCCTCGCCACGCTTCCGCTGATGCTCCTCTTCCTGGTCTTCCAACGGCAGTTCGTCGCCGGACTCCTCGGCGGGGCGGTGAAGGGATGAGCCGCCTGACCCGTGTCCCCGGGGTCCTCTACGGCGGTGACTACAACCCCGAGCAGTGGCCCGAGGAGGTCTGGGCCGAGGACGCCGGGCTGATGCGCGAGGCCGGAGTCACCATGGTGACCGTCGGCGTGTTCTCCTGGGCCCGGCTCCAACCCGGCCCGGAATCCTGGGACTTCGACTGGTTCGACCGTCTCCTGGACCTGCTGCACGCCCATGGCATCGCCGTCGACCTGGCCACCGCGACCGCGTCACCGCCGGCCTGGCTGGTGCGCGCCCACCCGGAGATCCTGCCGGTCACGGCCGACGGCGTACGCCTCGAATTCGGCTCGCGCCAGCACTACTGCCCGTCCTCGCCCGACTACCGCGCCGCCGCACTCCGGCTCACCCGCACCCTCGCCGAACGCTACGCACACCATCCCGCCCTCGCCCTGTGGCACATCCACAACGAGTACGGCGATCACGTCACCGAGTGCTTCTGCGCCCGCTCCGCCGCACACTTCCGCGCCTGGCTCACCGACCGCTACGGCACCGTCGGCGCCCTCAACCAAGCCTGGGGCACGGCCTTCTGGTCGCAGCGCTACAGCACGTACGACGAGATCGAACCGCCCCGCACCGCCCCTGGACCGGTCAACCCGACGCAGCTGCTCGACTGGCGGCGCTTCTGCTCCGACGCCCTCCTCGAATGCCACCGGGCCGAGCGCCGGGCACTCGCGGAGATCGCCCCCGGCACCCCGGCCACCACCAACTTCATGTCGATGTTCAAGGCACTCGACTACTGGAAGTGGGCCGAGCACGAGGACCTCGTCGCCGACGACGCCTACCCGGACCCCGCCGAACCCCGCGCCCATGTCGACGCCGCCCTCAACTACGACCTGATGCGCTCCCTCAAGGGCGGCCTGCCCTGGCTGCTCCTCGAACAGGCGCCGTCCGCCGTCAGCTGGCGGCCGGTCAACGTCCCCAAGAAATCCGGCCTGCAACGCCTCTGGTCCCTCCAGGCACTGGCCCGCGGCGCCGACGGCATCATGTACTTCCAGTGGCGCGCCTCCCGCGCCGGAGCCGAGAAGTACCACAGCGCCCTGCTCCCGCACCGGGGCACCGCGTCCCGGGGCTGGCGCGAGACGGTGCGCTTCGGCGCCGAACTCGCCCGGCTCGGCGAGGTCACCGGCACCACCGCCCCGGCGGAGGTGGCGATCGTCCTCGACTGGGACTCCTGGTGGGCCCTGGAGGCCGACGACCACCCCTCGGCCCGGATGCGCTGGCGCGAGCTGCTGCGCCCCTGGTACGCGGCGCTCCACGCCCGCGCCGTCACCATCGACTTCGTTCCCCCGCACGCCCGCCTCGACGGCTACCGGGCCGTCCTCGCCCCCAACCTCCATCTGCTGCGGCCCGAGAACGCCGCACGCCTCGCCGCCTACGTACACGGCGGCGGCCACCTCGTGTGCGGTCCCTTCTCCGGCGTCGTCGACGGCCACGACCACATCCACGACGGCGGCGCGCCCGGGCCGCTGAGGGACGTGCTCGGCGTGTCCGTCGACGAGTTCTGGCCGATCCCCGACGGCGTGGCGGTGCCCCTGGCCTCCGGCGCCGAGGCCACCCTGTGGAGCGAGTGGATCGAGCCCGGAGGCCCGGACACGGAGGCCGTCGACTCCTACGGGGCCGGCGAGCTCACCGGCCGCCCCGCGATCACCCGCCACCCCTACGGCACCGGCACCGCGTGGTACGTCAGCGCCCACCTAGGCGACGGCATCGCGGCCGTGCTCGACGGGGCGCTGGGGGCGGCGGGCGTACGGCCCGTGCTCGACGTCCCCGAGGGCGTCGAGGCGACCGTGCGCTCCGGCGCACAGGGCACGTACCTCTTCGTCCTCAATCACAACGACCACACCACCCGGACCCCGCTGACGGGCCGATACGCCATCGGCGGTACCGACCTGCTCACCGGAAGAACCGTCCGCGGCCACATCGACCTCGGCCCACTCGGCGCCGCCGTCCTGCGCATCGCCACCGACACCCCTGGAGAGACCGGGAAATGACCCGATCGAGAGACCGACACCCGACCGGACGCCGATCCCTGAGCGCCCTGACCGCGCTCCTCCTGGCGGGCGGTGCCCTCGCCGTACCGCAGGCGGCGAGCGCCCACGGGCACCCGAAGCCCCCGCCTGCGTACGCCGACGTCCTCGACCTGCACGGCACCCCCGCCGCCGCGCAGCCCGGCGACGACGAGGACAACAATCCCGTCAACGTCTTCGCCGACCAGGGGTCCTGGCACGCCTATGCCCTCCCGGAGGCCGGCGACAAGGACGCGTACGGAGGCTTCTCCGGGCCCCTCTACATCGCCCAGGAATACCCCTGGTGGCTCAGCAAGTCCTTCAGCCGCATCCGCCTCACCGAACACGGCCGCACTGTGGACCTGGCCGGCGGCGGTGCGCCCCGGCTCACCTCGCTCCCGGGCCGCCTCCTCCAGTCCTACGACCTCGGCCGCGGCCTGCGCCTCACCCTCGAACTCCGTTTCGCCACCGACCGCAGCGCCCTGGTCAGGGCGGAGGTCCGCAACACCGGCCCGGCGCCCCGCACCCTGGGCGCCGACTGGACGGGCAGCCTGCTGCGGCCCGCCGACAAGCCGATGCGCGACGCACCGTCGCTGACCGCCACCGGCTCCGGCGTCGGCGTCGACTTCGCGAAGGTCCGCGAGACATGGGACTACCTCACCGACGGCACGGAGCGCTTCGAGGTCACCCACAGGGACCGCGTCCGCACGACGGTGGACGGCGACAGCTACCGCACCGAGGCGGCGGACCCGGTGACCCTCGCCCCCGGCCGCTCGCACAGCTTCGACTGGACCGAGTCCTACACCTTCACCGCCGCCGAGCGCGGGAAGGAGCGGGCGAAGGTCCGCGAGGTGCTGGCCCGCCCCGCATCCGTCGTGTCCGCGTCCGACGCGCGCTGGCGTGGCTACGTCGCCGGGGTCACCCGGGGCGTGCCCGCCGACCGGCGGCGTACGGCCGTGAAGTCCCTGGAGACCCTCGTCACCAACTGGCGCAGTGCCGCCGGGCAGATCAAGCACGACGGGATCACACCGTCGATCTCCTACAAGTGGTTCACCGGCGGCATCTGGGCCTGGGACACCTGGAAGCAGGCCGTGGGCATCGCACGCTTCGCCCCCGGGCTGGCCCAGTCTCAGATCCGCTCCATGTTCGACTGGCAGATCCGCCCCGGCTCCACGACCCGCCCCCAGGACGCCGGGATGATCCCCGACGTCATCTTCTACAACGACCCCGCACGCGGCGGCGGCAACTGGAACGAACGCAACTCCAAGCCCCCGCTGGCCGCCTGGGCGGTGTGGGAGGTGTACAGGAAGACCGGGGACAGGGCCTTCCTGCGCGAGATGTACCCGAAGCTCGCCGCGTACCAGGCGTGGTGGTACCGCAACCGGGACCACGACCACAACGGTCTCGCGGAGTACGGTGCCACCGTCGACCCCGCCAACGACTCCCCCGAGGAGCGGCGTCTCGCCGCCGCCTGGGAGAGCGGCATGGACAACGCGCCCCGCTTCGACGCCACCCTCGGCACCGGCATCGTCGCCAACAGGGCCGCCGACGGAACGCTCCTCGGCTACTCCGTCGACCAGGAGTCCGTCGACCTGAACTCCTATCTCGCCTCCGACCAGGGGTACGTGGCGCGCATCGCGGGCGCGCTCGGCCGCGGCGCCGACGCCCGGCACTGGCAGCAGCGCTCCGAGGCCACCGCCACCGCCGTCCGCACGACGATGTACGACGCCACGGACGGCTGGTTCCACGACACCGCGCTCGGCACCGGCACACCGCTCACCTCCCGGGGCCGTGGCATCGAGGGTGCCGTCCCGCTGTGGACCGGCACGGCGTCCGCCGCACAGGCCCGCTCCGTGCGCGACAAGCTGACGGACCCGGCGGAGTTCGCCACCACCGTGCCCTTCCCGACGGTGGCGAAGAGCTCCCCCTACTTCTCGCCGACCGCTTACTGGCGCGGCCCCGTCTGGTTCGACCAGGCCTACTTCGCCCTCGGCGGCCTGCGCCGCTACGGCTACGGCAAGGACGCGGACGCCCTGACGGAGCGCCTCCTCACCCGCGCGTCGGGCCTCGCCGGCAACGGACCGATCATGGAGAACTACGACCCGACCACCGGGGCGCCGCTCAACTCGCCCAACTTCAGCTGGTCCGCGGCGTTGCTGCTGCCGATGCTGACGGGAGACAGGTAGCGGGCGGACCGCAGCCGTCCTCGGAGCGGGCGCGGGCAGGGCGGTCATGCTCGCGCCCATGTTCTCGCCGCACCGTCCGGGCCTGCCCGAGGACCTGCCCGATCCCCGGCCGATGCGGGCCGGACGGGGACTGTTCGCCGTTCGGAGGCGACCCCGCGGGAGGAGTACCGCCCGGACCGGACCGGACCGGACCGTACCGGACAGAACCGGACAGGACCGGTCACGGGCTCGGAGCGGCCCGCGCCGGACGAGGACGAGACACCCGGCCTCGCCGGGCGGCGGGGTGCCGGCCGGTGGCCGTTCGGCACCCACCCCGCCCCGCCGGTCACACCCGTCCGGTGCGCAGCCGCACCGGACCCAGCAGGCCGCTGACCCGCTGCCCGGGAAAGACGAAATGGGTCGGGCTCGTCGCGTCCAGGCGGGGTGCCAGCGTCCCGAACACGGTGATCTCCACAGCATTGGCCCCGGGCACGACCAGCCCCGTCAGCTCGAAGACGTACGGGGAACACACCCGCACCCCCGCCTCGGTGCCCCCGACCCGTACCTCCGCGGTGCCCCGGACCCGCCCGAGGTCCAGCCACACCGGACCCGCCGCGGCATCGGCGGGCACGGTCAGCACGCGGCCGTACCGCACCCCGCCGCTGTACTCGGCCAGGCCCTGGCTCTCCCAGTCGCCGAGCCGGATCCGCCCGGGGCCCACCGCGCACCGCAGCGGACCCGCCAGCGCGGCACCGCCCTCGTACCCGGGGCGCGTCCGTACCCGCAGGGCCGCGGTCCGCGGCCCGCCGCGACCGGCGGGCGGCAGCTCGGCCGTCACGGTGCGCACCCCCCGGGCATCGACGGCGGTCACGGTGGCGGGGCATTCGCAGCCGTCCACATGGACCGTGACCACGCCGTGCACCGTTGCCGTCAACCGACGTGTACCGGGCGGGAGTTCGCACCACAGCCACTCCACACCGCCCCGGCGCCCCGGAACCGCGAACCGTACCGGCACCACCGTGCCGTCGTCGGCCTCCGGGTCCAGCCACGCGGCACCCGGCAGCGGATGGGGGCGGCGGCGCAGGAACAGGGCGGCGGGATCACCCACCGGCTCCCGGCGCACCCGGACCGGCCCGCGCCCCCGCGTGTCCTCGGCCCACCAGCGGGAGTCGCTGTGCAGGGTCGCGAGCCGCCCGCCGTGCCCGTCTTCGAGGACCGCGTCCACCAGGACCGCGCGCTCGCCGTCGCCGGACGTCGCGACCGTGATCTCGTTGTCGCCGGGGCGAAGAGCGGCCGCCACGTCGTACCGCCGCACATGTGGCACCGCGTGCTCGGCGTACGGGTCGAAGCCGCCCTGCCTGCCGATGAGCCGTCCGTTCACCCGCAGGGTGCAGGGCACCCGGGAGGCCACCTGGACGACGGCCCGGCCGGGGAGCACCGACAGGTGCAACGCGGTGCCCATCGTGCCGGGTGCGTGGATCCACTCCGGGCGCCGATAGCGCCCGGGATCCCGCACGAGGGCGAAGTGTGCACGCAGCTCGCCGTCCTGATGTGCAGTCAGGTCCAGTTCGAGGAGATGGACTCCGGCCGTTGCCCGCACCGGGCCCATCGCGAGATGGCCCCCGTCGTCGAGAGCCACCGGCACGCCGTCGATCCGTACCCGCTTGGCCGCCGCGGCACCGATCGCGAGATGCCCCTCGAAGGACTCGTCCAGCCCCAGTGCCACCCGCAGCCGCACCACCTCCCCGGCGACCACGCGGCCGATGTGCGCGAACTCCTCGGGCACATGCCCCTTCGGCCCCAGAACCGCACGGTGCACCGGGTCCTTGTACACGCCCAGGGTCTCCGACCATTCGAGTACCGAGGCGTCGCGGTCCCGGCCGGGTTCCTCACGGAGCACGACCGCGCGCGGGCCGAAGGTCGCGTGGACCGTGGCCCCGGCCGTACGACCGGGGCCGCGGGGCGCGGCCCAGCCGTCCCGGACACCGTCCTCACCGGCCGCCTCCACCCGGTGCCGGAAGGTCCGGCACTCCGTGACGGCCGTACCCGTGGGCGGCCCGGTCGCGGGGCGGGCGAAGTCGCCCCAGGTGTTGTCGAGCGTCGGGACGAGCACCATGTCCCACTCCGCGTCCGGAGGGATCTCCACCACGGTGGCACCCGGCCCGGAACGGTGCGCCACGGGCGCGGCCGGCTCCCGGTCGTGCGCCGGGAAGACCAGCACGGCCGCGGGCCCGGTGTCGAAGGGCACCACGACCTCGACGGCCCGCGCGTCGTCCTCGGCGGGCAGCGTCGGCAGCGTCCGCGGAGCACCGCCGAACGGGTCCACCAGCACGGCCGGCCCCGAAACGTCCCGCACCCGTACCCGGGCCCGCCGCGCGTAGCGGCCGGGGTCGAAGTCGTAGCGGGCGTCCAGCCAGCCCAGCGCGGCGCCCCGCTCGTCGGGGGCGGCGACGGACGCGCGGGTCGCCCGGGGCGCGGCCGCGGTCAGGAACACCACCGTGGCGCCGTCCACCCGGCGCGCGAGCGCGGGCACCGGGGCCCGGACGACCGGGTGCGCACCGCCGAGGGCGGCGGCGAGCGGACCGGCCGGGTCGTCCGTCGTGGGGATGTGCACGGCCCGGCCGTCCGCGAAGCACTCCCGCAGTCCGGCCGGGGTGTCCGTGCCGGGGCCGACCAGCTGCCCGGGGAGATCGCCCAGTGCGATCAACCGCCCACCGGCGGAGGCGAATTCGACGAGCCGCCGCGCCGTCTCCCGTTCCAGGACGGTGCACGAGGGCAGCACGATCGTGGCGTACGCCTCGTCCGCGACCCGCAGCCGTACCCCGTCGTCGAGCCGGGAGACCCGGGCGCGGGCCAGCGAGGCGTCGTCGATGACATCGGCATCGAGGCCGAGGCGGTCCATGATGCCGGGCCGGGTACGGAACCAGGCCATGTCCCCGACGAGTGCGAGGTACACCGACTGGGCGCGCCGCGCCGCTTCGGTGACCCCGTCCAGGGCGGTGCCCGCCTGGGCGGTGGTGGTGGGCAGCAGGATCGCGATGTCGCACAGATGATGACCGAGGCTCAGGATCGCGCACAGCCGGGTCACGGCGTCCGCGAAGACACGGTGGTGGCGCCAGTACGGCTGGCGCCAGTCGGTCGCGGGCGGCGCCCACTCCCACCAGCCGCCCTTGGTCGTGTAGTAGACGGCATGCGGGTTGTAGAGCGTGGCGCCGGCCCGCAGCCACGGCAGCAGCCAGTCGAAGGTCTCCTCCAGGGTGCCGCCCCAGCCGGTGGAGTGGAAGGCCTCGACCCAGGTGCGGCGGTGGCCGTAGAGGTGGGCGAGCGAGGAGTGCACGCGGGCGTCCCCGTGGTGGTCGGAGCCGGGCGCCGAGAACCAGCGGTGCGTTCGCGCGTAGTCGGCGTACAGTTCCACGCCGGCCACCGGGTGCCCGGCGCGGGCGGGGTCCTGCTGGTCGCAGCCGATGAGCAGTCCATGACGTTCGTGCCAGGCTGCCAGCGGCCGGAAGAACGCCGCCTCGGCCAGTTCGGCCCGGGTCAGGTGGTAGTCGCGGCGGACCCGGTGGACGTCCGGGTCCGCGCAGCCGTCGTACAGGGCGTCGAGCCGCTCGCCGATGTCGTACCCGTGAAGGCGCCGGAAGGCGTCGGCGAAACCGGTGGACCAGGTGGGGAGGGAAGGCAGCTCGTCCTGGAACGAGCCGACGACGACGGACCCGAGCCGGTCGCCGAGCCGGCGTTCGAACTCCCCGTGCACCCGGTCCAGCAGCGCCGCACAGGCCTCGGCGCCCAGGTAGTCGAAGCCCAGCGGCACATGGTGATGGAGCGTCAGCCGCCAGTGTCCGGGGCCGGGCGCCCGTACCGCCCCGTCGGACACCGCCACCGGGACCGCCGGGCCGGTACTCCGGCCGTCGGCGTCGAGCGGTTCGGCGCTGCCGGCGAGCGGCCGGCCGTCCGGCGGACAGCGCAGCTCGCCGGCCCGGTCCGCCGCGGACTCCACCACGGCCCGCACCCGGTCGAGCCGCCGGCCCGCGTGGGCGGGCCGCTCGTCGACGAGGCGTGCCTGCAGATCGGCGCCGGAGAAGCCGAGCTGGTCGTAGAACCAGAGAGCGACCCCCAGCTCCCGGGCGTCCTCGCACACCCCGTCGAGCAACGCCCACCACGCGTCGGAGAGAAACGGCGGATCGTCGGCGTCGGAGCCGAACAACGGCCCCGACGGCGCAAGATTGAGAAGCACGAGATTGTGCACCCCACCCTGCGCGAAGCGCTCCAGCTGAGCCCGCAGCCGGGCCCGTTCGAGCCGCTCCCCGCTCCACCACCAGATCGCGACGGGTGAGAAGGCACGCGGCGGCCCGGCGAGGACCGCCGCGATGCCCGGCGGGAGGAGGGGGCCGTCCTCCAGATGTGTCATGGGAGCTCCTCAGCCCTTGAGACCGCCCGCGAAGCCCTTGATCACATAGCGCTGGAGGACCACGAAGACGATCAGGACCGGCAGCGCGGCGAGGACCAGCCCGGCGAAGACGAGTCCGTAGTCCGAGACGTACTGGCCGACGAAGGCGAAGATGCCCACCGGCACGGTCTCCTTGTCGGAGCCGCCCAGGTACAGCAGCGGAGTGAAGAAGTCGTTCCAGATGAACACGGCGTTCAGGATGATCACGGTGCCGGTGATGGGGCGCAGCAGCGGGAACACGACCCGGGTGAACGCCTGCCGGTGGTTGCAGCCGTCGATCAGCGCGGCCTGCGCGTAGTCCGGCGGCAGCGCGCGGATGAACCCGGTGTACAGGAAGACGGTGAAGGGCAGCTGGATGCCGGTGTAGAAGAGCACCATGCCCTGGTACGTGCCGAGCCAGCCCAGGTCGTCGACGAGTCTGTAGAGCGGGATCATGCCGAGCTGGAACGGCAGCACGATGCCCAGCAGGAACAGGATGTACAGCCCGTAGCCGAGGCCGCGGGCGCACCGCGCGAGGTAGTAGGCCCCCGTGGATCCGAGGACGATCAGCAGCAGCAGGCTGACCGCCGTGATGACCGTGCTGTTGACCAGGGCGGGCCCCAGCGAGGCGGAGGACCAGGCGTCGCCGAAGTTGCCGAAGGTGGGCGGCGAGGGCAGCGAGAGGGGCGATTCGGAGATCTGCCGGGGGTCCTTCATCGCCAGGGTGATCAGGGCGTACACCGGGAACAGGAAGACCACCGCGACGGCGATCATGACCAGTTCGAGGACGTACCGCCCGTACGGCGGTCTGCGGCGCCCGCGCCCGGGTGCTGCCGTTCCCGGGCTCGTCGAGGTGCTCACGCGGTGACCTCCCTCGCGCGCAGGTAGCGGAGCTGGACCAGCGAGACGGCGGCGACGAACAGCGCGAGGACCAGGGCCACGGCGGTGCTGTAGCCGAACTTTCCGTAGACGAAGGCCTCCTTGTACAGGACCGTCGACAGCGTCTCGCTGGAGGTGCCGGGTCCGCCGTTGGTGGCGGCGTAGACCTGGTCGAAGAGTTTGAGTCCGCCGATGGTCGACAGCATCAGGTTGATCGTCAGCGCCGGGGCCAGCAGCGGCCAGGTGACGTAGCGGAAGCGCTGCCAGGAACCCGCCCCGTCGATCCGGGCCGCCTCGTGGAGCTCGGCGGGTACGCCCTGGAGTCCGGCCAGGAAGACGACCATCGAGTAGCCCGCGTACTGCCACACGACCATCGCCGCGACGGACCACAGGGCGAGCGAGGGGTCGCCGAGCCAGTCCTGACGCAGTCCGCCGAGCCCGACCGCACCGAGAAGACCGTTCAGACCGGCGCCGTTCTCCGGGTTGTAGACGTACTTCCAGAGGATCGCGACCATGACCGGGCTGACCACGGCCGGCGCGAAGAAGATCAGCCGCAGTACCGCCCGGGACCTGATGTTGGTGTGGACACCGAGTGCGAGCAGCAGGCCGATGCCGTTCTGGACCACGACCACGGCGACGGTGAGCAGCAGGGTGTTGCCGACGGACTCCAGGGCCCGGCCGTCGTCGAGCAGGGTGCGGAAGTTCTCCGTCCCGGTGAAGGAGAAACCGCCGATCCCGGACCAGTCGGTGAAGGCGTACATCACCCCGGCAAGGCTCGGGTAGAGCACCACGAAGGCGTAGACGACGAGTGCCGGGACGACGAAGAGCCAGGGCGGGACGGTGTGGTCGCGGTGCCGGACCGGACGGCCGCGACCGGCCCCGGGACCGTCCCCGGCCGTACCTGCCGGGCCGGGGACCGTCTTCTCGGAGGTGCTCGTCACGACTTCTTCCCGTAGGCCTCGTCCATCTGTCCCAGCGCGCCGTCGACGTCCGTCTTGCCCGCGAGGAGGTTCTGCACGGCGGCGAAGTGGGCCGGCTGCACCTCGGCGTTGGGCCAGCTCTGGTCCATGAAGGGGACGGCCCGGTTGCCGTCGATGAGGGGCAGGAAGCCGTCGAGGACCGGGTCGGTCTTCGTCGAGGCGCCGCGCTTGAACGGGATCGCGGCCACGGACTGCGCCCAGCGGTCGACGTTCTCCTGCTTCCCGAGGAACTCGATGAACCGCTTCGCAGCGGCCGACTTCCTGGACCGCGCGGACACCCCGAGCCCGACGACGATGCCCGCCGGGATCCACAGGTCCGCGGCGTCGTCACCGCCCGGGAAGGGGAACATGCCGAGGTCGTCCGGATTCCGTGCGGCCTGGCGGAAGTTGGCGAGCACGGCGGAGACCTGGACGGCCATCGCCGCCTTGCCGCTCGCGACCATCGAGGTCTGCTGCTCGTACGTCGTACCGTTGGGGTTCTCGTTGAAGAAGCCCCGGCGTTGCAGCTCCTGGTACTTGCCCATTGCATCGGCCCACCCGGAGCCGCGGAAGTGCGCCTTGCCGGAGGCCATCTCGGCGTCGAAACCCGGGTTCTTCGCATAGACGGCGTTGGGGACCAGCGCGTAGGTGATCAGCTGGGTGACCCAGGGCGTCTGCGTGCCGAGCGCGATCGGGATGATGCCCTTGGCCTTCAGCTTCGCGCAGACATCGAGGAGTTCGTTCCAGGTCTTCGGCGGTTCGACTCCGGCCTCGGCGAAGGCCTTCTTGTTGTGGATGGCGCCGATGACGCTGCTCCCCGCCGAGTACAGATACGTTTTTCCTTCGTGCCGGTAAGCGGGGTGGAAGTTCGCCGGGACCTCTTTGGCCCACGGCTGCGCGCTGAGGTCGGCGAGCAGTCCGGCCTTGGCCAGCTCGACCATGGACATGGCGCTGCCGCTGCCGGGATAGAGCACATGGACATCGGGGGCGTTGCCCCCGGCGAGCTGGGTGCGCACCACCGTCTGCACCTGGTCCGTGGGCGCGAAGGAGGTGGCGAACTCGTCGTCGGGCCGGGACTTTCGGTAGAGGGCGACGAGCTCTTCTATCGGTTTCTGCTGGTCGGCGACGCCGACGACGCGCAGCTTGCCCGAACCGCCGGAATCCGAACAGGCCGTCAGAGCGGGCGGAAGGGCGGCGAGCGCCGCGACCCCGCCGCCGATCCGGAGAAACCCCCGGCGGCCGACCGTGCTGCGGTCCGGCCGGAAGCGAGAACCCGTCGTCATGGTGTGTCCTCCTCGTACGAACGGGCGAACGAAGGTTTCGCCGCCGGTCCTGATGTGCGTCGGCTCGGGGTGGTGGACGGCCGCGGACGGTCCGCCCCGGGCGGGTCGCCGACCGGGGGATGGGCCGCGGTGAAGCGGTAGGCACCCGAGGAAACCCGGTAGAGCACATGGTCGGCAGCGGTCGAGACCGCTGTGATGTGGCGGTCCCCGGCATCCGGGACCAGGCCCGATTCGCGGACCGACCCCGGGTCCGTCGTGGGCACGTACACCTCGGCGGTGGCGCCGGGCGGCACCAGGACACGCAGGGCGATCCGGCCGCCCCGCCGCTCCCAGGTCACCGAGACGGTGCCGCGGACCGACTCGTAGCGGGCACTCGCGTGGCGGAGCCCGCCGGGGCGCGGCCGGATCCGCAGCGTCCGGTACCCGGTGGAGTCCGGTGCCTGGTCCAGGCCGGCGACACCGCGGTAGAGCCACTCGCCGACCGAGCCGAGCGCGTAGTGGTTGAAGGAGTTCATCGACGGCGCCCTGAAACCGGCGTCGGGGGTCCACCCGTCCCAGCGCTCCCAGATGGTGGTGGCGCCGTGCCGCAGCGGAAACCGCCACGACGGCACCTCGTCGCGGAGCAGCAGCGCGTGGGCGAGATCGGCCCGTCCGTGGGCGTCGAGTACGGGCGCGGCCAGCGCCACTCCGAGAAAACCGGTCACCAGGGCCGGGCCCGCCGACTCCACGAGTTCGGCGAGACGGCGGGCGGCGGCCCCGGCGAGCCCGGCGGGCAGCAGCTCGAAGGCGAGCGCGAGGAGATACCCGGTCTGGGTGTCGCCCGCGACGCGCACGCGAAGGCCCTCCACGGCCTCCTCCGTGGTGACGAAGTGCTCGTTGAACGTGCGGCGGATGTCGTCCGCGAGCCGGTGGTGGCGCTCCCCGACGTCCTTCTGCCCGAGGGCCTCCGCGGCCTGTGCGGTGAGCCGGGCACTGTGCGCGAAGTACGCGGTGGCGACCACGTCACGCGGGGTGGGCGTGCCGGGGGCGAGCCAGTCGGAGAAGTGCGGACCCACCCGGTGGCGCCAGACCAGCCCCGGGTTGTGACGGCGGATCAGGTCGACCCAGGCGCACATGCCCGCCAGGGACCGGGCGAGGAACCGGGGATCGTTGTAGACGCGGTAGAGGTGCCACGGAATGATCACCCCCGCGTCCGCCCAGCCGGGCGCGCCCTCGTCGGCGACTCCCACGAGGCGCGGGGCGACATTGGTGAAGCCGCCGTCGGGGGTGCGGGCGTCGTCGATGTCGCGCAGCCATTTGGTGAAGAATGCGGCGACATCCGCGTTGAGCGCGGCCGTCGGCAGGAAGACCTGCGCGTCGGCCAGCCAGCCGAGCCGCTCGTCGCGCTGCGGACAGTCCGTGGGGACACTGACGAAGTTCGAGCGCTGCCCCCACGCCACACAGTCGTGGAGCCGCCTCAGTTCGGCGTCCGAACAGTCGAACTCCCCGGCCCACGGCGTGTCGCTGTGCAGTGCCACGGCGACGACATCGGACTCGGCCAGCTCCGGGATGCCGCTGATCTCCGCATACCGGAACCCGTGATACGTGAAGCGCGGCTCGAACACGAGGTGCTCGCGGCCGTCCCCGACGAGCACATCGGTCGCGGCGGCGGTGCGCAGATTGGCGGTGTACAGCCGCCGCGACCCGTCCAGCACCTCGGCGTGACGGATCACCACCCGCGCCCCGGCGGCGAGCCCACGGACCGTCAGCCGTACCCGTCCGGCGAGGTTCTGGCCGAAGTCGACGACGTGGGTGCCGGAGGAGACGCGTTCGACCGAGCACGGGCGCAGCTCGGCCATCGCCCGGACGGGCTCGTCGGCGGACGCCACCAGCAGGCGGTGATCAATCTCCGTGACCAGCGCCGGGGACCAGCCGGAATCGTCGAAACCGGGCAGCTCCCAGCCCTCGGCGGCACACCGCAGATCGTGGCATTCGCCCATCAGCAGATCCGCGTGGCGGATCGCTCCCGTGCCGGTGCGCCAGGTCTCGTCAGTGGCGATCACGGAGCTTCGGCCGTCCGGTCCGGTCAGGTGGAGTTCGGCCAGGAACTGGGGGGACGAACCGTAGTGCGCCCCTGCCCGGCGCGGCTCGAAGCCCACGAAGCCGCTCCACCAGCCGTCGGCGACGGTGGCCGCCAGGACGTTCTCGCCCTCCCGCAGCAAGGCGCTGACGTCGTACGTCTGGTACTGGACGCGGTGGCGGTAGTCGGTCCAGCCGGGGGCCAGCTCGGCGTCACCGACCCGCTCTCCGTTGAGCCGCAGCTCGTACAGACCGCGCGCGCTGACATGGACCCGGCCCAGGACACCGGCGGGCACGGTGAAGGAACGGCGCAACAGGGGGCACGGGGCGAGTCCGTGGTCGTCCAGCGCGAACTCGCCCTCGGTGGGGGCGTCCATGACACCGACCGGACACGGGCCCTGGGCGATCCACGCGGCACGCCACTGGTCCGCCCGGGTGAAACCGGTCTCGAACCACGAGTCGGCCTCGGCCGGCGCGTTTGATCCGGCCGACCACACCGAGACCCGCCAGTGGAAGCGGGTGAGGCCAAGGAGCGCAGGCCCCGCGTAGTCGACCGCCGTCGCACCGGTGCCGGTGACCCGTCCGGTGTCCCAGAGGAGTTGACCGTCGTCGTCCAGATCCTCGACGCGCCGGGCGACACGGACCCGGTACGCCACCGGGTCGTCCCCCCGGAGGTCGGAGGCCAGCCGCCAGGAGAGCCGGGGCGCGGGTTCGTCGATGCCCAGCGGGGTGGCGCGGTGCTCGCAGCGCAGCGCGTACGGCCGCAGCCTCCGGACGCCAGAACGGCCCGCCGTCCGGCCCTCGGCACGATGGCGGGCGGGTGCACCCGCTGTCGGGGAACCGGACACAGCACGTCCTTCCGTCGCACCGAATTTCCCGATGTGAAATCTAACGTTAATTCTGTGGCGTGGAGACTATGAGCCGCTCCGAGGGGTGTCAAGGGTGTCGCCGGGCTGTCGTCGGACACTGCGGAAAAGGTTGGTGTATCCCCAACTAACCGCCTGTGAACGGCAAAATGACCATGCGTGGGTAGTCTTGTGGCGCATGATTCCCCTGTGATATTCACGCTGTGATTACCACATGGACGGGCGTGAAATCACGCGCCGATCCCACCTCGTACCGGACGGAATTCCGTTCGACGAAGGGACGAGTTTCATGCAAATGAACAGTGGGTCAGGTGGTACTGGAGTGTTCGGAAGACGCTTGATGCTCGGCGGAACGGTCGGGATGGCCCTGGCCGCGGCCGGCCTGTCGGCGGGCAGGGCCTGGGGTGACGCGCCCTTCCGCGAGAACCCGTTCACCCTGGGGGTGGCGTCCGGTGACCCGTGGCCGGACGGAGTCGTGCTGTGGACCCGACTCGCCCCCCAGCCCCTCGCGCCCGACGGAAACGGCGGCATGCCGCCGTACGCCTTCGACGTGCAGTGGGAGGTCGCCCGCGACGACCGCTTCCGGTCCGTCGTGCGCCGGGGACGGACCCGTGCGGTGCCCGAACTCGCCCACTCCGTCCATGTCGAGGTCTCCGGACTCCAGCCGGGCCGGCACTACTACTACCGCTTCCGTGTCGGCGGCACGCTCAGTCCCGTCGGCCGCACCCGCACCGCGCCCCCGCCGCACAGCCGGCCCAAGGAGCTCGACTTCGCCTTCGTCTCCTGCCAGGCGTGGTTCGAGGGCTTCTACACCGCCTACCGGCACCTTGCCGAGGAGGACGTCGACCTGGTCCTGCACCTCGGCGACTACATCTACGAGAACGCCATCGACGCCATGGGCGGCGTACGCAACGTCCCCGTCGCCGCCGAACTGCGGCCCGAGCCGATGAATCTCGTCCAGTACCGCAACCGCCACGCCCTCCACCGCTTCGACCCCGACCTGATCGCCGCCCACCAGGCCCACCCCTTCGCACTGGTCTGGGACGACCACGAGGTCGAGGACAACTGGGCGGGCGACAAGTCCAAGGCCGACAACGAACCCGACCAGGACCCGGCCGTCTTCCGCGAGCGCGCGGCCGCCGCGTTCCAGGCGTACTACGAGCACCTGCCGCTGCGGCTGCCGAACAAGCCGAACGGCTTCCAGGCCCGGATGTACCGCCGTCTGCGCTACGGGCGGATGGCCACCTTCCATATCCTGGACACCCGGCTCTTCCGCGACGACCAGCCCTGTGGCGACGGCACCAAGAGCGGCTGCGACGAACGCCTGACACCGGGCCGCACCATCCTCGGCCCCGAGCAGGAGCAGTGGCTGTACCGCGGCCTCGGACGTTCCGACACGACATGGAACATGATCTCCCAGCAGATCCCCGTGACCCAGGTCGACACCGACCCGGGCCCCGGCCAGGCATTCGTGATGGACTTCTGGGACGGCTACGTGGACGCCCGCCGACGGCTGTTCAAGGAGCTCACCGACCGCAACGTGAGCAACCCCGTCGTCCTGACCGGCGACATGCACCGCCACCTCGCCTCCGATCTCAAGCAGAACTTCGACGACCCGGGGTCGCCCACGCTCGGTGTCGAGTTCGTCGGCTCGTCCATCTCCACCACCAAGGACGGGATGGACCTGGACCCCTCCGGTGCCAAGCTGCTCGCCGCCAACGAGCACATCAAGTTCACCAACTTCCAGCGCGGCTACGTACGCTGCGAGCTGACCCGGGACAGCTGCCGCGCCGATTTCCGCGTCCTGCCGTACGTGACCACCCCCGGCGCGCCCGTCTCGACGCGTACCTCCTACGTGACCGAGGCCGGCCACCCGGGGCTCCAGCAGGCCTGAGGAAACGCGGCCGCCCCCTGCCACGAGAGCGACAGGGGGCGATCCGTGTCCGGGCGGGTGTCACTGCGGCCCGGAGAGGGGGTACCGGGATCAGGCGCTCCCGCCGTTCAGCGGCGGGTAGGCGTTGCGTACCAGTTCCTGGAACTGCGCCGAGAACCAGTGGCCCGCGAGCGGGGCACCCGGCAGGGCCCCGGACGGGTTGTAGCCGTTGCGGCCGTTGCCGGTGTACGTCGGGTCGCACATCCGGTCGAAGCCCTTGCCCTCGTCGTTGTCGACGGGCTGGCTGTTGCCGTCCGACTCGCCCGGCGGCTTCGCCCAGACATAGGCGTCGATGCCCGGCTCGGGGGCGGCGGCCGGCCGTTCGCCGACGCCCGCCCCGCTCTGGTTGCACCAGTTGCCGGCATGGATGCGCCGGTCCACCCGGCCGCCGTCGACATAGGCGTCCACACCGGTCTGCGGCCCCGCGGCGGTGGGCCGGGCGGAGCCGCCCCAGCCGTTGCGCGCCGTGTCGATCAGCATGCCGATGCCCGGGGCGAAGCCCTGGCTCACCAGCTCGGTGCGCAGCGCCTGGGCGAACGACAGCTCATCGACGTAGTAGTTCCAGTCCACCCACTTGGACTGGCGCACCGTCGTCCCGTTCACCGCGTCGGTGACCTTGAAATAGGGCTCCTTCAGCGCCGAGTAGTTGGCCGTGTTGACGATGAAACCGTGCACGTCGGAGACCGTCGCTCCCTCCGTGGTCGCGGCTTTCCTGAATTCCTGCGCCGCCGGTACGAAGTTGGAGTCCCAGCCGAGCCAGCCGTGGTGGGCGGCATCGACGTAGTTGTAGACGTTGGGGATCGCGCCCAGGGTGTGCAGGGCGTAGCCGACCCCCTTCTCGTAGTTGCCGTTCGCCTTCATGGTCGCGCAGGCCTCGGTGGAGCCGGCCGTGCCGCCGGCGTTGGTCACCAGGTTCGGCAGTGAGTCCGGCTCGATGAGGGTGACGATGCGCAGGCCGGCATAGGCCGGGTCGGCGAGGATGCCGGCGATGGGATCGATGTACTCGTTCTTGTACCGGTCGATCTCCGTGGCTCCGAGCTCGCCGTTGGAGGCCAGCGCGGCGCAGTCCCTTCCCGGCAGGTCGTAGATGACCACCTGGAACAGGTCGGCGCCCTGTGCCAGTGCGGTGTCGAGATGAGCGCGCAGCCCCCGTGCGTCCCCCGTGCCCGCGATGGCCGCGATGCGGTCCATCCAGACGAACGAGGGTTCGTCGGCGATGGCTCCGCCACCCGGTTCGGCGGCGGCCCTGGCGGACCAGTCCGGATTCACGTAGGGAGTGGCGCCCGCGTAGGGGTTGTCGACCCGGGCGGCTGCCGACGCGGGTGCGGGAAGAGCGACTGTCAGTGCCGCGCCCAGGGCGAGGGCGGAGAGCGCGGCGAGCCTTCGGCGTGTCACGCGCGAAGTGGTGCCTGTCCTTCTCATTGCGGCTCCAGGTTTTCTCGGGTGCCCGCGGGTGGTCCGCCCGCGGGCATCGGGATGTGCCGTACCGGGGCAGCGGCTCGGGGCGCACTGCCCCACACCGGGCCCCGCCGGTCAGGGGGTGACCATCGGTGTGGCGTGGTGGGGGGAGAGGTGCCGGGCGACGAGCAGGGTGTGCACGGTGCGGAACGGGTCCCACAGAGGGCGGAACCCGGCGTTCAGGAACGCTCCCGCGGTCGGACCCGCGACTGTCGCTGTGTGCGACTCTTGACTGTGGGAGCGCTCCCAAGGTGACGCAGTGACACGCACCTGTCAACAGTTGAATCGGAACGGCTTCCCGGACGGAGGGGAGGAGAGGGCGGTCGGGGACGGATGAGCGACGGGCACGCGTAGGTGAGGGGCGGTCCGTACCGAACCGGAGAAGTATGCTCCGCCCGCGGCGCGTCACACCGCCCGCGGAACGGCCGACGCCCCCTTCATCGACGGATGAAGGGGGCGTGGGATGCGTCCTGGTTCCCGGCCGGGAGGGCGCGGGGAGGGGTGCGGCTCAGGATTCGCGCGTCGCCGCCATCCCGAGGGTGATCAGGCCGAGCACCACCCAGCCGAACCAGAGCCAGCCGCTGCTCCCCAGCGCCACCGTGTAGGCGGTGACCACGACCAGCGCGGTCAGCGTGAGCACTCCCATGGCCTTCGTGGATCCGGACATGCCCGCACCCTCCTCATCGGCCGTGCGGCCGTGGATGCCATCGTCACCCCTGAAGCATGCCCACCGCTACTGCCCGCGCGCCTGCAATGAGGCGAGATAGGCGTTGTACGCCTGCAGCTCCTGGTCACCGTCCCGGTCGGCCCGACGGTCCGAGCGCCTCGCCGTGCGCTGCTCGGAGCGGTACCACTGGAAGACCAGCGCGATCAGCACCAGCACCGACGGGATCTCGCTGAAGGCCCAGGCGATCCCGCCCGCCCAGCCCTGATCGCTCAGCGCGTCGATGCCCAGCGAGGCCGGCGGATGCTTGTACGTTCCCACCATCGGCGTCGTCGCCATCATCAGCGCGATACCGAAGAACGCGTGGAACGGCATCCCGGCGAACAGCTCCAGCATCCGCATCACATAGCCGGGCCGGTGCGGCCCCGGGTCCACGCCCATGATCGGCCAGAAGAACACCAGGCCGACCGCGAGGAAGTGCACCATCATCGCGATGTGGCCGGTCTTCGAGTCCATCAGGAAGTCGAAGAGCGGGGTGAAGTACAGCCCGTACAGGCTGGCGATGAAGATCGGGATGGTGAAGGCCGGATGCGTGATGATCCTCATGTACCGGCTGTGCAGCAGCTTGAGCAGCAGCTCGCGCGGCCCCGTACGGCCACGGCCCGCGACCGGCAGCGCGCGCAGCGCCAGGGTCACCGGGGCGCCCAGCAGCAGCAGGATCGGCGACAGCATGCTGATCACCATGTGCTGCACCATGTGCACGCTGAACATGACCATGCCGTAGTCGTTGAGCTTGGTGCACATCACCAGGGCGATGCTCAGTACGCCGACGACGAAGAACACGACCCGGCCGACCGGCCAGTCGTCCCCGCGTCTGCGCAGCCGCAGCACGGCGTACCCGTACAGGCCGACGGCGAGAACACAGCCGATGAGGAAGAAGGGGTCCGCGGAGAATTGGAGCCCACGTCCCAGCGTGAACGGCGGCAGATCCATGTTCATGCCGTGCCCGCTGTGATCCATCTGTTCACTCCTGCTGGGGGCGTCCCCGTTTCGTGCCGGTTGTCCCGACCAGAGTAGAACTGCCCCCGGCCGCAGCTGCGGCCGGGGGCAGTTCATGGGACGGGGTGTCGCTCAGAGCACGCATTCCGCCTCGGCGTACCGCTCGGCCGGGACGGTCTTCAGCGTCTCCACGGCCTCGCCCAGCGGCACCATCACGATGTCCGTGCCGCGCAGCGCCGTCATCATGCCGAATTCACCGCGGTGCGCGGCCTCGACCGCGTGCCAGCCGAAGCGGGTGGCGAGCACCCGGTCGTACGCGGTCGGCGTGCCGCCCCGCTGCACATGGCCGAGGATCACCGGGCGGGCCTCCTTGCCGAGGCGCCGCTCCAGCTCGCCGGAGAGCTGCGTGGCCATGCCCGCGAACCGCTCGTGCCCGTAGATGTCCTTGGTGCCCTGCTCGATCTCCATGGACGTGCCCTCGCGGGGCTTGGCGCCCTCGGCGACGACGACGATCGCGAACTTCTTGCCGGCCGAGAAGCGCTTGCCGACCACTTCGGTCAGCTCGTCGATGTCGAACGGGCGCTCCGGCACGACGATGGCGTGCGCTCCGGCCGCCATGCCCGAGTGCAGCGCGATCCAGCCGGTGTGGCGGCCCATGACCTCGACGATCAGCACCCGCTGGTGGGATTCGGCGGTCGTCTTGAGCCGGTCGAGCGCCTCGGTCGCGACACCGACGGCGGTGTCGAAGCCGAAGGTCACGTCCGTGGAGGCGATGTCGTTGTCGATGGTCTTCGGTACGCCGACGATCGGCAGCCCCGCCTCGGAGAGCAGGTTGGCCGCCTTCAGCGTGCCCTCGCCACCGATCGGGATGATCGCGTCGAGGCCGAGATCGGAGACATGACCCCTGGCCTGTTCCACGCCGCCCCGCAGATGGGCGGGCTGGACCCGGGAGGAGCCGAGGATCGTGCCGCCCCGGGCCAGGATGCCGCCGACCGCGTCGAGGTCGAGCTTGCGGTAGTCGCACTCCAGCAGGCCCTTCCACCCGTCGTGGAAGCCGATGACCTCGTCGCCGTGGTCGACCACCGCACGGTGCACGACGGAACGGATGACGGCGTTGAGGCCGGGGCAGTCGCCGCCGGAGGTGAGCACACCAATTCGCATTGCCCGGGAAACCTTTGCAACGTGGGCCGACGACCGGACCACGTCGTCCGGTTGGATCCCCGCCACCCTACCGGCGCAGGGTGGCGGGACCGAACCGGGCGTCCGCCTGCTGGACTCCGCTCAGACGAGCGGAATACGCCTCATCAGGCGGGCTGTGTGGCCGAGGCGATGCGCTCGGCGCGCAGCGCCTCGTACCAGCGGTCGTCCGTCGGCGGCAGCGCGTTCACATCGAGGGCCAGCTTCAGCAGCAGGTCCGCGATGTGCGGGTTGCGCGCCATGACGGGGCCGTGCATGTACGTACCGAAGACGGTGTCGTTGTACGCGCCTTCGGTGCCGTCACCGGTGCCGTTGCCCCGGCCGAGCTGCACCCGGGCGAACGGCCGGGCCGTCGGGCCGAGATGGGTGACGCCCTGGTGGTTCTCGAAACCGGTCAGCGGCGGCAGGCCGAGCCGGGGGTCGATGTCGGCCAGTACGTCACCGACGCACCGGGCCCCCTCGCCACGGGTGGAGGTCACGTCGAGCAGCCCGAGGCCGGGCTCGCGCTCGCCGAGGTCGTTGATGAACTCGTGGCCGAGGATCTGGTAGCCGGCACAGACCGAGAAGATGATCGCGCCGTTGGACGCGGCCCGGCTGAGCCCGCCGTCGCGGCGCAGCCGCTCCGCCGCGAGACGCTGCGGCCGGTCCTCGCCGCCGCCGATCAGATAGATGTCGCCGGACGTCGGGACCGGCTGGTCGCTGCGTACGTCGACGCGCTGCACGTCGAGACCGCGCTGCCGGGCCCGGCGCTCCACCACCAGTGCGTTGCCCTGGTCGCCGTAGGTGCTGAGGAGGTCGGGGTAGACCCAGACCAGACGCAGACCGTTGTTGCTCATGCTTCGTCCTCTCCGGAGGTGGCCGGGGCCGGGGTCAGTTGCCGACACGACGGCGCAGATCCTGGAAGGCGGTGTAGTTGGCGATGACCTCGATACGGCCGGGCGGGGCCTGCTGCACGGCCTCGTCGAGGTTCTCGCAGACCCGGAAGTCGAGACCGGCCACTTCGAGGCGGACCGCCAGGTCCAGCTTGCGGTCGCCGAGCACGAAGATCGGGTGACCGGCGAGCTGGGTGTAGTCCACGTCCCACAGCCAGGAGGTGTCCGTGCCGTCCGCGCCCCGGGCGTTGACGGAGAGGATCACCGGCGTGGGCGGCGGGTCGATCAGGGAGAACGTTTCGAGCCATCCCGCCGGGTTCTTCGCCAGCAGCAGCCGCAGCTCACGGCCGAGGAAGGACACCACGTCGTAGCGGCCCGCGACGGCCTGCACCTGGTACATCCGCTCCAGCGCGACCTGCGGCGGCACACCGAAGACGGCGGCCACGGCGGCGGAGCTGGTGGCGTTGGCCTTGTTGGCGCGGCCGGGCAGCTGGAGGTGGATCGGCCAGGCCGAACCGTGCGGGTCCAGGACGTAGTCGCCGTGCAGGACCCAGCTGGGCGCGGGCCTGCGGAATCCGCACTCGCCGCAGAACCAGTCGTCGCCGGGGCGCTGCATCACACCGCCGCAGGCGGGGCAGGACCAGGCGTCGTCCTTCCACGCCTGTCCCGCCGCGACCCACACCACATTGGGGGAGGAGGAAGCCGCCCAGACGATCAGCGGGTCGTCCGCGTTCGCCACGATCACGGCCTTCGAGCCGGACAGCCCCTCACGCCACTTCTCCGCCAGCATCCGGGTCTCCGCCGCGCGGTCCAGCTGGTCGCGGGAGAGGTTGAGCAGCGCGATCACCTTCGGCGTCGTGTCGCGCGCGACCCCGGCCAGGTACTTCTCGTCGACCTCGATCACGCCGTACTGCGCGTCCGAGCCGCCCGCCAGCGCCGAGGTGATGCCCGCGGGCATGTTGGCGCCGAGCGCGTTCGACACGACCGGGCCCGCGGCCCGCAGTGCCTCGGCGATCAGCCGGGTGGTCGTCGTCTTGCCGTTCGTCGCCGACACGAGGATCACGTCCAGGTGCTGCGCCAGCCGCCCCAGCAGGTCGGGGTCGAGCTTGAGCGCCACCCGGCCGCCGATCACCGATCCGCTGCCGCGCCCGGCGGCTCGTGACACCGCCGCCGCGGCCTTTCCCGCCGTCACGGCCAGCTTGGCCCGCGGCGACAGCGGCTCCGTGTTGCCTGCCATCGTCCTAGATCCTCCTTGCATCGGTCCACGCCCAGCCTATCGATGTCCGGCGCGGCGACCGCACCCTGGCACCGCCGGGAAGGTGGAGGTCGCGTGGAACGTACGATTGCGGCCATGCGAAACCGCCCGATCCCCGGCAGTTCCGGACTGATTCGTGCCATGAGCCTGCTCGGTGATCCGGTGCTGCACGGGACCTGTGAACCCGTCACGGACTTCGGTCCCTCCCTCACCCGTCTCGTCGAGGACATGTACGCCACGATGTACGCGGCCGAGGGCGTCGGCCTCGCGGCCAACCAGATCGGCGTTCCGCTGCGGGTGTTCGTCTACGACTGCCCGGACGACGACGATGTCCGGCACCTCGGGCATCTCGTCAATCCGCGGCTCGTCGAGGCCGACGGCATCACCGTGCGCGGCCCGGAGGGCTGCCTCTCGCTGCCCGGCCTCGAAGCGGCCACCCCGCGGTTCGACCGGGCCGTCGTGGAGGGCTTCACCGTCGACGGCGAGCCGGTCCGGGTCACCGGCACCGGCTTCTTCGCGCGTTGCCTCCAGCACGAGTGCGACCATCTCGAAGGCGAGGTCTACACGGACCGGTTGACCGGTCTGCGCCGCAGGAGGGCGCTGCGCGCGGCCCGCCGGGCGCCCTGGGCGCGCACCGGCTGACCGCGTCCGCGGTCTTCAGAATCCGGGGCCGCCCGGCCGGTCGCCCGCGGCGGACAGCCTGCCCCACAGCAGATCGGCCAGGCTGCTCACCAACTGCTCGCGGGAGCAGGGGCGTTCGCCCAGCCACCAGTCGCCCGCCGCGTGCATCATGCCGACGATGCCATGGCCCCAGATGCGCGCCATGGCCTCGCTGTCCGGGCCCAGGTCCACCCGCTCGGCGATCACCAGGGCGAGCTCCTCGCCTAGCCGGCGCAGCAGCGGCGCCGAGTGCCGTCCGACGTCGAAGCCCTGCTCCGTGGCGGGCGCCGCGTCGTCGGCCGGGTGCATCAGGAAGCGGTAGACCTGCGGGCGGGCCTCGATCGCCGCCAGGTAGGTGTCGAGCGTCGATTCGACGCGTCGGCGGCGCTCGGCGGGGGCGTCGAGCGCCGCCCGCAGGGCGATCAGCAGGGCGTCGGTGTGACGTTTGGCGAGGGCGCGGTAGAGCCCGCCCTTGTCGCCGAAGTGCCGGTAGAGAATGGGTTTGGTGATGCCGGCCTCGGCCGCGATGGCGTTCATCGAGGCCCCCGGCCCGTCTCTGAGCACCACGCGGTCGGCGGCTTCGAGCAGCTCGCGGCGGCGGCTCTCGGCCGCTGTCCGCTGGCGCTCTGCCTGTCGTGTGCTCTCCATGTCGCCTCTCCCCGCCCCTGGCTGCGCAAATGCGTCCTGCCTGCGCAACGTAACACCCTGCCCAGCGTGGCGCGGAGGGGAACCGGGGCGGTTGACAGGGGCTACTTGTCGGTAACAGACTGCGGTTACCGCAAGTAACGAGTGGTTTTTTCACGGCAGTACGTGGAGGGGAACATGGCGGAGTTCACGCTCGAACTCAACGATGACCAGAAGCAGGTCCGTGACTGGCTTCACGGCTTCGCCGCGGATGTGATCCGCCCGGCGGCCTCGGAATGGGACGAGCGTGAGGAGACGCCCTGGCCCGTCATCCAGGAGGCGGCCAAGGTGGGCATCTACTCCCTCGACTTCTACGCCCAGCAGTTCTTCGACCCGACGGGGCTCGGCATCCCGATGGCGATGGAGGAGCTCTTCTGGGGGGACGCGGGCATCGCCCTGTCCATCGTCGGTACGGGCCTGGCGGCCGTGGGCGTCCTCGCCAACGGCACCGAGGAGCAGATCGGGACCTGGATCCCGCAGATGTACGGCGACGCCGACGACGTGAAGGTCGCGGCCTTCTGCTCCTCCGAGCCGGACGCGGGTTCCGACGTCGCCTCGATGCGCACCCGCGCGGTGTACGACCAGGCCAAGGACGAGTGGGTGCTGAACGGCACCAAGACCTGGGCGACCAACGGCGGCATCGCCAACGTCCATGTCGTCGTCGCCGTGGTCGACCCCGAGCTGGGTTCCAAGGGGCACGCCTCGTTCATCGTGCCGCCGGACACCCCCGGCCTCTCCCAGGGCCAGAAGTTCAAGAAGCACGGCATTCGCGCCTCGCACACCGCCGAGGTCGTCCTGGAGGACGTCCGGGTCCCCGGTCACTGCCTGCTCGGGGGCAAGGAGAAGCTCGACCAGCGCCTGGCGCGGGCCCGCGAGCGCGCCGCCTCCGGTGGCGAGCGGGTGAAGAACGCCGCGATGGCCACCTTCGAGGCATCCCGCCCCGCGGTCGGCGCGATGGCGGTGGGCACCGCCCGCGCGGCGTACGAGGTGGCACTGGACTACGCGAAGACCCGCACCCAGTTCGGCCGTCCGATCATCGACAACCAGGGCATCGCCTTCCAGCTCGCCGACATGCGTACCCGGATCGACGCGGCCCGGCTGCTGGTCTGGCGCGCCTCGTGGATGGCGACCACCGGCAAGCCGTTCACCTCGGCCGAGGGCTCCATGTCCAAGCTGTACGCGAGCGAGACGGCGAAGGAGGTCACCGCCCAGGCCGTCCAGATCCTCGGCGGCAACGGCTTCACCCGTGAGTACCCGGTGGAGCGGATGCACCGGGACGCCGCGATCTACACGATCTTCGAGGGCACCAGCGAGATCCAGCGCCTGGTCATCGCCCGCACCCTTTCGGGCATGCCGATCCGCTGAGACCGTCCCGCCGGGGCTGTCCCCGGTCGCCGGACGGGCCTGGATTCCGGCCCGTCCGGCGACCGGGGACGCGGCATGTCAGGCCGGCAGGAGGGACTCGACGGCCGTGACGAGCTCGGGCGACTCCGGCTCGACGCGCGGGCGCAGCCGCGCGACCGGCTCGCCCGCCGGGGAGATGAGGAACTTCTCGAAGTTCCACTGGACGTCACCGGCCTCGCCGTCCGCGTCCTCCAGCCGAGTCAGCTCGGCGTAGAGCGGGTGACGCCCTTCGCCGTTCACCTCGGTCTTCTCCAGCAGCGGGAAGCTGACGCCGTACGTCGTCGAGCAGAAGGTCTGGATCTCCTCCGGGCTCCCCGGCTCCTGGCCGGCGAACTGGTTGCACGGCACGCCGAGTACGGTGAAGCCGCGGTCCGCGTACTCGTTCTGGAGCTTCACCAGGCCCGCGTACTGCGGGGTGAGCCCGCACTGGGACGCGACGTTCACCAGCAGGACCACCTTGCCGCTGTAGTCGGCCAGGGAGGTGGGCTCACCGGTGAGAGTGCGGAGCGGGATGTCGTGCAGCGTCATGAGGGTCTCCTCGTAGATGTGGCTTCCGCTGCCATTGTCACGCCCCGGACCGGTCCGTACGAAGCCGGTCCTCGGCCGCCCGGAGCCCGCGCACGCCGCCGACCTGCGGGACTCCCGGCACCGCGTCGAACGCGGCATGACCCCGATGGGCGACCCGCGTACGGTTTGCGCCGGGCGCCGAACTCCTGTGCCCCGCGCAGGAGATCGGCGCCGGTGCCCACGTCGTCAACGCGACGGTGCGGGGTGCGCGGAACCGATCGCCTTGTAGTAGAGCGTCGTCGGCTTCAGGGTCCCGGCCGGGTTCCCGGCGTAGTCCGGGATCGAACCGCACTCCGTCCAGCCGGCCGAGCGGTAGAGCCGCTCGGCCGGGCTTCCGCTCTCGGTGTCGAGGACCAGCAGTGTGACGCCCGTTCCGGCGGCCGAACGCTCGACGGTGTCGAGCAGCGACCGGCCGACGCCCCGGCCGCGGGCCGACGGACGCACCATCAGCTTCGCCACCTCCGCACGGTGGCGGGCGTTGGGCAGCCGGGCCGGGACCAGGCCGATGGTTCCCGCGACCCGCTCCGCGTCACGGGCGATCCAGACCTGAAGGAGGCCGGCCTCGACGGCCCCGGCCCTCTCCCGCCACCAGGCGGCGGCCGTGTCACGGTCCAGTGGCGCGAGGAAACCCACCGACGAACCGCCGTTGACGGTGTCCACCAGGAGAGCCGCCAACTCATCGGCGTAGGTGATCAGTTCGGGGCCGCCCACGGGGACGATCTCGGTCATGTACGGAGTCCTTTCACAGCTTTCGCTGCTTTCGCAGCTTTCGCGGCCCGCCCGGCCGTCATGGCAGCACGATCATCAGGGCGTAGCGGACCCGCTCCGGTCCCGGGCAGTGGAAGTGCGAGGGGCCGCGCAGCCGGAACCGGAGACAGTCGCCGGTGCGCACCGTGTGCACCGTGCCGTCCACGGTGATCTCGACCGTCCCCTCCAGTACCCAGACATGCTGCTCCACGCCGGACACCGGTGCGTTCTCGTACGCGACGGCGGCCCCCGCGTCGAGGATGCCCTCGACGACCTCCGCGCGCAGACCGGTGTGCGGTGGCGACACCGAGCGGCGTACGAATCCCGACGCCTCGTCCCGCCAGACCGGCTGCCGCGCGGCCGGTACGAGGTGCGGGGGATCCGCCTCCACCTCCAGCAGCAGCCGGGACATCGTCCGGCCGTAGACCGTGCACAACGTGCCGAGCAGGGCGGCGGTCGGGCTCAGCTCGCCGCGCTCCAGCCGGGACAGCGTGGAGCGGCTCACCCCGCTGCGCCGCGAGAGTTCGTCCAGGGACCAGCCGCGTTCGGTGCGCAGTTCGCCCAGCCGTGCGGCGAGCCGGGCATCGACGGAGCCGGGCCCCGTCTCGTCGAGTTCTCTCATCATGGAGATGATATCCCTGTCTGGAGACGGGGCGTGTCCGGGATCGTGTCTGACGGCGCCCCGGAATCGGTCGTTCTGCCGACCGGGCGCCGCCGTGACACCCTTGTTCGGACAGGCGCCGGTGGCCGCTCGGCCCACCGGGTCGCTCGTCTACCCGAGGAGGCCGCAATGGCAAGTACCGCCAACGGGCCGGGCGTGGCCCCCCACGCCGCCCGGAGTTCGAACCATCCCTTCCGGATCGGCTGGACCGCCTTCGCGGCGGTGCTGATGATCTTCGGGGGAGCGATGGCGATCTTCGAGGGAATCGCGGCCATCGCCAAGAGCAACGTGTTCGTCGCCACGCGCGACTACGTGTTCCGCTTCAACCTCACCGGCTGGGGCTGGATCCATCTCGCTCTCGGCATCGTCATCGTCCTCGCCGGTTGCGCGCTGTTCACCGGGGCCGCCTGGGCCCGTGTGGTGGGTATCGTCCTCGCGGGCCTGGGCGCACTCGCCAACTTCCTCTGGCTGCCGTACTTCCCGCTCTGGTCCCTCGTGCTCATCGCCATCAACGTCTTCATCATCTGGGCGCTGTGCGCGAATCCGCAGGAGGAGGAGAAGAGCGTCTGAGGCCGCGGCAGGGGCCGCCGTCCGCGATCCGGCCGGGCGGCGGCGGGGGGACGGCGCACCGTACCGGCCGGGGAGGCGCCGTCCCGCCCCCGATCGTCGAGGCTCTCCCCGGTTCCGGCCCCATCCGAACGCCGCTGTCACGCCCCGCGCCCGCACCGCTACCGACGTTCCGGGCGGGCGATCACGGGGGAGAGGGCGGAGTGCGACCGAGGACGATCCTTCCGAACGGGGCCGTCCGGGAGTTGGACGCTCATGGACCGATACCCGCCCATAGCCGAACACGGGCTGGTGGGAGACCTGCAGACCGCCGCGTTGGTCTCCTCGCAGGGGGTCGTCGACTGGTTCGCCGCCCCGCGGTTCGATTCCCCCAGCATTTTCGCCGCACTGCTCGACCACGACGGCGGCGGCTTCTTCCGGCTGGCGTCCGACGACCCCGGGAGCACCCGCCGACAGCTCTACTACCCGGACACCGCGGTCCTGGTCACCCGCTTCATGTCCCCGGACGGCGTCGGAGAAGTGCTCGACTGGATGCCGCCCGGACGCACCGGGACCCCCACCGACCGGCACACCCTGGTGCGGGCCGTGCGCGCGGTACGCGGGACCGTGCGGTTCGCCATGGAGTGCCGGCCCCGGTTCGACTACGGCCGGGCCTCCCACACACTCGCACTGGTCCCCGGAGGAGCCGTGTTCCGGGCGCCGGGGATCGCGGCCCACCTCCGGGCCGCATTCCCCGTGGCGCGCGATGGCCCGGACGCCGTGGGCGAAGTGGTCCTGGAGGTCGGCGAGTCGAGCGTCGTGGCCCTCACCGTCTGCGCGGCGGACGGGCCCGCACCGCCCGTGCCGACCGTCGGCGCCTTCACGGAACAGCTCTGGGAGACCGTCGACTTCTGGCAGCGGTGGGTGCGCGGCTCCCGCTACCGGGGCCGCTGGTCCGACATGGTCAACCGTTCCGCCATCACCCTCAGACTGCTCACCTACGCCCCCTCCGGGGCCCCTGTCGCGGCGGCGACCATGGGTCTGCCCGAGCAGATCGGGGGCGAACGCAACTGGGACTACCGCTACACCTGGGTCAGGGACGGTGCGCTGTCGGTCCGGGCCCTGCTCGACCTCGGGTTCGTGGACGAGGCGATCGCCTTCACCCACTGGATCGGCGACCGGCTGCGGGAGGACACCGGCGAGGAACCCCTCCGGATCATGTACCGCGTCGACGGGGAACCTCTGCTGCGGGAGGAGATCCTGCCCCACTTCGAGGGCTACCGGGGCTCGTACCCGGTACGGCTCGGCAACGCGGCCGCCGGCCAGTTGCAGCTCGACATCTACGGAGAGGCCCTCTACGCCCTGTCCGAGGCCCGTGAGGTGGGCATCCAGGCGGGCTACCGGGGCTGGAAAGTCGTGGCCCGGACGCTCGACTGGCTCGTGGACTCCTGGGACCGGCCCGACGAGGGCATCTGGGAGACCCGCGGCGGACGGCAGGACTTCACCTACAGCCGGGTGATGTGCTGGGCGGCGTTCGACCGCGGTCTGCGCCTGGCGTCCGAACTCAGCCGGCCCGCCGACACCGCCCGGTGGACCCGGACCAGGGACGCGGTTCTCGAACAGGTCATGGAACGGGGCTGGAGCGAGTCCGAGCAGGCCTTCGTCCAGTACTACGGCGGCGGCGTGCTCGACGCCTCGCTGCTGCTGATGCCCAGGGTGGGGTTCCTCGCCCCGAAGGACCCGGGCTGGCTCGCCACGCTCGACGCCATGGACCGCACACTCGTCTCCGACAGCCTCGTCTACCGCTACGATCCGGCGGCCTCCCCGGACGGACTGCGGGGCTCCGAGGGCACGTTCAGCCTCTGTACGTTCCTGTACGTGGACGCCCTGGCCCGCGCGGGCCGGCTGCGCAAAGCCCGATACACCTTCGAGAAGATGCTCACCTACGCCAATCATGTCGGCCTGTTCGCCGAGGAGATCGGCCCCAGCGGCGAGCAACTCGGCAATTTCCCCCAGGCGTTCACCCATCTCTCGCTCATCACGGCGGCCCGGACCCTGGACGAGGCGCTGGACGCGGCGCACGCCGAGGGACACGGCTGACGGCGCTCAGGGCGACGGCGGCCGCGACGGGGGACCCAGGAGGACGGCGGTGTCGCCCGGCCGGACCTCGGGGATGTGCGCGTGAGTGACCGGGGCGAGCCGCCCGTCGGCGCGTACGACGAACAGCACGTCGTGCCCGGCCGGGACGGCCCCGTCGGCCCGCCGCGTCAGCACCCGGGCTCCGGCCTCGTACCGGCGGGCCAGCTCCGGCCCGGTCAGGCCGGTACGGAAGAGAGGCTCGCCCCCGGTGTACGGCGCCACCACGCCCTGGCTGTCGGTGCCCGGGGCGAGCCGGTGGACCGGGCCCTCGACACTCTCCCGCAGCGTCATGGCGGCCAGTGCGTTGAAGTCGTCCTCCTCGGTGAGCAGCAGCACACCGGTGATGCCCTCCAGCTCCGCCCCGGCACCGGAGGCCGCCGCGAGCAGCTCGCCCGGCGCCAGCGCCAGCCCGGCCTCCGCGATCCGGGCCCGCTGTCGCTCGGCGCCCGCCCACATCAGCACGTCCAGCCCCGCCGAGTTCAGCGCGCGCCCCAGGTCGACCGCCCAGGGCGAACCGCCCACCAGCAGCGGCCGGGAACGGGACGGGCGCAGCACTCCGAGCCGCCGGGCGACCGGAAACGCCGTCAGGCCGTACAGCGTGACGGTGGCGACGATCACCACGAAGGTCGCGGGCAGAATCCGCTCGGCGCCGTCGACGCCCCGCGCCACCAGAGTCGCCGAGAACGTGGAGGCGGTCGCCGCGGCGACGATGCCGCGCGGGGCCATCCATCCGATGAACCACCGCTCGCCGCCGCGCACATCGGTCCCGGCCGTCGACACCAGCGCCACGAGCGGGCGCACCACCAGGACCAGCAGAGCGACCAGCGCCAGCGCGGGCAGCACCACGTGCCGCAGCGAGGCCGGGGTGACCGTGGCCGGGATGGAGATGAACAGCAGACCGATGATCAGCGAGACCAGTGTGTCCAGGAACGGCCGGCGGGCCGGAAGGTCCAGGCCCGGCAGATTCGCCATGGCCATTCCCATCACGACCGCGGAGATGAGCCCGGTGTCCTCGCGGATCGCGTCGCAGGCGGCCGCGATCCCGATCACCGCGGCGATCTGCGCGGAAGTGGCCAGCTCCTCGCTCAGCCGGGCACGGCGCAGCAGCAGCCAGAGCACACCCGCCCCGACCACGCCGCCCACCGCACCCACCGCGGCGCTGGCCGAGAACTGCTCCACCTGGCTCCCGAACCCCTTGAGCTCACCGGCGACGACGGCATGGAAGACCAGCGCCCCCAGGATGCCGCCGACCGGGTCGATCAGGGAGCCCTCCCAGATCAGGACGCGTTGCAGCCGCTCGGAAGGCCGTACGAAATTGAGCAACGGCCCGACGACCGTCGGCCCGGACACGACGAGGATCGCGCCCAGCATCACCGCCGCGCCCTTGGACATGCTCAGCACCGGCACGGCGAACAGGGCGGCGGACAGCCAGGTGATGAGCGCCCCCAGCCAGATCAGCCTGACCACGATGCGACGCGTATGGCCCCGCAGCCGCCCGATCTCCAGGCCGAGCCCGGCCTCGTAGAGAATCACCGCGACCGCGAGGGAGACCAGCGGGGAGAACGCCTCGCCCAGCAGCTTCACGGGGTTGACGTCGTCCGTCAGAGCCCCGGCGGTGAAGCCGACCGGCAGCAGGATCAGCAGCGCGGGCACCCGCAGCCTGCTCGCCACGAGCTGGGAGCCGACCGCCAGAACCACGATGAGGCCCACGCCCACCATCACTTCATCGGCCGTCATCTCCGTGCCTCCTCGGACGCCCTGCTGCCCGGCAACCATCGGCGGCGGTGGCGGAGAGGCGGGGCGCGGCTCGCGCCACTGGGCCGTCGGAGTGACCCGTTGTCCCTCCAACGGCCCAACGGGTCCGCATCCCCCGTGTCCCCGACCGAGATGCGCACCGGCCCGCCCACTGCTCCAATGACGGAGGCACAGGCCCCGTCCGGACGTGGGGCAGTCGAGATTCTGAGGAGCCGGTGTGAACAGCGAGACCGACGAGACGGGGCCGATCGACTACCTGGTGATCGAGTTCCCGGGAAGCCGGATGACGGGCGAGGGACTGCCCCTGCTGGTCGATCTGGTCGACCGGGGAATCATCCGGATCCTGGACCTGGTCTTCGTCAGGAAGAACCAGGACGGAACGGTGGACGGCGTGGAACTCTCCGAGCTGACCGCGAACGGCCAGGAAGACCTCGCCGTCTTCGAAGGGGTGTCCTCCGGCCTGCTCGGACGGGACGACATCGACGAGGTGAGCGCGGTCCTCGAACCCGGCAGCGCGGCCGGGATCGTCATCTACGAGAACGTGTGGGCCGGACCGCTCGCGGCCGCCCTGCGCCGCTCCGGGGGACGCCTCGTCGCCAACGGACGCATCCCGGTCCAGGACATCCTGGCGTCGCTCGACGCGGCCGAGGCCGGGTCCAGGGCCTGAGCCGCCTTCCAGGGGCGGCCGTCCCGCGCTGCGGAGCGCGGGCCGTCCCCGCAGAGCCAGTCAAAGGAGATGCACCATGCCAGGCCTTCTTCGTGGCGTCGCCCGTACAGCGGTGATCGCCGGAACCGCCACCTCGGTCTCCAACCGGGTCTCCCGGCGGCAGGCGGGCCGCTGGGCGCGCCAGGACGCCGAGCAGGCCCAGGCGCAGCAGGCCCCCGCGGCGCCCCCGCCCCCCGCGCCGGCCCCCCTGGCGCCGGAGGACGAGATGAGCAACAAGATCGCCCAGCTCAAGGAGCTCGGCGACCTCAAGAGCCAGGGAGTCCTGAGCGAGAGCGAGTTCGAGGCGCAGAAGGCCAGGATCCTCGCCCCCTGACCGGCCCGGCCCCGCACTCCGCTCAGGTGCGCTTGTCGTCCCAGGGCGTGCCCAGCCAGCCGTCGAAGGTGGGGATCAGCGCGCTCAGCGCGGCCGCGAGCCGCCGGTCGACCCACGGCGCTTGGACATGGATCTCGTCGTCGTCCGAGAAGAACTCCAGCGGCACCTCCCGGCCGGCCCGCCAGATGACGCGGCGCGGGCCGCGCGCCACATCGCCCCCGCCGTTCAGGAGGCTGCCCACGCCGATCGCGACCTGGACCGGGAACAGCAGCCACCACACGTACCACCAGAAGATCCGGCCCTTGAGTCCGACCGCTTCCGGGCAGCCGGCCTGGGCGACCGTCCAGCGGGTCCGCAGTCCCCTGCCGGAGAGTGCCTTCTCCCGGACGAGCGTGCCGATGAGCTCGCCGCGTGCGCCCAGCACCCGGTACGTGGCGACGCCGTCGGCCGCGGACGCGGTGACCAGGGTGGCCAGCCGGGCCCGTCGCTCGGGGTCGGCCCACAGGACGAGGGAGCGCGCCCCCGACTTGCGGGCCGCGAGATACGCGGGTATCCCGCCTTCCGGCAGTTCGCGCTCCACATGGGCGACCACCCGGGACTCGCCGCCGGGCGCGTCGGTGCACTCGACGACATGGCCGACGGGCGAAACCTCCACCCCGACTCGTTTCAGGGCCAGCACGCTGCTCACCAGTGATCTCCTCCGTCGTGTGCTGCTCGGACGTCGCAGAGTAGACGGGCGTCCTGAGAAGATCGATCCGTGGAATCCGCCGATCCCTTCCCCGAGCCCTTCCCTGGCACCGGCACCGGCACCGAGCCCTCGCCCGAGGACGACGCGGCCGGCCGTCCCGCCCGGCGAAAGGTGGTGCGCTGCCGCATGTGCGGCCGTCCGCTCACCGGTACGGAGTCACGCCGTTCCGGCCTCGGCCCCGCCTGCGACGCCAAACTCCACCCCGCGCCGCCGGACATCCGCACCCGCCGCCACGAGGTCGAGCAGGACCCGCTGCCCGGCATCTGACTCCGGGCGGCGGGCTATGCGCCGAGACGGCGGAACAGTCCCTCCTGCACCACGGACACCAGCAGATTGCCGCCCCGGTCGTAGATACGGCCACGGGCCAGTCCCCGCCCGCCGGTGGCGACCGGTGACTCCTGGTCGTACAGGAACCACTCGTCGGCCCGGAACGGCCGGTGGAACCACATCGCGTGGTCCAGCGACGCCATGTCGAAGCCACGCGGCCCCCACAGCGGCTCCACCGGGATACGGACCGCGTCGAGCAGCGTCATGTCACTGGCGTACGTCAGCGCGCAGGTGTGCACCAGGGGGTCGTCGCCCAGCGGGCCGACCGCCCGCATCCACACCGCGCTACGCGGGTCGGCGTCCTCGACCTCCTCCTTCGTCCAGCGCAGCCGGTCGACGTACCTGATGTCGAAGGGCTGCCGGCGTGCCATCCGCTCCAGAGCGTCCGGCAGCACGCCCAGGTGCTCACGGACCTCCTCGGCGACGGTCGGCAGCTCCTCGGGATCCGGGACCTCGCGGGCCGGCGGCAGCTGGTGCTCGAAACCCGCCTCCTCCGGCCGGTGGAAGGACGCCGTGAGGTTGAAGATCGTCCGGCCCTGCTGGACGGCCGTGACCCGGCGGGTGGTGAACGACCGGCCGTCCCGGACGCGCTCCACCTCGTACACGATCGGTACACCCGGACGTCCCGGCCGCAGGAAGTACGCGTGCAGCGAGTGGACCGGCCGGTCCCCGTCGGTGGTCCGGCCGGCCGCTACCAGCGCCTGCCCGGCGACCTGCCCGCCGAAGACCCGCTGCAGGGACTCCTGCGGGCTGCGCCCACGGAAGATGTTGACCTCGATCCGCTCCAGGTCGAGCAGATCGACCAGGCGCTCGGCGGGATTCGTCATGCCGTTCGTCTCCACTCTCGCAGCGGCGCCGCCCCCACGGCGTACGCCCTCACAGCTGACCGACCGAGGTCACGCGGACCACGGCCCGGCCCTCCTCGTCGGAAGCGGCCAGATCGATCTCCGCGCTGATGCCCCAGTCGTGGTCGCCGTTCGGATCGGCGAAGGTCTGGCGGACCCGCCACAGACCGTGCGCCGCGTCCTCGTCGATCTTCAGCAGCTTCGGGCCGCGGGCGTCCGGACCCGTGCCCAGGTCCTCGTACTCGTCCCAGTAGGCGTCCATCGCCTCGCCCCACGCGTCCTCGTCCCAGCCCGCCTCGCCGTCCAGCTCACCGAGATCACGGACCCGGTCCAGTGCGGCCAGCTCCACCCGGCGGAACATCGCGTTGCGCACCAGCACCCGGAAGGCGCGGGCGTTGGCCGTGACCGGCTTCACCTCGTCGGCCCGCTCCTGCGCCTGCTCGGCGGTCTCCACCTCCGGGTTGGCCAGCTGCTCCCACTCGTCCAGCAGACTGGAGTCCACCTGGCGGACCATCTCACCCAGCCAGGCGATCAGATCCTCCAGGTCCTCGGACTTGAGGTCGTCCGGGATGGTGTGCTCAAGAGCCTTGTACGCACTGGCGAGATAGCGCAGCACGATGCCCTCGGTACGGGCCAGCTCGTAGTTGGAGGTGAACTCCGTGAACGTCATGGCGCGTTCGTACATGTCACGGATCACGGACTTCGGCGACACCGGATGGTCGCCCACCCACGGGTGGCTCCTGCGGTACACGTCGTAGGCGTGCCACAGCAGCTCGCTCAGCGGCTTCGGGTACGTGACCTCCTGGAGCAGCTCCATCCGCTCCTCGTACTCGACGCCGTCCGCCTTCATCTGCCCGACCGCCTCGCCGCGCGCCTTGTTCTGCTGCGCGGCGAGGATCTGCCGGGGGTCGTCGAGCGTCGACTCGACGACGGAGACCATGTCCAGCGCGTACGAAGGGGAGTCCGGGTCCAGCAGGTCGAACGCGGCCAGCGCGAAGGTGGACAGCGGCTGGTTGAGCGCGAAGTCCTGCTGGAGATCGACGGTGAGCCGGACGATCCGGCCCTCCGCGTCCGGCTCGGCGAGCTGCTCCACGACACCGCCGTCCAGCAGCGAGCGGTAGATCGCGATGGCCCGGCGGATGTGCCGCAGCTGCGCCCGGCGCGGCTCGTGGTTGTCCTCCAGCAGACGTCGCATCGCCTCGAAGGCATTGCCGGGACGCGCGATCACGGACAGCAGCATGGTGTGCGTGACCCGGAACCGGGAGGTCAGGGGCTCCGGGTCGGACTGGATCAGCTTGTCGAAGGTGGTCTCCGACCAGGCGACGAAGCCCTCGGGGGCCTTCTTGCGGACCACCTTGCGCTTCTTCTTCGGATCGTCGCCCGCCTTCTTGACGGCCTTCTCGTTCTCGATGACGTGCTCGGGCGCCTGCGCCACGACGAAGCCCGCCGTGTCGAAGCCGGCCCGGCCCGCACGGCCGGCGATCTGGTGGAACTCCCGGGCGCGCAGTGTACGGACGCGGGTGCCGTCGTACTTGGTGAGCGCGGTGAACAGCACGGTGCGGATGGGGACGTTGACGCCTACGCCGAGGGTGTCCGTACCGCAGATCACCTTCAGCAGACCGGCCTGGGCGAGCTTCTCCACCAGGCGCCGGTACTTCGGCAGCATGCCCGCGTGATGCACCCCGATGCCGTGCCGCACATAACGCGAAAGGTTCTGGCCGAACTTGGTGGTGAAGCGGAAGTTGCCGATCAGATCGGCGATCTTCTCCTTCTCCTCCTTGGTGCACATGTTGATGCTCATCAGCGACTGCGCCCGCTCGACGGCCGCGGCCTGGGTGAAATGCACGATGTAGACCGGCGACTGCCTGGTGTCCAGGAGTTCGGTGAGGGTCTCGGTGATCGGGGTCAGCCGGTACTCGTAGCTGAGCGGGACCGGCCGGGTCGCGGAGCGCACCACGGAGGTGGGACGGCCGGTGCGGCGGGTCAGATCCTCCTCGAACATCCGGACGTCACCGAGCGTGGCCGACATCAGGATGAACTGCGCCTGCGGCAGCTCCAGCAGCGGGATCTGCCACGCCCAGCCACGGTCCGGCTCGGCGTAGAAGTGGAACTCGTCCATCACGACCTGGCCGATGTCGGCGTACTTGCCGTCACGCAGCGCGATGGACGCCAGCACCTCGGCCGTGCAGCAGATCACCGGGGCGTCGGCGTTGACCGAGGCGTCGCCGGTGAGCATGCCGACGTTCTCCGTACCGAACAGCTTGCACAGGTCGAAGAACTTCTCCGAGACCAGTGCCTTGATCGGCGCGGTGTAGAAGGTGACCTTGTCCTGGGCCAGCGCGGTGAAGTGCGCACCCGCCGCGACCAGGCTCTTCCCGGAGCCGGTCGGAGTGGAAAGGATCACATTCGCGCCGGAGACCACCTCGATCAGCGCCTCCTCCTGGGCCGGATAGAGGGTGATGCCCTGCGTCTCGGTCCATGACGAGAAAGCCTCGAAGAGGGCGTCGGGGTCGTCGGTCGGGGGCAGCTGATCGATAAGGGTCACGCCCCCATCTTGCCTGCCTTCCGCCCGGATGAGGGAACCGGACGACCGTATGAAGATCATGGGCGATACGCTTCCCACTCAACTCGGCCGTGCCGTAACGGCAATGGCAGCGATACGACTCTGGGGGCGGGAAGAACCATGATGGGACCGGCACACTCTCTGTCAGGGGCGGCGGCCTGGCTGGGGGTGGGCGCGGCGGCGGCGGCCGCCGGCCACGCGATGCCCTGGCCCGTCCTGGTCGTCGGCGCGCTGATCACCGCCGGAGCCGCGCTGGCCCCGGACCTCGACCACAAGTCCGCGACCATCTCGCGCGCCTTCGGGCCGGTGTCCCGGGGGCTCTGCGAGATAGTCGACAAGCTCTCGCACGCCGTCTACAAGGCGACCAGGATGCGTGGCGACTCGACCCGCAACGGCGGCCACCGGACTCTGACCCACACCTGGCTCTGGGCGGTCCTGATCGGTGCCGGGGCCTCCGCCGCGGCGATCACCGGTGGCCGGTGGGCGGTCCTGGCGATCCTCTTCGTCCATCTGGTGCTCGCCGTCGAAGGGCTCCTGTGGCGGGCCGCCCGGATGTCCAGCGACGTCCTGGTCTGGCTGCTCGGCGCGACCAGCGCCTGGATACTGGCCGGCGTCCTGGACAAGCCGGGCAACGGCTCGGACTGGCTGTTCACCGCCCCCGGCCAGGAGTACCTCTGGCTCGGGCTGCCGATCGTGCTCGGCGCCCTCGTCCACGACATCGGTGACGCGCTGACCGTCTCCGGCTGCCCGATCCTGTGGCCCATCCCGATCGGACGCAAGCGCTGGTACCCGGTCGGCCCCCCGAAGGCCATGCGGTTCCGGGCCGGGAGCTGGGTGGAGCTGAAGGTGCTGATGCCGGTGTTCATGGTGCTCGGGGGAGTGGGCGGGGCGGCCGCGCTGAACTTCATCTGACGGCGCGGGCGGCTCCGCCGCCACGGCATCGGCGGTCCGCGCCACCGGCGCGGTCGGGACTCGCCCGGTGACCAGGTAGCCGGTGCCGTTGGTCCGCAGGGAAGCGGACGCCGTCAGGATCGAGGAACTGGATCAGTTCCAGGAGCGAATTCCTGAGATCGGCTGGCCGCTCGGCCGGTGCGGTTCGCGTCGCCGATGTCGTCGCTCAGGGTGTCGAACCGGACCGCGAACGCGGAGTTCTGTCGAGGCGTCGGCAGAACTCCGCGTCACCGATGCGGCTCTCGCCGTCGTCGGCGACCATGACTCCGCCGATGGCACGCTGCTCGCCGCGGAGGAGAACGAACCCTGCATCGGTTCGCCGGCCCTTGCCCGGCCTTCCCCGGAGCCGCCCGGGCGGCTCCGGGGCGGTGCGCTCAGCCGTGCCAGGACCGCCAGAGCGCCGCATACGCGCCGTCCGCCGCCACCAGCTCGTCATGACCGCCCAGTTCGCTGATCCGGCCGCCCTCCACCACCGCGATCACATCCGCGTCGTGCGCGGTGTGCAGCCGGTGCGCGATCGCCACGACCGTACGGCCGTCCAGCACCCGGGCCAGGGAGCGCTCCAGATGTCTGGCGGCCCGCGGGTCCAGCAGTGAGGTCGCCTCGTCCAGCACCAGGGTGTGCGGATCGGCCAGGACCAGCCGGGCCAGGGCGATCTGCTGGGCCTGGGCCGGGGTCAGCGCCAGACCGCCGGAGCCGACCTCGGTGTCCAGCGCCTCCTCCAGGTTCTTCGCCCAGCCGTCCGCGTCGACGGCCGCCAGCGACGCCCACAGCTCGGCGTCCTCGGCGCCCGCACGGGCCAGCAGGAGGTTGTCCCGCAGCGAGCCGACGAACACATGGTGCTCCTGGTTGACCAGCGCCACATGCGTACGTACGTCCTCCGCCCTCATCCGTGACAACTCGGCGCCGCCCAGAGTCACTTCGCCCGTGCGCGGGGCGTAGATCCCGGCCAGCAGCCGCCCCAGCGTGGACTTGCCGGCGCCGGACGGGCCGACCAGCGCGAGGCGCGTACCAGGTGCGACATCCAGCGACACCCGGTGCAGTACGTCGAGGCCGGCGCGGTACCCGAAGCGCACCTCGTCGGCCCGTACGTCCCGGCCGTCCGGGACGACCTTCGCGTCGCCCGCGTCCGGTTCGATGTCCCGCACGCCGACCAGCCGGGCCAGCGACACCTGGGCCACCTGCAGCTCGTCGTACCAGCGCAGGATCAGACCGATCGGGTCGACCATCATCTGCGCCAGCAGCGCGCCCGTCGTCAGCTGTCCCACGGTCAGCCAGCCCTCGATGACGAACCAGCCGCCGAGCATCAGCACCGCGCCCAGAATCGTCACATAGGTGGCGTTGATGACCGGGAAGAGCACGGAGCGCAGAAATAGCGTGTAGCGCTCCCAGGCGGTCCACTGCGCGATGCGCCGGTCCGACAGGGCCACCCGGCGCGCACCGAGGCGGTGCGCCTCCACGGTCCGTCCGGCGTCCACGGTCTCCGCGAGCATCGCGGCGACCGCGGCGTATCCCGCGGCCTCCGAACGGTACGCGGACGGCGCCCGCCTGAAGTACCAGCGGCAGCCGATGATCAGCACCGGCAGCGCGATCAGTACCGAGAGCGCCAGCGGCGGAGCCGTCACGGTGAGGGCGGCTAGCAGCAGCCCCGCCCACACCACGCCGATCGCCAGCTGCGGCACGGCCTCGCGCATCGCGTTGGCCAGCCGGTCGATGTCCGTGGTGATCCTGGAGAGCAGATCTCCGGTACCGGCCCGCTCCAGCACCCCCGGCGGCAGCCCGACCGACCGCACGAGGAAGTCCTCGCGCAGATCGGCCAGCATCTCCTCGCCGAGCATCGCGCTGCGCAGGCGCATCAGCCGGGTGAACACGGTCTGCACGACCAGCGCGAGCGCGAACACCCCGGCGGTGCGCTCCAGATGGAGGTCCCGCACACCGTCGGAGAGGTCCTCGACCAGCCCGCCGAGCAGATACGGGCCGGTGATCGACGCGATCACCGCGACGGCGTTGAACACGACGAGCACGGTGAACCGTGCGCGATGGCGCCGCAGCAGTTCCCGTACATAGCTCCGTACGGTGGTGGGGGTGCCGACCGGCAGGGTCGTCGCCGACTCCGGCGCGGCCGGGTCGTACGCCGGTTGTGCGACGCCGATCATGCCCGTTCCTCGACTTCCTCGATCGTTGCGGTCGTGCCCCGGGAGGCCAGGGCCGCGATCTCCTCGTCCGTCTCACGTGTCACGACGGCCCGGTAGCGCGGTTCCGTGCGCAGCAGCTCGCGGTGGTTCCCGACCGCGACGACGGTGCCCCCGTGCACCAGCACCACCCGGTCCGCCAGGTCGAGCAGCAGCGGTGAGGAGGCGAACGCCACGGTGGTACGCCCCCGGCGCAGTGCCTTGATTCCGGCGGCGACCCCGGCCTCCGTGTGCGAGTCGACGGCGGAGGTCGGCTCGTCGAGCACCAGTGCCTCCGGGTCGGTCACCAGGGAGCGGGCCAGCGCCAGCCGCTGGCGCTGGCCGCCCGAGAGCGAGCGGCCGCGCTCGGTGATCCGGCTGGTCATCGGGTCGCCGTCCGTGGCGGGCGAGGCCTGCGCCAGGGAGTCCAGCACATCGCCGCACCCCGCGGCCGTCAGCGCCTCCTCGGCGGTGACCCGGCCGGACGACGGAACATCCAGCAGCTCGCCCAGCGTGCCGGAGAGCAGAACCGGGTCCTTGTCCTGGACCAGCACGGCGGCCCGGGCGGAGTCCAGCGGGAGCTCGTCCAGCGGTACGCCGCCGAGCAGCACGGACGGGACCTCGCGCTCCGCGGCGTCCTCGTCCGGGCCGGCGCCCGCCTGTGCGTGCCCGCCGAGGCGCTCGGCCAGCCGGCCCGCCTCGTCCGGATCGCCGCAGACCACCGCGGTGAACAGGCCGGCCGGAGCCATCAGACCGGTGACCGGGTCGTACAGATCGCCGGTCGGCGAGGCATCGAGGGTCGACGGCCTGGCCGTGCGGTGCAACGACAGCACCCGGACCGCGCGCTGGGCGGACGGCCGGGAGAAGGAGTACGCCATCGCGATCTCCTCGAAGTGGCGCAGCGGGAACAGCAGCAGCGTCGCCGCGCTGTACACCGTGACCAACTGGCCGACGCCGATCCGGCCGTCCCGTGCCAGCGTTGCCCCGTACACGACCAGCGAGATGAGCAGCAAGCCCGGCAGCAGCACCTGGATCGCCGAGATCAGCGACCACATCCGCGCGCTGTGCACCGCCGCCTCGCGGACCTCCTGGGAGGCGCGCCGATAGCGGCCGAGGAACAGCTCCTCGCCGCCGATCCCGCGCAGTACCCGCAGCCCGGCCACGGTGTCCGAGGCGAGTTCCGTGGCCTTGCCCGCCTTCTCGCGCTGGAGGTCCGCGCGCCGGGTGGCCCGGGGGAGCAGCGGCAGCACGGCGAGGGCCAGCAACGGCACGGCGACCGTCACGAGGATGCCCAGCGACGGCAGGTAGAGGAGGAGCCCCGCACAGATCAGAACCAGGGCGGCGGCAGCCGCGGCGAAGCGCGAGAGCGCCTCGACGAACCATCCGATTTTTTCGACGTCACCGGTGGAAACCGCGACCACTTCGCCCGCCGCGACCCGACGGGTCAGCGCCGAGCCGAGCTCCGCGGTCTTACGGGCCAGCAGCTGCTGGACCCGGGCGGCAGCGGTGATCCAGTTGGTGATGGCCGTCCGGTGAAGCATGGTGTCGCCGAGCGCGATCAGCACGCCCAGCACCGCGATCAGCCCGCCCGACCAGGCGAGCCGGCCGGCGGAGCGGTCGACGACCGCCTGGACGGCCAGACCGACGGCGGGCGGCAGCCCGGCGATGGAGCACTGGTGCAGCAGCCCCCAGGCCATGGATCTGAGCTGGCCCCTGAGCTGATTGCGGCCGAGCCAGAGCAGGAAACGTGGCCCTGACCGGACATCGGGATCGCCGGGATCCGGGTAGGGAAGATCGCGAATCTGCATGACGTCCCATGGTTCGGTGTGACTGGTCGTTCGGTGCATGGATCAAGGCGAATGATCCAAACCGTGCCAGGTTCGCCCCAGGACGTCGGTTCTAGCAATTGGTTTTCTCCGGGAACGGCCGTATCGCGCCACGGCCGCGACGGCGCACCAGCGGGCCGGGCACGGGTCCCGCAGGGCCCGCGCCCGGCCCGGCCGGCCGCTCAGGCCTTCTCGGGGTTCTCCGAGTCCATGCCGGAGCGGGCCTTCTTCCACTCGCCCCGGGTGAAGTCCGGGATCTGTTGCGGCGCGCCCTTCGCCCGGATGGACAGGTGGCTGAGCGGCACGGGAGACGTCCAGGTCGCCGCGTCGTACACATCGAAGTCGGGGACGAGGCCGAGCCGCATGCACTGCATCAGCCGGAACACCAGCATGTAGTCCATGCCGCCGTGGCCCCCCGGCGGATTGGCGTGTTCCTTCCACAGCCAGTGGTCCCACTCCTGGTACTTGGAGAAGTCGCCCCAGCTGTCGTCGGTGTGGTCGGGCTCGATGTAGATACGTGCGGGGTAGTCCTCGAAGACGCCCTTCGTGCCGCCGAGGCTGTTGATCCGCGAGTACGGATGCGGGGTGGACACATCGTGCTCCAGCCGGATGACCCGTCCCTTGGCGGTCTGGACGAGACTGATCGTCCGGTCGGACTCGACATATGTCTCCTTCCAGCTCGGGTCACCGGCCGGCATGTTCTTCTCGCGGTACTCGGCGAGCCCGAGGGACGGGGAACCGACGCTGGTGATGCTCACCGCACGGTCGCCGCGATTGATGTCCATGTAGTTGGCGACCGGGCCGAACCCGTGGTTGGGGTAGAGATCGCCCCGCAGCCTGGTGTGCCAGAGCCTGCGCCAGGGGCCTTCGTAGTAGTCCGGGTCGAACATCAGGCCACGCAGATCGTGGTTGTACGCGCCCGCGCCGTGCAGCAGGTCACCGAAGAGACCGGCGTGCGCCATGCGCAGCACCCGCATCTCGTTCTGTCCGTAGCAGCAGTTCTCCAGCTGCATGCAGTGGCGTCTGGTGCGCTCGGACAGATCGACCAGTTCCCAGAGCTGGTCGAGCTGGAGAGCGATCGGACACTCCACACCGACATGCTTGCCGTTCAGCATGGCGGTCTTCGCCATCTGGAAGTGGAAGTCCCACGGAGTCGCCACATAGACGAAGTCGATGTCTCCGCGCTTGCAGAGGTTCTCGTAGTCGTCCTCACCGTTGGTGTAGACGGCGGGTGCCGGCTGACCCGCGGCGGTCACCTTCGCGGCGGCCCGTTGGGCCTTCGCCTTGACCGGGTCGCAGACGGCGACGACCTGTACGCCGCTGACGGCGAGGAAGAGATCGATCATGCTGCCGCCGCGGTTGCCGAGGCCGACGATGCCGACCCGGACGGTGGAGCGCCGGTCGAAGGGGACCCCCACCATGGTCCGGCCCTGGCGCTTCGGAGCCTCCGCCGGGTCCGCGGCGGTCTCCTGGACCCGGTCGGTGGCGGCTGCCGCGGTGGAGCTGCCGAGGGCGCCGAGCCCGAGCCCGGCGCCAGCCACCGAGGCGGTCGTCCACAGGACCGAGCGGCGGCTCATGGAGCCCTCGCCGCCGCCCTGCGTACCGTCGTTCTGCTGTGCTGCGTCGTTCATCGATCCTCCGTGAAGGGGGTCTGACGTGCGCGGCTGGTGAATGAATCTCGTTAAGGACCTTCGTAGTTGGGGCTGTTGTTGCGCAAGGGGAGCGATTGGACTCCCGTTCCGAAACCATGGACTTTCGTGCCTGCGCGAAAACGCCGGGCGGGCTCGAAGGTGTCGAGCCCGCCCGGCGATACGGGGCGGCTGCGGGGGCCGGCCGGCCCCGTGATCAGCGCACCACAGCCCCTGGGCGGGTGGCCCGCTCCAGTTCCATCAGCACCGAGTAGTACGAGTGGCCCGTGGCCCGGTCCATGCCGATCTCGCACATCCGGTTGGCCGAGAGATAGGCGTCGTACTCACGCCCGTTGACCTCGGCGGCCTCCTTCGCCGTCGCCGAGGCCGTCAACTCCTTGTGCAGCATGCCCCGGTCGCCCGCGAAGGCGCAGCAGCCGGCGTCGTCGGGGATCACGACCTCCTCGGCGCAGGCCTCCGCAACCGTACGCAACTGCTGCACATCGTCCAGATGCTGCATGGAGCACGTCGGATGCAGGACCGCCGAACCGGTCTTCCGGAGGACCGTCAGCTTCGGAAGCAGCTCGTCGGCCGCCCAGACCAGGGAGTCGACGATGGTCAGCTCCCGGTGCAACTCCCGGTTGTCGTCGGTGAGATACGGCACCACCTCATGGGCGATGCCCAGGGTGCACGACGAGGCGTCGACGACCAGCGGGAGCTTTCCGCCGGCCGTCCAGCCCCAGGCCGCCTCCACGATGCGGTTGGCCATCACCGCGTTGCCCTCGTCGTACCCCTTGGAGTGCCAGATCGTCGCGCAGCAGGTCCCCGCCACGTCGTCCGGGATCCATACCGGCTTTCCGGCGCGGGCGGAGACGGCGACGACGGCCTGCGGCAGCGACGGACCGCGATGGCCCTCGGGGCCGCCGAAGATGCGGTTCACACACGCCGGGTAGTAGACGGCGCTCGCCCCGGCACGGGAGGTGCGGGGCAGCTTCCGTGCGGCGGCGCCGGGAATCTCCGGCAGCCACTCGGGCACCAGATCGGGGCGCACGGCCTTGCGGGCGAGAGCGGTGATGGTCTCCAGCGGTCCGTCGCCGAGCCGCTCGCCGAGCCGGTCGGCCGCGGCCACCGCGAGCCGCGCCGCCGCCTCCACCGCCTTGAAGTTCTTCGCCGTGAGCGCCGCGATCCGCTCCTCGCGCGGCGAGTGCCGCCGGTGACGGAAGTCCTTCATCATCGCGCCGGTGTCGATGCCCACCGGGCAGGCGAGCTTGCACGTCGAGTCGCCCGCACAGGTGTCGACGGCGTCATAGCCGTAGGCGTCGAGCAGCTGCGTCTCCACCGGGGAGCCGCCGGGCTGCCGCATCATCTCCCGGCGCAGCACGATCCGCTGGCGCGGGGACGTGGTCAGGTCGTGGCTGGGACAGGTGGGCTCGCAGAAACCGCACTCGATGCAGGGGTCGGCGATCTCCTCGACCTCGGGAATGGTCTTCAGCCCGCGCAGATGGGCCTTCGGGTCGCGGTCGAGGACGATCCGGGGGGCCAGGACGCCGTCGGGGTCGATGATCTGCTTGGTGCGCCACATCAGCTCGGTCGCGGTGGGGCCCCATTCCAGCTCCAGGAAGGGGGCGATATTGCGGCCGGTGGCGTGCTCGGCCTTCAGGGAGCCGTCGAAACGCTCCACCGTCAGCCGGCAGAAGTCGTCCATGAACGCGGCATAGCGGTCGACGTCGGACGGCTTCGCCGCGTCGAAGGCGAGCAGGAAGTGGAGGTTGCCGTGTGCCGCGTGGCCCGCCACGGCGGCTTCGAAACCGTGGTCCGCCTGGAGCGAGAGCAGGGCCTCGCAGGCCTCGGCCAGCCGGGAGGGCGGCACCGCGAAGTCCTCCGTGATCAGCGTCGTACCCGAGGGGCGGGAGCCGCCGACCGCGGTGACGAATGCCTTGCGGGCCTTCCAGTAGCCGGAGATGACCTTGGCGTCGCGGGTGAACCCATTGGTCACCGAGGGGACGGGCGCGACCAGGTCGAGCCCGTCGACGACGGCTGCCGCCGCCCGCTCGTACGCCTCCTGGCCGTGCTCGTCCGGGGCCCGGAACTCCACCAGAAGCGCCGCGGTCTCCTTGGGCAGCTGGGCCCAGTCCGCCGGAACGCCCCGGACACTCACCGAGGCGCGCAGCGTATTGCCGTCCATCAGCTCGACGGCGATCGCACCCGCCTCGTTGAACCGGGGAACGGCGGCCGCCGCCGCGGTCAGGGACGGGAAGAACAGCAGGGCCGTGGAGATCCGGCGGTCCAGCGGCAGTGTGTCGAAGACGACCTCGGAGATGAAGCCGAAGGTGCCCTCGGAGCCGACCATCAGGCCGCGCAGGATCTGGACCGGTGTCGTGCCGTCCAGGAAGGCGTCGAGGCGGTAGCCGTTGGTGTTCTTGATCTCGTACTTGGCGCGGATCCGGGCGGTGAGCGCGGCATCCGCCTCGATCTCCGCCTTCAGGGCCAGCAGCCCCTCGCACAGCCGCGGCTCGGCGCGGGCGAGGTCCGCGTCCGCGGCCGGATCGGCTGTGTCGACGACGGTGCCGCTCGGCAGCACGAAGGTGAGGGAGGAGACCGTGCGGTAGGAATTGCGCGTGGTGCCCGCCGTCATCCCCGAAGCGTTGTTGGCGACGACTCCGCCGATCGTGCAGGCGATGGCACTGGCCGGGTCGGGGCCCAGCAGCCGGCCGTGGCGGGCGAGGGCGGCATTGGCCCGCACGACCGTCGTGCCCGGCCGGATGCGGGCCTGTGCGCCGTTGTCCAGCACTTCGATGCCCGACCAGTGGTGGCGGACGTCGACCAGGATGTCCTCGCCCTGGGCCTGGCCGTTCAGGCTGGTGCCGGCCGCCCGGAAGACGACCTCACGGCCCCTGCCGTGCGCGTACGACAGGACCGCCGAGATGTCGTCGATGTCCTCCGGGACCACGACGACCTGGGGGACGAAGCGGTAGGGGCTGGCGTCGGAGGCGTACTTCACCAGGTCGGAGACCTTCCAGAGCACCTTCCCCGGACCGAGCAGGGCGATCAGGTCGCCGCGCAGCGGTTCGGGCGTGCCCGGAGCCTGCCGGTCGGGGACCCGGTCCACGGACGGCGTCCGCACCGCTTCGGGGCGGAGTGCTTCCGGCTTCGGCTCCAGCAGTGGCATGTCGAGGTCTCCTCGGCGGTTCGGTTCGGTACCACGGCGGCGGACGCGCTTCACCCGGTGGGCGCAGGCATGTCCGTGCGGTGTTCTAACAGCGGCGCTCCGGCATTCCGTCGACCAGAGCGGACAGCAGTCCGCCGAGCACCTCGCGCTGATCGGCGGTCAGTGGGGCCAGGATCTCCTCCGCGGCGGCGCGGCGCGCGTCGCGCAGCGACCGGAGGGTGGCGAGGCCCTCCTCGGTGATCTCGATGCGGACCACCCGGCGGCTGTCCGGATCGGGGGCGCGACGCACCCGTCCGCTCGCCTCCAGGCCGTCGACCAGGGTGGTCACGGCGCGCGGGACGACATCCAGGCGCTGCGCGAGATCGGCCATCCGGGGCGGGCCGTCGTAATGCGCGACGGTGCGGAGCAGCCGGAACTGTGCGGGAGTGATACCCATCGGCTCCAGCTGGCGGCTCTGGATCCGCTGGAGCCTGCGGGTCACCCGCAGCAGCTGTTCGGCGAGCACGCCGTCGGCGTCGGAGGAGTCCATGGAGGGAACAATATCAGGACCCCGTTCATTGTGAGTATAGGTAACAATGGGCTAGGCTCTCAAAAGTCCGCTTGCTGCGAGCGCCCGCTCGGAGTCCTGTCCGACCCCGCTCGATTCGCAGCCACCGCACGCCCGACGAAGGAGCCCATGAAACCCGACGCAATCAACTGGACACCCCCGCCGAAGGACGCGAGCCGTCCGCCCGCCGAGGTGCGCCGCATCCTGCGCCTCTTCCGCCCCTACCGGGGCCGGCTCGTGCTGGTCGGAGTGCTGGTCGGCGCCTCGTCGCTGGTCTCGGTCGCCTCGCCCTTCCTGCTGCGCGAGATCCTGGACACCGCCATCCCCCAGGGGCGTACGGGGCTGCTGTCGCTGCTCGCCCTCGGCATGATCCTCACCGCCGTGCTGAACAGCGTCTTCGGTGTCCTGCAGACCCTGATCTCCACCACGGTCGGCCAGCGGGTCATGCACGACCTGCGCACCGCCGTCTACGCCCAGCTGCAGCGGATGCCGCTCGCCTTCTTCACCCGGACCCGCACCGGCGAGGTCCAGTCCCGCATCGCCAACGACATCGGCGGCATGCAGGCGACGGTCACCTCCACCGCGACGTCGCTGGTCTCCAATCTCACCGCGGTCGTCGCCACGGTCGTCGCCATGCTGGCGCTCGACTGGCGGCTCACCCTGGTCTCGCTCCTGCTGCTGCCGGTCTTCGTCTGGATCAGCCGCCGGGTCGGCCGCGAGCGCAAGAAGATCACCACGCGGCGCCAGAAGCAGATGGCCGCCATGGCGGCCACGGTCACCGAGTCGCTCTCCGTCAGCGGCATCCTGCTCGGCCGGACGATGGGCCGAGCCGACTCCCTCACCAAGGGTTTCGCCGAGGAGTCCGAGAAGCTCGTCGATCTCGAAGTGCGCTCCAGCATGGCCGGGCGGTGGCGGATGTCCACGATCGGCATCGTCATGGCCGCCATGCCCGCGGTCATCTACTGGGCGGCCGGCCTCGCCCTGCAGTCCGGCGGCCCCGCCGTCTCCATCGGCACCCTCGTCGCCTTCGTCTCGCTCCAGCAGGGCCTCTTCCGGCCCGCCGTGAGTCTGCTCTCCACCGGGGTGGACATGCAGACGTCCCTGGCGCTCTTCCAGCGGATCTTCGAGTACCTCGACCTCGACGTGGACATCACCGAGCCCGAGAACCCGGTCCGGCTGGAGACGATCCGCGGTGAGATCCGCTTCGAGGACGTCGACTTCAGCTACGACGAGAAGAGCGGTCCGACCCTCAGCGGCATCGATGTGACCGTCCCGGCCGGCGGCAGCCTGGCGGTCGTCGGACCGACCGGATCGGGCAAGTCCACGCTCAGCTATCTGGTCCCCCGGCTCTACGACGTCACCGGTGGCCGGGTCACGCTCGACGGAGTCGACGTACGCGATCTGGATTTCGACACCCTGGCGAGAGCCGTGGGAGTGGTCTCCCAGGAGACCTACCTCTTCCACGCCTCGGTCGCCGACAATCTGCGCTTCGCCAAGCCGGACGCTACCGACGCCGAGATCGAGGCGGCCGCCCGCGCGGCACAGATCCACGACCACATCGCGTCACTGCCCGACGGCTACGACACCCTCGTCGGCGAGCGCGGCTACCGCTTCTCCGGCGGCGAGAAGCAGCGCCTCGCGATCGCCCGCACGATTCTGCGCGACCCGCCCGTCCTGGTACTCGACGAGGCGACGAGCGCCCTCGACACCCGTACGGAATTCGCCGTGCAGGAAGCGATCGACGCGCTGTCCGAAGGGCGTACGACCATCACCATCGCGCACCGGCTCTCCACGGTCCGCGACGCCGAGCAGATCGTCGTCCTGGACGGCGGCCGGACCGCCGAGCGCGGCAGCCACGAGGAACTGCTCCAACAGGACGGCCGCTATGCCGCGCTGGTCCGCCGGGACACCCAACTGGCCCCCGCGACTGGCTGATCGACGAGAGCGGTCGGACGGCCGGGCCGCACACGCGGCGACGCCGCCGCTCCCGTGGGACGGGGAACGACGGCGCCGGGCGGAGCAATGGTCAGATGAGCCAACCCACGAAGTGGACGATGCCGGCGAGCAGGTTGGTGATGACGTTCATTCGGTGTTTCTCCTTGTGCGTGATGCATATGTGGGACAGCACAGTCGCGGTCTGCAGCCCGTCGCTTGCGCCCTGTAATCATCCTGCGTCGCAGGGGAGCTGAGCAACGAATGGCGGAACGATCACGCGTTCCAGCGAACATCCGATCCCTTGTTCGTGTGTTCCATTCCGGGAATGCCTGGTCCGTGTCGCCCGGGCCACGGTTCCGGACGGGCAGATAGCGTGCCCGCATGGTGAACGAGTCCCCGGACACCCCGCCCCGTCACAGGCGCCGCCCGACCCGGCGCGGCCGTCTGGCGCTGTTCATCGGCATCCTGCTCGTCGTGGTCGTGGCGGCGGTGCTTGTGCCGCTGCTGACCAGGGGGCCGCAGGTCGAGCGGGCCCGCTCGCTCGTGATTCCCGAGGGGTGGCGGGCCTCCCAGGTGTACGCGGCGGTGGACAGGATTCTCGCGGTGGAGCCCGGGACCACCGAGAAGGCCGCCGGCACGGCGGACCTGCCGCTCCCGGCCGCGGCGAAGGGCAACCCCGAGGGCTACCTCTTCCCGGCGACGTACCCGGTCACTTCCGGCACGACCCCGCAGAGCCTGCTCAGGTACATGGCCGACACGGCGGTCCAGCGATTCGGCGCGGACCACATCACCGAGGGCGCGCGGCGCAACGGCGTCTCGGTGTACCAGACGGTGACCATCGCGAGCATCGTGCAGGCCGAGGCGGACAGTGTGGCCGACATGGGCAAGGTCGCCAGAGTCGTCCACAACCGGCTGGACCGGGGCATGCCGCTCCAGATGGACTCCACGCTCAACTACGCGCTGAACCGCAGCACCTTGCACACCACCGAGGGCGACACGAAGATCGACAGCCCGTACAACAGCTATGAGCGCAAGGGGCTGCCGCCCACCCCCATCGGGAACCCGGGGGAGCAGGCGATGTCGGCGGCCATCGATCCCACTCCCGGATCGTGGCTGTACTTCGTCACGGTCAAGCCGGGGGACACCCGCTTCACCAGCAGTTACACGGAGCACCAGAAGAACGTGGCGGAGTTCAACCGCAACCACCGCGGCGCGTCCAGCGGCTGAGCACCCGCACCGTCACACCACGGCCGGCGCGAGCGCAGCACCGGCCTCTGCCACCGCGTCCTGCCCGTGCAGCAGCCGGCCGATCGCACGCACCGCCGCCCGTCCCGCCCGGTTGGCGCCGATCGTGCTGGCGGACGGCCCGTAGCCGACGAGATGGATGCGCGCGTCCCGTACCGCCCGAGTGCCCTCGACCCGGATGCCGCCGCCCGGCTCGCGCAGCTTCAGGGGCGCGAGGTGATCGATGGCGGCCCGGAATCCGGTGGCCCAGAGGATGACGTCCGCCTCGACCGTCCGGCCGTCGTTCCAGGCGACCCCGCCGGCCGTGATCCGGTCGAACATCGGCAGCCGGTCCAGCACCCCCGTCTCGCGGGCGCGCCGCACCGCGTCCGTGAGCGGCAGCCCGGTCACGCTCACCACACTCCGCGGGGGCAGCCCGCGCCGCACCCGCTCCTCCACCAGCGCCACCGCCGCCCGTCCCCGGTCCGCGTCGAAGGGGCCGTCCCGGAAGACGGGCGGCCGTCGCGTCACCCAGTACGTCTCGGCCGCCACCTCGGCGATCTCCATCAGATGCTGCGTACCGGAGGCACCGCCGCCGACCACCACCACGCGCTGTCCGGCGAATTCGGCCGGACCCGGGTAGGTCGCGGTGTGCAGCTGCCGCCCCCGGAAGCTCTCCTGCACCGGATAACGCGGCCAGAACGGCCGGTCCCAGGTGCCGGTGGCATTGATCAGGGCGCGGGTGGCGTACGTACCCTCGGAGGTCTCGACGAGCAGCCGCCCGTCGACGCCCTCACGTACCGTGCTCACCTCGACGGGGCGGTGGACCCGCAGCTCGAAGGCGCGCTCGTACGCGGCGAAGTACTCACCGATCACCTCGGAGGAGGGGCGGTCGTCGTCCGCTCCGGTGAGCTCCATGCCGGGCAGGGCGTGCATGCCGTGGACCTTGCCGTACGTCAGCGAGGGCCAGCGGAACTGCCAGGCGCCGCCGGGGTGCGGGGCGTGGTCCAGCACGACGAAGTCGCGATCGGGCGCCAGGCCGGTGCGGCGCAGATGGTAGGCGCCGGACAGTCCGGCCTGTCCGGCGCCGATCACGACGACATCGATGTTGCGTGCTGCGACCACCCCAAAGTTGTTCACGTTTCTACCAACTGTGATGGGGCCGAGGATCTTCCCCGAACGGCAGACCGGGGCTTTTCCCGGGAACCGGTGCGGACGGGCCGGCCCGTCCGCACCGGTTCCCGGTCAGCGTCCCCCGGCGACCAGCAGCGGTGCCCCGCCCGGCGCTGAAGCCGCCCGGCCGTTCGCGGCAGCCACCCCCAGCAGCGGCGACGCGGGAACGGTCGACAGCAGGCCGCGTGCCGCCAGCTCGGGCGTGACGCCCTCACCGAACCAGTACGCCTCCTCCAGATGCGGGTAGCCGGACAGCACGAAGTGCTCCACCCCCAGCGCGTGGTACTCCTCGATCCGGTCGGCGACCTCCGCATGACTGCCGACCAGCGCGGTCCCCGCGCCACCCCGCACCAGCCCGACGCCCGCCCACAGGTTCGGTGAGATCTCCAGCTTGTCGCGCGAGCCGCCGTGCAGCGCCAGCATCCGCTGCTGCCCGACCGACTCGCTCCGCCCCAGTGCCTGCTGGGCGGCGGCGATCGTCCCGGCATCGAGATCGCCCAGCAGTCGGTCGGCCGTCGCCCAGGCCTCGCGCGAGGAGTCGCGGGAGATCGTGTGCAGCCGGATACCGAAGCGGACCGTACGCCCCTGTTCCTCGGCGAGACCCCGGATCCAGTCGATCTTCTCCTTCACCGCGCCCGGCGGCTCGCCCCAGGTCAGATAGACATCGGCATGTGCGGCGGCCACCGGACCGGCCGCCGACGACGACCCGCCGAAGAAGATGTCCGGCAGCGGGTCCGGCGGCAGCGCCGTCAGCCCGCCCTCCACCTGGTAGTGCTCGCCGTCGAAGTCGAAGGGCCGCCCGCTCCACGCGCCCCGCACCACCGAAAGGAACTCCGCGGTCCGTGCGTAGCGCCGGTCGTGGTCCAGATGGTCACCGAACCGCCGCTGCTCGGTCGAGTCGCCGCCCGTGACGACATTGAGCAGCAGCCGTCCCCGGGTGATCCGCTGATAGGTCGCGGCCATCTGCGCGGCGAGCACCGGTGAGATCATGCCCGGCCGGAACGCCACCAGGAACTTCAGCCGTTCGGTGTGCTGGGCCAGGGCCACCGTCGTCAGCCAGGCGTCCTCGCACCAGGTTCCGGTGGGCGTCAGCACGGCCTCGAAGCCCAACTGCTCGGCGGCCTTGGCGATCTGCGCCAGATACTCGATGTCGGGGGCGCGCACGCCGCTCACCGGTGTGATCCGGTTCCGCTTGATCCCGCCGTCGGTGTACGCGTGCCGGTCGACGAGCGTGCGCCCGTCGCCGCCGGTGGGCAGGAACCAGTGCAGATGAACATTCATGACGAGGCCTTTCCGTACGAGCGGGGAGCGGTGGAGGACGGGGGCAGATCGCGGTTGAACCGGGTGTCGACGTAGTCCTCGAAGGAGAAGCGCCGCGGGATGAGCTTCAGATCGGCGAAGGTGTCGGCGATGGCCTGCTCGGAGGCGATCGCGGCGGGGTCGACGGCAACGGACACACGGGTCCCGGAACTCCGCTCGACCGCGTCCAGGGCCACCTCGTAGGGCAGCCCGGTCTCTTTCGCCCAGACCTTCGCCCAGGCACCGGGGTGCTTGAACACCCAGGACTGCGCGCGTTGCAGACGCACCAGCAGATCCCCGATCGCCCTGGACTTCCCGCCGTCCTCCAGTGCGTCCGGCGAGGCCACCTGGAAGCTGAGACCGTTCACCACGCCCTGCCCGGTGGTCAGCACCCGGGACTTCGTGCTGCGCAGTACCTGAGAGGTGTACGGATCCCAGATCGCCCAGGCATCGACCTTGCCCCGGCTGAACGCGGCGAGCGCATCGGCCGGCTGAAGGTACTTCAGCTTCACGTCCCCGATGCCGAGCCCCGCCTTCTTCAGCGAGGCGATCAGCTGGTAGTGGGCCGAGCTGCCCTGCGCCACCGCGACCGACCTGCCCCTGAGCTGCTTCGGGGACTTCAGCGGCGAGTCCTCGGGAACGACGATGGCCTCGCCTTCGGACGAGCCGTGACCGGCGCCCACCACGACGATCCTGGAATCGGAACCCGCCGCGAACACCGGCGGCGTGTTGCCGACGCCCCCGATGTCCACGGCCTTGGCGTTGATCGCCTCCAACAGGGGTGGGCCCGAGGTGAAGGTCGACCACTTGATCCGGTAATCGAGGTCGTCGAGTTCACCGGAGGCCCGCAGAATCGCTTCGTAACCCCCCTTCTGATCACCGATGTTGAGGGTGACGCTGCCCTTCCCGTCGGTGTTCTCGGTGGTGGAGGCGGAGGTGGTGGTGCCGCAGGCGGACACCAGCAGGGTGAAGGGCAGAAGGAGGGCGGGCAGGGCGCGGATTCTCACGGGCTTCTCTTTCGTCGTGCGTACGGGGAAGGCGGCAGCCGGGGCAGAGGGGAGGCAAGGGGGTTCTGCCTCAGGCGGCTTCGACGTTCTCGACGGCATCGCCCTCGACACCCAGTTCCGCCAGCAGCCGGGAGCGCAGTGCGGCGAAACCGGGACTGCTCGCGCTGCGCGGCCGGTCCAGGGCGACGGGCGTCTCGTACGCGATCGCTCCGTCCCGCATCACCAGCGCGCGGTCGGCCAGCAACAGCGCCTCGTCCACATCATGGGTGACCAGCAGTACGGCACAGCCGCGCCGCTGCCAGAGCTCGGCCACCAGCCGGTGTGCCCTGATGCGGGTCAACGCGTCCAGCGCGCCGAACGGTTCGTCGAGCAGCAGCAGATCCGGCTCACGTACCAGCGCACGGGCCAGCGAGGCGCGCTGTGCCTCACCGCCGGAGAGCGTCCGGGGCCACCGCCCGGCCCGCTCACCCAGCCCGACCTCCTCCAGCGCCCGCTCGGCCACCGCTCGTTCCGGCTTTCCCGGCAGTCCCAGCAGCACATTGCGCCAGACCCGCTTCCACGGCATGAGCCGGGGCGCCTGGAACGCGACCGCACGCCGCTTCGGCACGAGCACCGTGCCCTCGATGTCACGGTCCAGCCCGGCGAGCACCCGGAGCAGTGTCGACTTCCCGCAGCCACTGCGCCCGAGCAGCGCGGTGAACTCCCCCGCGCGCAGGGTGAGATCGAGTCCGTCGATGACGGCCCGGCCGCCGAAGGAACGGGTCAGCCCCTCGACCAGAACGGCGGTCTCGGCCGGAGCGGTGGGGCTCACTGGCCCGTGAAGGTCGGTCGCCATTGCAGCAGCAGCCTTTCGAGCGTGCGGACGATGACATCGGCGGTGAGGCCGAGGAAGGCATAGACGACCAGGCAGACGACGATGACATCCGTACGGAAGAACTCCCGGGCCTGGTTCATCAGGAAGCCGATCCCGGCGTCGGCGTTGACGGACTCGCCGAAGACCAGGGCCAGCCACGCGGTGGCGAGCGAATAGCGCAGCCCGGTCATGGCCCCGGGCAGCGCGCCCGGCAGCACCACATGCCGGATCAGCCCCCATCGCCCGAGCCCCAACGACTGCCCGGCCTCGATGAGTTGGGCGTCGACACCGCGAATTCCCGCATACACGTTGAGATACAGGTGGAAGGTGACCCCGAGCGCGATGAGTGCCACTTTCGGGGCCTCGCCGATGCCCAGCCAGATGATGAAGAGCGGGATCAGCCCGACCCAGGGAACGGTGCGCAGCATCTGCACGCTCGCGTCCACCAGGTCCTCGCCGAGCCGCGAGAGCCCGGAAACCAGCGCGAGCGCCGTTCCGATGACACCCCCGAGCGCCAGCCCGGCGGCAACCCGCTGCAACGAGATCCCCATGGCCGACGGCAGTGTCCCGTCGGCGACCAGATCCGATCCGGCGCGGGCGATGGTGCCGGGCGAGGCGAGCACATCGGCGTGCAGGACGCCGGTGACACTGAGGACCTGCCACAGCGCGAGCAACAGCAGGGGCCCCACGGCGCGCCGAGCCCAACGGGGCACGGCGGGCAGGCGAGTACCCCGCACGGAGGCCGGGACAACGGGCTCCAGATCGAGCGACCGACAAGCAGACGAAGCGGTTTCTTTTCCGGATTTCGATGATATTTCCGGCGGGGCGAGGGCATGGCCGATGGTCATGAGGGCTCCACGAACAGTCCACGGACAGGGGGAGACGCGCCGCGGCCACACGCACACGCGACCCACCGCCGCTGCTACGGCACGGGGATCACGAGGCGTGTGGGACGAGGCGGGACACGCCGGAGCGCGTACGGGCAGACACGTACGACAGCGGGAACGGGCGGCCGGAGCACCCCGTCACCGGCGAGGGGGAATGCGCTGAAGGAACGTCAGCAGCCGCGGCGACACGCGGCGGAAGCCACCCGCAGCAGGTCGATGTGACCGCGCGAAGTGAGCAGAGCTGAACGGAACATGGCGCTGAACGTAGCGATCCCTGACGGAAACGGTCAATGGTGTCTCGGCAAGTGGACGCGCGATCTCGCCCTGCAAGCGAGAAGATGGACGCATGTCCCACACCTTCGCCACCAGTGTTCTGCACATCACCACCGGAACGACGGAGACCGTCACCGATCTGACGGCCGACTGCGAACAGTTCCTCACCCGGAACGCCGCCTCCAGAGACGGTCTGCTCAACATCTTCGTACCGCACGCGACCGCCGGCATCGCCGTCCTGGAAACCGGCTCCGGCAGCGATGACGACCTCCTGGCCACCCTCCACACCCTGCTGCCCGCCGACGGCCGCTGGCAACACCGCCACGGCAGCCCCGGCCACGGCCGCGACCACGTACTGCCCGCGCTGGTCCCACCCCATGCGACGCTTCCGGTGATCGGGGGGCGGCTGGAGCTGGGGACGTGGCAGTCGGTGTGCTTGGTCGATACCAACATTTCGAATCACAACCGTCAGGTGCGGTTGAGCTTCTTCGGATAGCGCGTTGCTCCGGTGGGACCGCAGAGGGGAAGTCCGGCCGCGCCGACTGAGCTGTGCGCACTGCTGCCCGCCGGTCCGCAGGCTACTGAGCAAGTTCGCTGCCCGAGGTGTCGAAGGACGCGCCCACGGTCCGCAGGCTCGCGGTCTCCCCGTAGGTCACCCGCACCGTGTCACCGATCTCGGTGCTGGTCCTTTCCAGGGGGGAGGCGCCTTCCCGCGCGTCGCGCACGGTGCGCGGGGCTTCTCCGTTCCTGACGTTCTCCTCTCGGGGCCGGGCGGCGGGCTCTCTGCCGCAGCGGCGGAACCGAGCATGGCACCCTCACCGCGCTCAGGCATCTCGGCATGTTGCACAAACTCCGACGTCGCTGCTTGCCGCGATTGCGCAGAGACGGGTCTCGAACCGTGCTTCAGGATGTGCGATCAGACAAGGCGTGAGCCGGATGAGACATCCAGTTCACCGTGACGACATCGGGAGTCCGCTGTGCTCTGGAGAAAACTGCTCGTCCCCCTGACCTCGCTCCTGCTCCTGCTGACGGTTTCTGCCGGCGCGGGTGCGGCAGCGGCGTCCACCGGTTCCCCCGCCGGTGCCGGTGCCGAGGCGGCCGTGGTCGACTACGGCGCTCCCGGCCCCTACGCCACTGCGGTGGAGGTCGGGGCGGTGACCACCCTGTACTACCCGCGTGACATCGCGACCAGCGACCGCCGCCACCCCGTGATCGTGTGGGGAAACGGCACCTTCGCCTTCCCGGTCGTCTACCGCGACCTGTTGCTCCACTGGGCCAGTCACGGCTTCATCGTCGCCGCCGCCAACACCCCGCAGTCCAACCTCGGCATCTCCATGCGCGCCGGGATCGACCTGCTCACCCGTCGCAACGCCGACCAGGGCAGCCCCTTCCACGACCGTGTCGACCTGGAGCACATCGGCGCTTCCGGCCACTCGCAGGGCGGTGCCGCCGCCATCGTCGTCGGCTCGGACCCGCGCATCGACACCATCCTGCCCATCCAGCCCGGGCCGCTCGCCGACATCGACAACGTACACGTACCCGCGCTCCTCCTGGCCGGGCAGAAGGACAGCATCGTCTTCCCCTTCCTGGTCAAGGCCTTCTACAACGACGCCGACCACATACCGGCCATCTACGGGGAACTGCGCGGCGCCGATCACTTCACGGTCGTGGGCGACCCCGGCCCGTTTGCCGCGCCCACCACCGCCTGGTTCAAAGCACACTTGATGGGGGACCAGACGGCGAGGGCGCAGTTCTTCGGGGCCGGCTGCGGGATCTGCACCGACAGCGGCACCTGGTCCGACGTCCGCCGCAACGGCCTCGCAAGCCAGTGACCCGCTCCCGGAGATCCCTTCCGCCGTGAACCGGCGGCCGTCCCGATCCACGCCGCCCGCCCCTGGCGCTCCCGCGACCAGGGGCGGCCGGCCCCCGTTCGCACAGGGAAGGACCGCCATGGACCTCATCGCGACCACCGGGCAGGGCAAGGTCCGAGGCCGTCTCCGCGACGGGATCGCCACCTTCCTCGGCATCCCCTACGCCGCCCCGCCCTTCGGCGCCCACCGCTTCCGCGCCCCCGCCCCGGTCGAGCCCTGGGAAGGGGTACGAGACGCCCTGGAGTACGGGCCGACCGCCCCCAAACGCCCCTACCGCCCGCCCCTCGACCGGCTGATACCCGATCCGAGCATCGCCGGGGACGACTGTCTCAACCTCAACGTCTGGACCCCATCCGTCAGCGAGGGCCGGCTGCCCGTCATGGTCTGGATCCACGGGGGTTCCCTGCGCAACGGCTCGGCGAACCTGCCGCTCTACGACGGGGGCGCCTTCGCGCGCGACGGGGTGGTTTTTGTCTCCGTCAACTACCGGCTCGGCGTGGAGGGGTTCGGGGTCTTCCCCGACGCCTGTGTCAACCGGGGCCTCCTCGACCAGATCGCAGCCCTGATCTGGGTCCGCGACAACATCTCCGCCTTCGGCGGAGATCCGGCGAACGTCACCGTGTGCGGGGAGTCCGCCGGCGCGATCAGCGTCGCGGCCCTCATGACCAGCCCCGGCACGGCCGGGCTGTTCCACCGGGCGATCCTGCAGAGCGGCCCGCCGCACACGATCTCGCGTCGCGAGGGCGCGAAGACCGTACGGTCGATGGCGAAGAGACTGCGGATCCCGGCCACCGCCGAGGCGTTCGCGGCGGTGGACCGAGACCTGCTGCTGGACGCGCAGGCCGCCGTCGTCGACCGGTCCGACCCCATCGGCGGCGGTCCCGGCTTCCACATCGTGGTCGACGGCGACGTGGTGCCCGCCGCCCCGCCCCTTCCCGAGGCCGACCTGCTGCTGGGCTGCAACCGGGAGGAGTACCGGCTGTGGTTCGTACCCGGCGGAACCGTGGACCGGATCAGCTGGCTCACCCTGCGGCTGGCACTGCTGAAGATCCGTGTCCCGCAACGCGTGGCACGCCTGTACCGGGCCACCCGGCCGCACGCCAGACCCGGAGAGATCCTGGGAGAGATGGCCACCGACCTGCTGTTGCGGGGGCCGCTCAACCGTCTCGCCGACTCCCGTCCCGCCCGCACCTTCGTCTACGAATTCTGCTGGCGCTCACCCGTGATGGGACTCGGCGCGTGCCATGCGCTGGAACTCGGCTTCGTCTTCGACAACCTGCGTGCCGCCGAGGACCTGACCGGGCCCGGCGCGCCCCAGCCACTGGCCGACGCCATGCACCGGGCCTGGGTCGCCTTCGCCACTACCGGTCAGCCAGGCTGGTCCGGCTGGAACGCGGACCGGCCTGTCATGGTCTTCGACCACCCCGGCGCCGGCCCGGTCCTCGCACCCCGGCACGAGGAACTCGGCGCCTGGCTCTGACAGATGACAGGCCGAGCGCTCGCCGACGCCGGCCGTGGTTCATCCGCTTTCCGCTGCTCCTGCGGATCCCTGCCATCCGGTGACCCCGCGGTGATCCGCGGGCCCGGCCAGGTCCCTGGCGACGAGCGCCGCCTGGATCAGCCGCGCCTGCGCGGGAACCGCGAGGTCGAGGCCCGTCAGCGCGCTCACTCGCTGCAACCGGTAGTCCAGGGTGTTGCGGTGGACGCACAGCTCCAACGCCGTCTGGCGGCGGTTGAGCCCCCGCTCCACGAACACGCGCAGCGTCTCAAGCAGGTACGGATGGTCCTCCAGGGGGTCGAGTTTGGCCGCCAGCCGCACCAGGCCGTCCCCGGGGCGCGCGAGCTGGTGCTCCAGCAGCACGTCGTCGAGGCGGTAGCACCCGGGCGGGCGTCCCAGGCGCCGGACGAGATCCAGCACGCGGCCGGCCTCCTGCGCCGCCGAGGGGATGGCCGCCGGTACGGAGGAGCGGGCGGCGGCGGCGCGCACGGGCTGCCCCACGTCCTTCTCCAGCCGGGCCACCAGGCCCGGCACGTCGGACCTGCCCGGCAACAAGGCGATCCGAGCGACGTGGTCCATCAGCACAGGGATCCCGGTGAAGGCGTCGAGCGAGGACTGCACCAATCTGCTCGGCGGGTCGGACTCGAACGCGAAGGCAACCACCTCGTACTCACCCGCCACGGCCACCCGCGCCACGCTCGCCAGTTCCTCGTACGGCCGCCCTGCCAGCAGGGCGCCGAGCAGGGCCCGCCGTACCCGCTTGTCCTCGCTGTGGAGGTCCTCCTGGGCGTTCTGGTGGGCGAGGACGACCGCGGGCAGCGCGGCGTGCAGGCAGGCGAGCAGCTTGCCGCCCGCCCCGGCCAGCTCACCGGGCTCCGCGACCTCGGTCAGCGTCTGCCACCACACCTCGGCGCCGATCAGGTACGCGGCGATCACCGCCTCCAGGGGGACGCGCTCCTCGGCCCGGCGCGCCGACCACTCGATGAGCCGGGTCAGATCGCCCTGCCCCATCGGACCCCCGCCGCCGTCGCGCAGTGCCTTGAGCAACAGCGCGTGCACCGCCGCGATGGACCGCGCCACCTCGCCCTGGAGGGTGGCGCGGGGCAGCGCCCCGTAGAACGGCGCCTCCGCCGCGCAGCGCGCGACCACGACGGCCGTGAGGTCACCGACCCGGGCGGCCATCCGGGCGTGCAGGTCCGACATCGGCGCATCGTCACACCGCCCCGGTCGTGCCGTCAATCGGAGCCCCGGATCCGGCGGCGCCGGGCAGCGCGTCGGGCGTGCGCCCCAACCGCTCCCGGCCGCCAACTCGTCGACGAAAGAGGCGACGTCATGTGGCACACCCGTTCTGCAGCAGCCCTGCGGCCAGCGCCACCGGTAGCATCGTGTCACCGAGCCGGGCCACGGCACGGGAGAGGAAGAACAGCCTGAAGTCCCTTGACCACAGACGTCGTTCACGCCTTTCCAACGCTACGGAACCGTTGTGCCCGGAGCGCGCCCGCGCTCTCACCGCGGCAACGTGCTCTCGACCAGGGCCGCGACTGTGCTCTCTGCGTTGCACGGCACGCCGGCCAGCAGCGCCAGCACGTCGTCGGCGAGGTCCTCGGCCACGGCCAGCCCGCCGGGTGGGCCCCGCAGAATGCCCGCGCGGTCGTTGCCTCGGGGGTGAACTCGAAGCGCAGAGTGGTGACACTCAAGTCCAGGGCCGGACGGAAGGGCCCCAGGGCACGGGGCTCTCGCTCGTCCGGGGCCGGCACCGGACCGGTGGCGTCGTCGGAACGCGTAGCGGCCGTGGGGTCGGCTGCGGCCTCGGCCGGCATCCCGACGTGCAGTTGCACGTAGTCGATGCCGTCGGAAAGCAACGCCGCACCCAACGGTGGTACGGCACAGGCAAGATCCGCGACGCTCAGCGCCGGGAAGCGGAGAGCGGCCAGATTCTGACCCATGACGGACTTGAAGCAGTCCGACAGGGCCTGGGCGGGATCGATGTGGCAGACCACCGGACGATCGTGCACGAAGCAGCCGGCCGCGGAGCCGAACCCGGACCGTTGCCGGGTCGAGACCGGCGTGAACAGCGCGATCGTACGGGGCCCGCCACGGTGCCGGATCGCTGCCGCGGTCAGCGCCGCCAACACCGAAAAGGCGGTGGCCCCTTGGGATCGGCAGACGTTGCCGACCAGCGTATGCAGGGCCGGCCCACGATAGAGCTTCTGCACCTGGCCCAGCGACAGTTCGCCTGTCGGCCCGGCGGCCGATCCGCTGCCGGGCCGGGGGGATCAGTCCCGATACCGGTTCGAGGCGCTCCGGGGAGCGGGACCAGTACCGTGTCTCGCGCTCGGCGCGCGCAGCGGCTTCGACTCGCTGCTCGCACAACGCTTGGTAACTCCATGGGAGTTCGCCCGACTCGATCCCGCCCCGCCCGAGCGCGTGCTCCAGCAGGGTCGACAGCTCGGCTGTCAGGACTCGCTCGGCATGTCCGTCTCAGACGGTGATCCAGGGGCACCAGCAGGAACCGCTCCAGCCCGGCCGAATCCTCGATCAGCTCGTACTCTGCGCGACCAGGGACCTCGCGCGCCTGCGCAGACCCCAGGCAAGCGGCTCACCTGGCGGCCGGCAGATCTCCTGCACTCTCTCCGGGGCGCGCGATGACGGTGCGCAGCCGAGGGGCGACGGCCTCGATCCGCTGCAGGTGGGGCGCGCGCCCGACCAAGGCGCTGCGCAGCGCCTCCTGCCGCCGTTGCAGGCGCGTGATCGCGGACTGGACCCGGGCCCTGGTCATCCCGGGCCGGAGCGGGAGGGAGATGAGCGTGTCGCGGAAGATCCCGGGACCGAAGAGGCCTTCCAGGAAGAGCATGCTCCGTTGTTCCGGAGAGAGCGGGAACGGGGGCAACAAGAGTCTCCCGACGTGGTGTTCAGCCTTGAAGCAGACTGGACTGGACCAATTTTGTCGATCGAGAGGGGATGCTAGGTCCTCGCCGGGATCACGGCAAGAGCCACGGGGCGGACCGCGACTCCCGGAGGAGCCGGATGCGTTCACCCACACTCAGGTTGTCGGGGATGTCTTCGGGGTGCCCCCCCGAAGAGTACGGAGAACACACCGGCGCGACGGGCAGCACCGTGATCGTGGGCGCTCTTCCGGCTGTACCGGACGCCGACGGGATCGCGCGATCGCTGAAGCCCGTGGATGAGAATCCGCCGCTGCCGGCTCAGTGGGCCGAGATGCCTGCGAGGCGACCCGGACGGTGACCGACGACCCATCCGGCTCGGGCCACGCGTCGGAAGAGGCGCACCGAACGGTATGTGCCGCTTCCGTACCAGGCGTGGACGCACTGGCAGAAGAACGAGCTCCCCCGCCCGGTCGGCGACCGGACGGGGGAGCGGTGGACGGGCTGGGTCAGGGCTTGACGCGGACCACCTGCGGGTCGTGGTCGGAGGCCTGGGTGGCGAACTCGCTGTTGATGTGGACGACGTCGTAGTGAGTCTGCTGCGGCTTGAACGCGGGGCTGACCAGGATGTGGTCGAGCACCTGCGAGTTGCCCTGGTAGACGTACGAGTAGCGCTCGGACGCGGGCAGTTCGTTCACCAGGTCGCGCAGGACGCCGCCCTTGGTGAGGGTCCGGAGCGCGGGCGAGAACTGGTAGTCGTTGAAGTCGCCGAGGGAGACCACCCGGGCGCCGGGGTCGGCGGCCAGGAGCTTGGCGACGAAGGCCTGCTCGACCTCGGCCTGCTTGGCGCGCTGCACCTCGGAGCTGCGGGTCGGGGCCTGGAAGCGGCTGTCCAGGCCCTGATCGCCACCCTTGCTGTTGAAGTGGTTGGCGATCACGAAGACCGGCTTGTTGTGGAACTTGAACTGGCCGACCAGCGGCTTGCGGCTGCTGTTCCATGCCTCGTTGGCCGGGTCGATCCGGCCCGGGGAGACGGTCAGCGAAGCGCGCTTGCCGTTGCCGGTCACGTCCACGGCGGTAGTGGAGTCGCCGCCGGGTATGTCGGTGAAGGAAACGCGGTCGGGGTTGAACAGGAACACCTGGCGGATGTTGCCGCCGGGCTCGCCGCCGTCCTTGCCGTTCACCGGGTCGACGGAACGCCAGTCGTAGGCAGGGCCGCCGGCCGCCTTGATCGCCTCGACGAACTTGGCGACGGTGGCACCGGCCGTGACCGTGCCGTCGTTGACCGGGCCGTTGTCGTCCTGGACCTCTTCCACGGCCAGGATGTCGGGTGAGCGCAGGTTGGTGACGACGCCGGCGGCCAGCTCGGCGAACTTCTCGTCCGGGTCGCCCGGGTCGAGATTCTCGACGTTGTACGTGCCGATCGTGAGTTCGCTCGGCAGGCCGGACTGGGTGACTTCCCGCTTCAGCCCGCCCGACTGGACGACGCCGAGCCGGGTGGCCTGCACCGCGTATCCGCCGAAATTGGTGTAGTCCAGCGGGCCTTCGGTGGTGCCGGTGAGCCGGTCGCCGACATCGGCGACCGGGAAGTCGGCTGCCGCGCCGAGCGACTGGACCATGAGCCGGCCGGAGTTCTGCTGGTCGTAGCCGAGGTACACGGAACCGCCGCGGGACGAACGAGGGTCCTGCTCACGGGCGTTCACCCACAGCTCGTGGTACGAGTTGCTGGCCTGCGTCACCGGTACGTCGCGGACCTCGACGTTCATGCCCTCCAGCGACTCGTACAGGTCGAGCGCGTAGGCGTCGGGCCGCAGTGGCAGGGACTCGATCGAGCCGCCCGCCGCGTCCGGCACGTACGCCGCCGGGATGGCCGAGCTGTTCAGCACCACCGGGGCGGGCACCGGGTTGTCCGAGGAGACCACGGTGACCTTGGGGTTGGACAGCTCGGTGAGGGACTGCGAGCCGCCCGAGCTGTTCGTGTAGTACTCGGTCACCTTGGCCGTGACCAGGACCGAGTCGCCGACCTTGACGGCCGGGCCGGTGCCGCCGGTGTAGACGAAGACGCCCTCGCTGGTGGCCGGATCGGCGTCCGGGTTCGGGTCCTGCATCCAGAAGCCCTTGGTGCCGTACGTACGGACGCCGGTGACGATGCCGGGAACACCCTCGACCGTCCTGCCGGCCAGCGGCGAGACGCGGGTGGCGCCCTGGATGTCGTGGACGCGCACCGTTCCGGGCTCGGTCGGGCCGGTGTCGCCCCCGCCGGAGCCGCCTCCGGGGACGGTCTCGCCCCTGCTGTTGACCGGGGTGGGCTCGCCGGCCTGGAAGTCGGCGGCGTTGTCGTCGGTGTCGGCGAGAGAGGTGGCGCGGGCCACCGAGGCGCTGTTGGAGGCGCCGGATGCGGTGCCGGAGCCCTCGTGGACCACGGCGGTGCCGAAGCCCACCAGATCGACGACGCGCGGGTCGGCGGCGCAGTCCGCGGTGGTCTTGCAGGTCAGCGCGTCGGTGCCGTTGACGAACGCGATGGTGCCCGTGGTGGCGGACAGGGCCAGGCTGCCGGCGGCGTCGGCGGTCGGCAGGTCCACGGTGCCGCCCGTGCCCGCCGCCTCGGAGACCAGGTAGCGGGCGCCGGCGGCGACCGCGCCGCTCAGCGGGGTGACCCCCCACTTGCTGCTGGCGCTGGGGCTGCCCGGCAGGTACTGCACGCTGTAGCCGGCCAGGCCGAAAGCGGCCCCGGACGGGTTGGCGAGTTCGATGAAGTCATTCTTCAGCGTCGCGCCGGAGTTGCCGCCACCGCCGTACACCTCGGCGATGACCACGCCTGCGGACGGGGTGGCGACCGCACCGGGCAGCGGGACGAGCACCAGTGACGCGGTGACCGCGGCGGGCAGGGTGGCGCGCAGCAGTGCGCGGCGGGAGCGGCGGGTGGGGAGAGGGCTGGGCACCGTTGCGGCACTCCTTCATGGCAGGACATGGCCTGGTCGCCGCAGGGGCGCCAGGCCAGTGAGGGTTCGTCAAGTGGCGGCGGGGGGCGCTTGTGAGCGTCTCGCACAGATCCAGAAGCTGAAGATACGCGCGTAGAACATGGCGTAACAAGGCTTCGGACATGAACTTCTCGACACCGTTCCCGCCTGTCCGGTCGCCGTTCCCGCAGGTCGGGCCGGGCGGCTCACCGGAATCGGACCCTAAGGGGGGTGGAGAGCGAGCTGAGCCGCCAGGCAGCGGCGCGGTGGCGGGAACACCGATGGCAATGATGACGGTCTTCTTCATCCGCCGCAGCCGTTCGCCGGGGCAGACAACCGGGCCGGGCCATGGAGCTGGAACAGAGCACGGGTGCGTATCAGGGCATGCTGCATCGCAGCGGCTCCTCGTGGTTCGCAGGAGGCGCGCGCACCTGGCGTTGAACCGCCTCACCACACAGGACACGGCCCTATCGCCGCGTCCGGCGCGGAGGGGAGGCCCTGCTGCCTGGGCGCTGATGGCAGCGGGTCCGTGCGCGCATCCGCGTCAGGCAGACCTGCCCCCCGGCACTGCCGGGCATCAGGAATCGACGGAGTCGTCGGACATCAGCCCGGAACGCCGTGGATGCCGATGTCCGGTTCACAGGACGCCAGGCCCAGGTCGGTGCGTCGGCGGGCCTCAAGGAATTCGATGCGCCGGGCCTGTTCGTCGTCGATCACATCGCACACCCAGTCCCAGTGCAGTGCCACCCGGTCGCCTGCGCTGAGACCGTCGAGCAGCGTCAGGCCACCGGCCGAGCAGCGTACGGTCTCCTCCCGCCACGCGCCGTCGGTCAGCCCCGCACCGTCCCAGCACAGCGGGCGTGAGCGCACGGTCGCGAGGTCCCTGTCGGCGGCCACGACCACTCCCGTACGGACGCGGCACTGGTCGAGCACGGACAGGGCGGTCGGATGACCCATCGACCGCAGTATCGGAGCCCACGGATACACCTCGAACACCTGGAAGCTGTGATGGGCCAGGGCGCGCCGCCCGGCGTCGCGCCAGGTGCCGCCGAGCTGCCCCCGGAACCGGTGGGTCATGCGCTCCACCAGAGCGGCGGGATCGGCCCGGTCCAGCAGTTCGTTGCCGATCCAGTACGCCTCGACCACCCGCACGTCGAGCGGGTCCGAGAGCCCCGCCGTCTCCGCGAGGAACTGGAGATAGCACCAGGCCCCCTCGAACTGCCGGGCGCGCCGCTCGATGTCGGCGGTCGCGTCACGGCGCAGGAGGGCCGCCGCGTCGGCGGGGCCGCAGTAGCCGAGCTCGTTGGGCGGGTAGGCGTATCGCGCGAACAGCAGCGCGCCCTCGGCACTCACTCAGCAGATCCTCGGTAGTTGTTCGCCGATCGGCAGCCCGATCACCCGGCTCCCGCCCAGCCCCGTTCTCGCCACGACCATCCCGGCGTGATCCGGAACGCAGCTGCCGATCCGGCAGGCGGACCGGCCCAGGGGATGGGCCCGCATGGCGGCCAGCACCCGGTCCGCGTCCTCGGGCGGGACGATCGCGATCAGTTTGCCCTCGTTGGCGACTTGGAGCGGGTCGAGCCCGAGCAGACTGCATGCGTCGCGCACCGTGGGCGGTACGGGAAGGAGCCGCTCCACCAGTTCGATGCCCACGTCCGAGGCGCGGGCGATCTCGTTCAGCGAGGCCGAGACGCCCCCGCGCGTGGGATCCCGGAGCACGCGCAGGTCGGTGCCGGTGGCGAGCATGGCGGCGACGAGTCCGTGCAGCGGGGCGGTGTCGCTCTCCACCGTCGTACCGAACTCAAGGCCCTCCCGGCAGCTCATCACGGCCACACCGTGCACACCGATGTCGCCGCTGACGAGCACGGCGTCACCGGGGACTGCCCGGCGCGCGTGGATGTCGACACCGGGCGGGACCACACCGATGCCCGAGGTGTTGAGGTAGACACCGTCACCACTGCCGTGCTCCACGACCTTCGTGTCCCCGGTGACCAGGCGCACACCGGCGTCCTCGGCGGCCCGGCCCACGGCCTGCGCGATCCGGCCGAGTTCGCTCAGCGCGGTGCCCTCCGCGAGGATGAAGGCGGTGGACAGGAACAGGGGCGTGGCACCCGACATGGCCAGGTCGTTGACCGTGCCGTTCACCGCCAGATCGCCGATCGACCCGCCGGGGAAGAACATCGGCTTCACCACGAACGAGTCCGTGGAGAAGGCGAGACGGGTGCCGGAGCCGACCGTCAGGACGGCCGAGTCACCGAGGTCGGCGGCGGCCGCGGCACCGTACGCGGGCAGGAACAGGTGCTCGATCAGCTCACCGGACATCGCACCGCCGCCCCCGTGGCCCATGACGACGGACGGGATGTCCCGCAGCGGTACCGGGCACGCCCACCCCTCGAAGTCGAGGTCGGGCACATCGTTCACCGCGGCGGTCACGTCCTGCATCGCGTCAGTCACTTCGCATCGACCAGTTCCAGGCGGCGGTGGGTGTAGTACGCGGCGCACGCGCCCTCGGACGACACCATGGTCGCGCCGAGCGGGTTCCTCGGTGTGCACTCCTTGCCGAACGCCTCGCACAGGTGCGGTTTGATCAATCCCTGGAGGACCTCGCCCGAGCGGCACAGCGACGACTCGGCGGTGTGGATGTCCGTCACCTCGAACCGCTGCTCCGCGTCGAACGCCCGGTACTTCTCGGCGAGCCGCCAGCCGCTGCGCGGAATCGCCCCGATGCCGCGCCAGGTCCGGTCGGTCACCTCGAAGACATCGGCGAGCATCTCCATGGCGGGCACATTGCCCTCCTCGCGCACCGCTCTGGAGTAGGCGTTCTCCACCTCGTACCGGCCCGCCTCCAGCTGGACGACGGTCCGGCGGATCCCTTCGAGGATGTCCAGCGGCTCGAAGCCGGTGACCACGATCGGCACCTTGTACTTACGGGCCAGCGGCGGGTACTCGGCCGTCCCCATCACACTGCACACATGGCCCGCGGCGAGGAACGCCTGTACCCGGCACGTCGAGGACTCCATGATCGCGGCGATCGCGGGCGGCACCAGCACATGGGACACCAGCAGGGAGAAGTTCCGCACCCCGAGCCGCTGCGCCTGATACACCGTCATGGCGTTGGCCGGGGCCGTGGTCTCGAATCCGATCCCGAAGAAGACGACTTCGCGGTCGGGGTTCTCCCGGGCGAGCTTCAGCGCGTCGAGGGGCGAGTACACCACGCGGACGTCGCCGCCGGCACTCTTCACGGAGAACAGGTCCTGGCTGCTGCCGGGCACGCGCAGCATGTCGCCGAACGAGCAGAAGATGACACCGGGGCGGGCGGCGATCGCCAGCGCCCGGTCGATGGTCTCCAGCGGGGTGACGCAGACGGGGCACCCCGGTCCGTGGATCATCTCCACGCTGTCCGGGAGCAGTTGGTCGATGCCGTGCCGGATGATCGAGTGCGTCTGGCCGCCGCAGACCTCCATCAGCGCCCACTTCTGCGTGGTGGCCGCGTGGATCCGGTCGATCAGCCTCTTCGCGACATCGGGGTCACTGAACTCGTCGAGATACTTCACCGGCCGGCTCCTTCGTGAGACGCACCCTGCCGGGCTGCGCGTTCGAAGCCGTCCTCGAACTCCTCGGCCAGGATGCCGAGCCGTTCGAAGTCGGCGAGGGTGTCCAGGGCCGACCGTTCGTCGAGGCGCTGGATGGCGAATCCGACGTGCACGATGACGTATTCACCGACGGTCACATCGGGGATGTACTGGAGGCACACCTCCTTGTGCACCCCGCCGAAATCGACGTCGGCCATCACGGTGCCGTCGACTTCGGCGGTACTGAGGACACGCCCCGGAACAGCCAGACACATGGTCCCTCTCCTCTGTGGATCCCTCTTGAGGTACGGCGGTACGGTCGTGCAGTCGTGCGGCGGCGTCAGCCCGATGCGGCGATCATGAGCTGGCCGAGGGCGATCCCGCCGTCGTTCGGCGGGAGCAGGCGCGGTCGCAGGACGGTGAAGCCCCGTTCCTTCAGGCCGAGTTGCGTCGCTTCGAGCAGTACGGCGTTCTGGAAGACACCACCGCCCAGCGCCACGGTCGAAAGGCCGGTGGGTGCGCGGCAGAGGTCCGCGAGTCGGATGGCCAGAGCGGCGACGGCGGCGTGGAAACGTGCGGCGATCAGCCCGGCCGGAACCCCGTCCCGTACGTCGGACACCACGGCCCGGACGACCGGGCCCGGATCCGCGACGGCGGGTTCCTCCCTCTTCCCGGGGCGGATGCCGAAGCGGTAGCCGCCCTCCGGAGCCGCGGGGCCGGCCGCCGCGGTACGGGCCAGCCCTTCCAGCTCCATGGCTGCCTCCGCCTCGTACGCCACCACGTGCCGGACGTCGGCGAGGGACGCGACCGCGTCGAAGAGCCGCCCCATGCCCGACGTGGGCACGCAGCCGAACCCGGTCGCGAACTGATGGGCCAGCACATCGCGTTCGGCGGGCGGGCAGGCACGGACCGCGGGCAGGTCCTCGTCCCAGGGGATGCCGGCCGCGTGCAGATGGGCGAGGGCCATCCGGTACGGCCGCAGCACACTCGCATCGCCCCCGGCCAGTGGTACGCAACCCAGGTGCGCGGCCCTGCTGAACGAGGCGTAGCCGGCCACCAGGACCTCGCCGCCCCAGGCCGTCCCGTCGGTGCCGTGGCCGGTGCCGTCGAAGGCGATTCCGATCACGCGCTCGTCCGCGCCCAGGCCGTGCTCCGCCATCACGGACGTGATGTGCGCGTGGTGGTGCTGCACGGTGCGGACCGGCCGTCCGGCCGCGTGGGTGCGAGCCCAGTCGCCGGAGTGGTAGCCGGGGTGACGGTCGGCCACCAGCAGGGTGGGCGCCACCCCGGTGAGGTCCTCCAGATGCCTCTCGGTCCGGGTCAGGGCATCGACCGTGGACAGGTCGTCCATGTCGCCGATGTGCTGGCTCAGCCAGGCGTAGCGGCCCTTGGCCAGCGCGCAGGTGTTCTTCAGGTCGGCGCCCACGGCAAGCGTCGGGGGCACGTCGAAGGGCAGCGCGATCGGCAGCGGGGCGTATCCCCGCGATCTGCGCAGCGGCAGCTCGGCACCGGCGGCCCAGCGGCTGACCGAGTCGTCGCACGGCACATGGATGCGCCGGTCGTGCCGCAGCCAGGCATCGACCAGCGGCGCCAGGGCGGTCAGCGCGTCGCCGTCGTCGGTGACGATCGGCTCGCCCGACAGATTGGCCGACGTCATCACGAGCGCGTCCGGGCCCGGCGAGTCGTCACCGATGCCGAAGAGCAGGACGTGCAGCGGGGTGTACGGCAGCAGCAGTCCGAGGTGGGGGCTGCCGGGCGCCACGGCGTCGGACACTCCCGCGCCGGACCGGGCAGCGTGACGGGGGAGGAGGACGATCGGCCGGCGCCCACCGCTCAGGAGCTCCTCCTCGTCCGCCGTGAGAGTCACCAGCTCACGCGCGACGTCGAGGTCCTGCACCATCACCGCGAACGGCTTTCCTCCGCGCTGCTTGCGCCGGCGCAGCTCCGCGACGGCCGCGTCGTCGCGGGCGTCGCACACCAGGTGGTAGCCGCCGAGGCCCTTGACCGCGATGATCCCACCCTCGGAGAGGAGCTTCCGTGCGGTCCGCAGCGCGTCCTGGTCGTGCGACGGGGCCACGCCCTGCTTGCCGACGAGTTCGAGCCGCGGTCCGCAGTCGGGGCAGGCGATCGGCTGGGCGTGGAAGCGCCGGTCGAGCGGGTCCTCGTACTCCGCCCGGCAGGCCCCGCACATCTCGAAGTCCGCCATCGTGGTGGCGGCCCGGTCGTAGGGGAGGCCGGTGACGATCGTGAACCGGGGGCCGCAGTGCGTGCAGGTGATGAACGGGTGGCGGTAGCGCCGGTTCGACGGATCGCCCAGCTCGTCCAGGCAGTCCCGGCAGGTCGCGGTGTCGGGCGAGACCAGTGTCCTGGCCCGGTCGGAAGCGCTGGACCGCTCGATGGTGAAGCCCGTGCCGCCGCGGGCCGGCTGTTCGCTCGTACGCACGTCCTCGACGACCGCGAGCGGAGGGGCGTCGGAGCGCAGGCGGCGGCCGAACTCCTCCACGGCACCGGCCGGTCCCTCGACCTCGGCGAGCACCCCGTCGCCGGTGTTCGTCACCGAGCCCGTGAGCAGCAGCTCCGAGGCGGTGACGTAGACGAACGGGCGGAAGCCCACGCCCTGCACGACGCCGCTCACCTCGAATCTGCGCCGGATCCGCTGCTCCCGGCCGCGGCCCATCATCTCCAGTCCGGACAGGGCCTCCTGGGCCTTCGCCCGGTCGATGAGCTCGACGGCGAAGCCCATGTGGAGAAGCACCCAGTCGTCGCGACCGGGCGCCTCGTCGAGCATGCCGATGTTGACGCGGCGCCTGGCGCCCTCCACGTCCACCAGAGCCAGCTGGCCCGCATACCCGTCCACGATCTCCACGACGCGGCCAGGAATGCCTAGGCACATGATCAGGATCTCCGGGGTTCGGTGCTGTTCACGGACGCGGTCGGTACGGACGGCGCGAGCTGCCGGACCAGGGTGTGCACTGCCCGCATCGCCTCGGGCACCACGCTGTCGACGGCCTCGCTGAGCCCGATGCCCTCCTCGACTCCGGCGGGTGTGCAGCCGACGAGGTAGGTGAGCGGAAGCGTACCGCCCAATTGATCCAGATTTGCCAGGACGGCAACCGGATTCATGCCATGTGCGTCGAATTCACCCGAACCGAGGTCCTCCGCGTCGATGCGGAGCACCGTCACCTCCCCGGGGGCGCCGCCCCCGGGGTACGCGTCGACCAGAACCAGCGCGTCGTACCCGTCGAGCAGGTCGTAGGCGAGATGCATGCCACGGATGCCGTAGTCCACCACCCGGACCTGAGAAGGCATCCCCCCGTCGTGGGCCAGTCGGCGCACCACCTCCGGGCCGAAGCCGTCGTCGCCGAGAAACAGATTGCCGATGCCCGCGACCAGCACCCGGCCGACTGTGTCGGATTCCTTCGTCATCCTCGGCCCGGCCGCCCCCCGGACCGGAGGCCGGACGACTTCCGGTCCTGAGCCGGCTCCGGCCGTACGGAGGTGCCGGAACATCCGGCCGAGGTGCCCGACGGCCGGTACGGGCGGGTGGAGCGGGACCCCTTCGGGCCCCGCTCCTCCCGCGGCTCCTCCTCGGCGCCGCTGTTCTTCTCCGGTGTGTCCGCCATGGGGTGCTCCCCGCTCCCTGCCCACTTCGCCCGGATCGGGATTCACATCGAACGGATGCGCAGGTAGCGGCGGATGTCGGGGATCGATCTGATCCCGACCGCCACGGCGACGACCGCCACGGCCGCGGCCGCTCCGGCGGTGATGATGCCCAGGGTCTTCATGATCGGTTCTCCTCTCGGTGCAGCGCCGTCTCCTCGGCGCTCAGGGGTGTCAGCTCGTCGGGCGCGAAGTAGAAGTAGCGCCCGTACCAGTCGTGCAGGTCCGAAGCGGGGTCGTCGACGAGGACCAGGGCGATGTGCGTACCACCGTCCACGTCCGAGAGGACCGCGGTCACCCGGGCCACCCGGCCGGCGAAGAACAGGTCCTGCGCGTCCGCCCGCCGGGAGGGGTGGACGCGGACCAGGCTGTCCTTGGCCACCCGGACCCCGTCGATCACGACCGCGTCGCTCCCGGGCCGTACCGAGGCATCGGCCGCCGGGTCCCACCAGGGGGCGCCCGCGGTGTCGAAAGCGGCGGGTTCCACGTCCCGGACTTCCGCCGCCGGGCCCGCGGGAGCCGCCGGCCCCGGCGGATGCGGGTCGCGCAGCAGGCCGTGCAAGCGCTGGAGGTCGGCGGGCGACATGCCGTCGCACCGGTCGATGATCTCCCGGGCCCGGGGATCGGTGGCCCGGGCCTCCGCCTTCTCCTCCTCCGTCATGGTCATCACACGGAGGGTCAGGATCTCGTCGATCTCGGTCGAGTCGAACAGGGCGCCGGGGCTCTGCTCGGCGACCTCCGGGTAGTCGTACAGGATGATCGGCGCACCGAGCAGGGTGTCCGTCGTGCCCCTCGGTCCGGCCAGCACGGGCCAGCACCTGCGCTGCCGGCACCGGCCGGCCGCCGCTGCCGCCCCGGCGGGCGGTTCGAGCAGCGAGACGAACCCGGCGTCGTGTGCCCGCAGCAGCAGATGCGCACCGATCAGCGAGGAGCGGATCGCGGCGTCCTTGGTGGCCACGGGCTCCGGATGCTCGTTGCGCACCGCCACGGAGAGGCGCACGTATCCGTCGTCGACGACGGCCCGTGTGCGGACCCGGACCGTCAACGGCAGCCGCCGCCGCACGATCCGTCCCACCACCACGCCCCGCGCGTCGGTCACCGGCTCGGTGTCCTCGCCGCCCGGGACCTCGTGGACGGCCTCCGTCGCCTCGCCCAACGGCAGTGCGGTCAGCGCGACTTCACGCTCGACGGCCTCGTCCCAGGACATCACCGGCACTCCGTCGACGACGAGCTCTCCGACCGGTACGTCCACCCCGTCCTCGCCCGTGCTGCGCACTTCGCGGACCTGGAGCTGGAGGAAGCGCAGATGCACGGTGACGGCGGCCGGCCCGTCGTGCGGTGCCAGCAGGCACTGCATCTCCATCTCCGGCTCCTCGCCGAAGCTCGCCGCCGTGGCCCGCGGCGGACCGAGGACCCCGAACTGCCAGCGCGACCGGTTCTTGTGCGAGCTCGCCCGGTACGGGTACAGGAGGTACCCCTCGTACAGGACGGCATCGGCGATCGAACGCACCTGGTCAAGACTCACAGGACCACCTCGTCGTGCTCGGCCAGGAGTTCCTGGACCGTCTCGTCCCAGCTGATCAGCCCGCGCCGGGCCCGGAAGTCCGCGAAGCGCGCCAGCACCTCGTGGTCCAGCCGGATCCATCCGGTGTTCGGGTAGTGCGCCGCCACCATGCGCCGCCACACCTCGACCGGCATCGGGTGCCGGGCCTCGCAGTCCCACGGCACCTGCTCGACCCCGAAGCCCTTGCTGCCGCGGGTGAAGACCGTGCCGGAGAACATCAGGGCGAGGGGGACCGAACCCTCGCCCAGGGCGTGCAGATAGCGGGAACCGATCACGTCGAAGTCGTACGTGCACGGAAGGGCGAGATCGACCTCGGTCGCACCGCTGAACCCCTGCACGGTGGTGTCGCAGCTGATCCACTGGAACGGCTTCAGGGTGTCCGTCCAGCGGTCCCGGCCGCCGAACAGCGCCACCAGGCCGCTCTGTTCGGCCTCGTCGTAATGGCGCCGCTGCGGCTCGATGCGGACCTGGCAGTGCAGCGCGATGGCATGGATCCGCCGGCCCGTCCGCTCCTCGATCCGCAGCCGCGCGGTCAGCTGCGGAGCGGCCGCGTACGGCTCGGCGACGACGTCGAGCACAGAGAACGCCAAGTCGTTCACGGCGCCCCGATCCCCGCGGCCGGGCGGCTGCGCTCCGCCACCCGCGCGAAGAAGCCGTCCATCGCGGCCCGGGCCTCGGTGCCACCGTCGAACCCGCGCCACAGCGAGCGCAGTTGCCCCACCAGCTCGTAACAGGCGTCGATCGGCACCAGGTGGCACGAACTGTCGCTCTCCGACGTACGCCGGATCAGCAGCGCCTCCACGTCCGGACGCAGCACGGCCAGCTCCGGGCTCGACTCGACGACGGCTGCCCAGGCGTCCAGCGGCAGTTCCGACTCGGTGGCCCCGGCGGGCCCGGGGTAGAACGCGACCATCCGGTCCTGGACCGAGTTGCGGAACAGGAAGGCGAGCCCCACGGGGATCTGCAACTCGTCCCAGGCGCGCCCGTCCACGGTCAGCCCGGCGAAGTGCAGATAGCGCTCGGGGACCGCCCGGTAGCGCAACTCCGCGTTCTCGTCGGTGAACAGCAGATAGCAGGCCCGGCAGCCGCACATCAGGGCGCGGCTGTCGAGGTTCACCACATGGGGGTGGCTCTTGCCGATCGGTTCCGCGCACATCTCGCAGCGCTCACCGGCGACCGGCCGCGGCCGGTCGCGTCTGAGCCGCAGCAGGGTGGAGGCCGGCGAGGCGGAACGGCCGGCGGCGATCACGTCGCCACCGCCGCGGGGACCGACACCGAGACCGCGACACCGTCCGACAGCAGCGGCAGCGGGGCCAGGTGCGCACCGTCCTCGTCGAGGCAGATTCCGGCCCGCCGTACGTCGTAGTGCGCACGGCACCCGGCGCAGCGCAGAATCGCGTCCCCGGCCGGACCGCCCATCCGCCGCGCCAGCGTGGCACCCTCGAACGGCCGCTCGCAGCGCGCGCACCGGTCCTCGAAGGCGAAGAGATCCGCGCCCACCCGGCAGGCCACCACCGGCATCCTGCCGACACCGAGTCGGGCCACGACGCCGGATTCCAGCCCCGACAGCTCCGGCACGACCTCCCACGACGCGCCGTCGTCGCCGGCCGTCCCGGACTTCGCGTGCACCCGGGCGAACAGCGAGTCCACCCGTACCAGCGGCCCCGCCGGCCCGGCGTCCTCGTCGGCCGCGGTCTCGACCTCGATCGAGGTGATCTCCGGCGCCGCCGCCTCCACCGCACCCTGCACGGCCAGCTTGAGCGTGACCGAGGACGACGGGCAGCCGTCACAACTGCCCAGCAGCCTCAACCGGACGGTGCCCTCGTCGGTGACGGCGAGCAGCTCCACATCACCGCCGTGCGAACCCAGATACGGTCGTACGCTCTCCAGGGCCCGCTCGACCCGGGTCTCCACACCGTAGGGATGCAACCCGTGCACCAGCAGGACGCCGGCCACCAGCTCGTCGTCGGCCAGGGCGGCCAGGACGTCGTCGTCCAGCCGCCCCTGCTCGTGCACGAGATCGAGCAGCCGTTCCAGCCCGGCACCGTAGAAGTCGGTGACGAGCCGGACCAGTTCCTCGCTGCGTTCGCGGGCGACCGCGCCGCCCGAGCCGCTGGCGGCGATCAGGGTGTCGATGCGTTCACCGGCCGTCCGCCAGTCGGACGTGGCCGGGGAATCCTTCTGCGCCATCACTCACTGCCCGCGGACTGGGTGGGGGAGTGCAGGAGCTCCAGCTTCTTGCCCTCGCCGAGATACATGTGCACACCGCAGGGCAGACAGGGGTCGAAGCTGCGCACCGTGCGCATGATGTCGATGCCCTTGAAGTGCTCCCGGTCGTTCTCCTCGAAGATCGGCTGCCCCTGCACGGCGTCCTCGTAGGGGCCGGGCGTGCCGTACGTGTCACGGGGGCTCGCGTTCCACGGAGTCGGCGGGTACGGGTGGTAGTTCGCGATCTTGCCGTCCCGGATCACCATGTGGTGGGAGAGGACACCGCGGACCGCCTCGGTGAACCCGCAGCCCACGCCCTCCTCGGGCACCTCGAACTTCTCCCAGGTCTTGGTGTTCCCGGAGCGGATCTCCGCGAGAGCCTTCTCCGCGAAGTGAAGCGCACAGGCTGCCGCGTAGGCCTGGAAGTAGCTGCGCGCCCGGTTGCGCTCGATGGTGTTGCTCCACTTCGGGACGTGCCACTCCAGCTCCACCGGCCCCTTGAGCGCGGTCTTGGGGAGGTTGATCCTGACGCTGTGGCCGGTGGCCTGGACGTAGCCGATGTCGACCAGACCGGCCAGCGCGGTGGTCCACAGCCGCGCGAGGGGCCCGCCGCCCGTGTCGAGCGCCAGGTAGTCCTTGCCGTCGAACCACCGGGGTGACATGACCCAGCTGTACTTGTCGTCCAGGTCCCGCTTCTGCGGCTGCGGGTTGGTGTGCTGGTTCCAGGGGTGGCGCCGGTCGACCGGATTGCCGAGGGGGTCGTGGGAGACGAAGGTCTCCTGCTCGTCCCAGTCGTTGTAGTACGACGAACCGAGCAGGATCCGGATGCCGAGGTTGATCTTCACCAGGTCGGTGGTGACCAGCTTCCCGTCGACGACGACACCGGGGGTGACGTACATCTTCCGGCCCCAGTCGGTCATGTCCTTGTACTCGAAGTTGCAGTGCTCCGGGTCCTGGAAGGAGCCCCAGCAGCCCAGCAGGATGCGCCGGTTGCCGACCTGCTCGTACCCCGGCAGGGCCTCGTAGAAGAAGTCGAAGAGATCGTCGTGCATCGGCACGACCTTCTTCATGAACTCGACGTACCGCTGGAGGCGGGTGATGTAGTCCGTCATCAGCTGGATGGTCGCCACGGTGCCGACCCCGCCGGGATAGAGCGTGGAGGGGTGGACGTGCCGGCCCTCCATCAGGCAGAACATCTCCCGGGTCATCCGGCTGACCTGGAGCGCCTCGCGGTAGAACTCGCCGGTGAACGGGTTCAGCGACCGCATGATGTCGCCGATCGTCCGGTACCCGTGTGCCTCGGCGTGCGGGGAGGGGGTGCGGTTGGCCTGTTCCAGCACGCCGGGATTGGTCTCCGCGACCATCTTCTCGCAGTAGTCGACCCCGACCAGGTTCTCCTGGAAGATGTTGTGGTCGAACATGTACTCCGCGGCCTCGCCGAGATTGACGATCCATTCGCCGAGGTGCGGTGGCTTCACCCCGTACGCCATGTTCTGCGTGTAACAGGAACACGTGGCGTGGTTGTCACCGCAGATTCCGCAGATGCGACTCGTGATGAAGTGTGCGTCCCGCGGGTCCTTTCCCTTCATGAAGACCGAATAGCCCCGGAAGATGGAACTGGTGCTGTGGCACTCGGCGACCACCTTCTGCTTGAAGTCGATCTTCGTGTAGATCCCCAGGCTGCCGACGATCCGGGTAATGGGATCCCAGGCCATTTCGACCAGGTCGTTCTTGCCCTGGCCGCCTCCGGCACCCTTGTGCTGCGTCGCGGTCATTGGCCGCCTCTTCTTTCTGTCCGTTGAGGTGATGTACGCGGTCATTCACCAGGTGCGTGTGGCGCCGGTCGTGAGTTTCCTGCCGGGCCTGCGCCATTTCGGTTCGCGGTCCAGGGCGTGGGTGGTGAGACCGCGCAGCCGCCGGATCGTCGACCCGTACAGCCCGACCGCGTTGGTCGAGAGCTTGCCGCCGGGGGGCTCGTCCATGAACGGCATGAACTTGTCCGGGAACCCGGGCATGGTGCAGCCGATGCAGATGCCGCCGACGTTGGGGCAGCCGCCGATGCCGTTCATCCAGCCGCGCTTGGGCACATTGCACTTGACCGCGGGGCCCCAGCAGCCCAGCTTGACGATGCACTTCGGTGAGCCGTACTCCGTCGCGAAGTCGGCCTGCTCGTAGTATCCGGCCCGGTCACAGCCCTCGTGGACCGTCGACCCGAACAGCCACTTCGGCCGCAGTGCGTCGTCGAGCGGGATCATCGGTGCCTGGTCGGTGGCCATGTACAGCAGGTAGGTGAGCGTCTCCGAGAGGTTGTCCGGCTGGATCGGGCACCCGGGGACGCACACGATCGGGATGCCTGCCTTGGACTTCCAGTCCCAGCCCAGGTAGTCGGGAACCCCCATTGCGCCGGTCGGGTTGCCCGCCATGGCGTGGATGCCGCCGTACGTCGCGCAGGTGCCGGCCGCGACCACCGCGGTCGCCTTCGGAGCCAGCCGGTCGAGCCACTCGCTGGTCGTCATCGGCTGTCCGGTGGCGGGGTCGTTGCCGAACCCGCACCAGTAACCCTCGTCGTGCAGCCGTTCGTTCGGAATGGACCCCTCGACCACGAGGACAAACGGTTCCAGTTCTCCGCGATCGGCCTTGAAGAACCATTCGAGGAAATCGTCGGCGCCGCCGTTCGGGCCGCATTCGAAATCGATGAGCGGCCAGTGGACGGCGATCTGCGGAAGTCCCGGCAGGGCACCGAGCGCGATCTCCTCGATGCTCGGCTGCGTGGCGGCGGTCAGTGAGACGGAATCGCCGTCACAGCTCAGTCCTGCGTTGATCCACAGCACGTGGATCAGTGTGTCCTCCGCCTTTACCGCTTCCTCTGTCGGCATGGAATCGCCGCCTTTCAGGATGACGGCCTACCGGCCGTCGGCCCCCACAGGTGGGTATACGCACATTGCTACCATCACGCCTCGATTCGCGAGCTGCGGCAACAGGGGAATTCGCCGCACCGCCCTGTCACCGGGGCCCGAATGACGGCATGCGGTCGACCGCTCGGGTGATCCGGGCGGGCGACCGGTCCCGTCGGACGACGCCACGGTCCTTCCGTGGCCCTACGGTCGAAGCCATCCGCGGAAGGACGAGCACCGGTGCACGAGCTGGCCATCACACAGAGCGTCGTCGACTCGGTGTGCGAACGCGCCGGGGGGCGTCCGGTCCGTACGGTCCGCGTCCGCGTCGGCGCGCTCACGGCCGTGGTGCCCGACTCGATGCGGTTCTGCTTCGGCCTGGTCACGGAGGGGACGGCCGCCGAGGGCGCGCGGCTGGAGATCGACCAGCCGCCCGGCGCCGGCCGCTGCCGCACCTGTGCCGTCGAATTCACCTTGACCGACCTGATTCTGCTGTGTCCCTGCGGCAGCGCGGATGTGGAGATCACATCGGGACAGGAACTGCAGATCGTCTCCATGGAAGTGGGCTGAACCATGTGCGGTACCTGCGGCTGTGCCGAGGAGTCCGGCGGGACCAGGATCGTGATGCTGCGGGAGGACGGTGCACCGGATCACGGACATCCGCATCCGCATCCGCACACTCATCCGCACGAGCGTCGTCAGCAGGGTGGAGCCGGTGAGACCGTCACCATCGAGCAGAAGGTACTCGCCAAGAACGACCTGCTCGCGGAGCGCAACCGGACGTGGATGAGCGACCGCGGCGTCGTGGCCGTGAACGTGATGAGCTCGCCGGGCGCGGGCAAGACGACCCTGTTGGAACGTGCCGTCACCGACCTCCGTGGTCGCCGGCCGGTGGCCGTCGTCGAGGGCGATCAGGAGACGAGGCTCGACGCCGACCGGATCAGGCGTACGGGCTGTGCCGTGGTGCAGGTGAACACGGGGGCGGGGTGCCACCTCGACGCGGAGATGATGCGGGACGCCCTCACGGCGTTGTCCCCGGCCGAGGGTTCGCTGCTCATGGTGGAGAACGTCGGGAACCTGGTGTGTCCCGCCCTGTTCGACCTGGGGGAGCGGAGCAAGGTCGTGATCATCTCGGTCACCGAGGGCACGGACAAGCCGCTGAAGTACCCGTACATGTTCGCCGCCGCCGACCTGATCCTGATCAACAAGTCCGATCTGCTGCCGCATGTCGACTTCGACGTGGAGCAGTGCGAGCGGCACGCGCGCTCGGTGAACCCGGACGTGCGCGTGCTGACGGTCTCCGCGACCACCGGCGAGGGCCTGGCCCACTGGTACGACTGGCTGGCGGAGCAGCGGTAGCCGCTGCGCCGCCCGGCCGCGCTCAGTCCCGGGGGACCGGGGTGCCGGTCGCGGGGCGCTCCTTGCGGACGAAGGCCCGGCGCAGCCCGTGGTACGGGTGGTGCGGGTCCGCGAAGATACGGTGCATGCGGGCGAGTTCGGCCTCCCGGTACGGGGCCAGGCCGACCCGGTCCCGCTCCGCCTTCTTCGCGTGGATCCGGGACTGGGTCGCGGGCAGGGCAGCCAGACGGGACGCCAGGGCGCCGGCCTCCGACGCGAACGACTGAGGGGCGCACGGGATCACCCTGTCGATCAGCCCGAGCCGGTGGGCCGCGGTGGAGCTGACCGGCAGGGCGTCCCGCATGAGCCGGCCGGCCGCCGCCGCGCCCACCCGCCGCGGCAGCGTGTACGTCCAGTACTCCGATCCGTACAGCCCCATCAGGCGGTAGTGCGGATTGAACACCGCGCCCGCCCTGCACCACACCTCGTCGGCGGCGAGGGCCAGCATCATCCCGCCCGCCGCGGCATTCCCGGCCAGGGCGGCGACGACGAGCCGGTCCGTGGTGGTCAGCACCGCCTCCACCAGGTCGTCCATGGCATTGATGTTGGCCCAGGACTCGGCGCCCGGATCGGCCGCCGCCTCGATCACGTTGAGGTGGATGCCGTTGGAGAAGAAGTCCCGGCCGCCGCCGAGGACCAGCACCGAGGTGGGCCGGGAGCAGGCGAACCGGTAGGCATGCAGCAGGCGTTGACACTGCGCCGTGCTCATCGCGCCGCCGCGGAAGGAGAACGACAGGAAGCCGGTCCCGGCCTCCTCCCGGTAGCCGATCTCGGACCAGGTGCCGTCGTTCCCGGTCCGGTGCAGCGGAGCCGGCCGCTCGGGCACGGCGGACAGCAGCCCGGCCAGCGCCGAGGCGGCGGGGAGTTTGAAGGTGGCCGGGCCGCCCGGCGCCCGCCGTGGCCGCAGCTCGGGAATCCACACCGCTCCGTCGGTGGTCGCCCGGCAGATCGCGCCGTCCCGGGTGGCCACCACATCCCCCGGACGCCCGCTCAGCCGGGACTCGGGATACCCGCCGTGCAGGAACCACTCCCCGCCCAGCAACTCGTCGAGCACACCGGGCTGGGAGTCCGCCGCCCTGAGCTTGCGGACCACTGTCGCGGTGGAGTCCGACCGCCAGTCGATGCGACGCAGCGACTGCCGGAACAGGGGGCGGCAGCCTTCGCCGGCGCCGGAGGACTGCCGCGCCGGGGTGTACGTCCCCGACGCGAAACGTCCGACCGCGAGAAGCACCGCCGCCATGGCGGCGTCCGAGATCTCGTTGCGGTACAGGTCGCTCTTGCCCACCGGGGGCAGCGGACAGGCCACGGACGCCCAGACGTCGCCCGCGTCCATCTCCGCGTTCGCCTGGAGCACGGTGACGCCCCAGCGGTCCGCTCCCTCGTGGACGGCCCAGTCCAGGGAGGAGGGCCCGCGGTCGCCGACCGGCCCCGGATGGACGACGAGACAGGTGTGCACCGACCAGACGTCCCTCGGGATCGCGGTCTTCAGGTACGGCGCCACAACAAGGTCCGGACACTCCTGGCGGACGGCTTCCCGGACGTGGTCCTCCTCGTACACGAGCTGCACGGCGACGGAGTGCCCGTGGTCCCTCAGCTCCGCCTGGACGCGTTGGGTAAGGCTGTTGAAGGCGCTTGCGACAAGCAGGATGTGCACGGCGATCTCCCGGTGGCTGCGGTCCGTCCTGATCGAGCGTGGGCGTGGACTCCTGCTCAGCGGAACGCACCCGGCGGGAACATGCGGGGAATTCACCCGAAACGCACACATCGGACGGTGGGCCGACGCGCTGCTACGTTCACCGGCCCCACGGCGCCGGGCCGGACCGTCGGCCTGTTCGTGCGCTACAAGCAGTTGGCTCCGACAGCTTCTGTCCGGCAGCGGCCGATCGGCCCGGCGAGTGTCGCGCACGGCACCGGGCCGGGGCACAACCTCGGGCAGAGGTACCGGGGATCCCGCGCGGGCCGCGGCTCCGCAACGCCACCGGCGGGGTGTGGACCGGCCGTCGGCGACTCGACGCGAGCCGGTGCCGGAACCGCTCGACGGTGCAGGCGCCATCCGCGTCGAGGGAGCACAGCATGCGCGACAACGCGCTTGCGCGGCCGCCCTTCGTGCGATCCGGCGGCGCTCGCCTCTCCGGCCGCCCATACCGCCCTTGCCCCCTCACTCCTGTTCGAGCACGGCCCGGCACGGGCGGCGTGCCGGTCGTCAAAAAAGCACTTGACGTCCGCGCCGAAATGCTGTGCGGGTAATGTCGAGGTCTCCGTCCGTGGGTTGGTTTACTGTCCGGTTCGTGGTTTCGAGTTCGAGGTCGTTGTATGTAAAATGTTTCCCAAGTTGCCACGATGGCGGTAGTCGGCTCCTTGGAACTCAAATTCCCCTTGGCTTCCGTCTGGGTGCGCCGGTGAATCCGCGACTCAAGCGCCTCGGCTAAGGGGTGGAGGTCGCCCGTCGGCATCATCGCCGCTGCTCGGCGAGGCTGTCCGGGGGAGAATGGCCTCTTTTTTCAACGTATCAACCGTACTTTGCAAGTCTTATGCGCATCAGTGGCGCTATTGCTGGCGGGGCGACAGAAGTTTGTGTCCCAGTCAACATTTCTTGGCAGGCTGTGACGCTGTAACCTTGACCGCGGAAAACTCGATCATCATTCAGAAGTTTTTCGATTGGGGGACGCGTGAGGTATGAGGTTCTCGGTCCGTTACGTGTCGTAACCGATAATGGCGCCTTTTCGATCGGCGCCCGAAAGTCCGAAACGGTGCTTCTCACTCTGCTCGCCCGATTCGACCAGGTTGTGTCGGTCGGTCAGCTTGTCGACGAGATCTGGGGTGTCGATGCTCCCCGCAGGGCGAACGCGGCATTGCACGTGCATGTGTCACAACTGCGAAAGTTGCTCAGATGTGAAAAATCCACAGAAAGTCCGATTGTTACCCGTTCCCCGGGGTATGTGCTCAGCCTCGGTTCCGATGAACTCGACCTGTTGGACTTTCAGCAACTGCTGCGCACGGGGAAAACCCGTCAGCGTGCCGGTGAGCACGAGGAGGCGGTCGACGATCTGAAGGCGGCGCTGGACCTGTGGCGTGGACCCGCGCTCGGCGCACCGGTGACAGGCCCGATCATCAGTGGTTTCTCGGCCTGGCTCGCCGAGAATCGCCTTGAGTGCATCGACGCCCTCGTGGAATCAACGCTCGCGCTCGGCAACTACAGCGACGTGATCGGCTTTCTTTACGCCATGATCGCGGAGCAGCCGTTGCACGAAATGTTTTACCATCAGCTCATGATCGCACTGCACCGGTCCGGTAGGCGGGCTGACGCGCTGCGCGTGTACCAGACCGCAAGGAAGGTGCTACGGGGCGAGTTGGGACTCGAACCGTGTCAGTCGTTGCGCACCTTGCACACCGCGATCCTGGTCGAGAGTGACGCCGGGCCACTCGTCCACTGAGCCGATTCTTGTATGAGGGGCCGTCAGCTTGCTGACGGCCCTTTCCGCATGTGTGGCCGGAAGCGGGCCGGCCGGCCGGCAGCTTCTCGGTCATGGCGTGTGCCGGGCCAGTTCGGCACTGAGGTAGTCGACGAGGGCGGCCGAGGTGGGGTACTCGAACATGGCTTCGAGCGGCACGGTGAGTCCGGTCGCGGCGCACAGCCGGTTGCGCAGCTCCAGTGCGGTGAGCGAGGAGAAGCCGACCTCCATGAACGGCGCCGCCGGGTCGAGGCCGCCGGAGGACTTGTGCCCGAGTACGTCCGCCGCGTGTTGCAGCACCAAGTCGAGCACGATCCCCTCGCGTGCCTCCGGTGGCAGGCCGGCGAGCTCCTCGCGGAGCGCCGCGCCGTCGTCGTCCGCATCGGACGGTGAGGTCACTTCGGCCGGTTCCGGCCGGGTGCGGGCGTGCCAGTCGGCCAACGCGGGCAGCAGGACCGAGACGGCCTGCCGGTCGACACCCTCCTTCTGATCACCCAGCAGGTCGAGCAGGGCATCCGGGTCGCCGGCGTCGACCGCCGCCCAGAACCGCCGCTCGGCCGGGGTTCCCGCGCCGGCCGCGTCCAGCCAGTAGCGCACCCGGCGGAAGGCGTACGTCGGCAGGGGAACCGGGCGGCCGCCCGCGTGCACCGCGGCCAGGTCGACCCGGACGCCGGAGGTGTGCAGCTCGCCGAGCGCGCCGAGCACCGCCCGGGTCTCCGCGCGGTCGGGCCGCATGGCCGGTGTCACCACTGTGTCGTCGGCGGGTTCCGGCAGGGATTCCCTGATCATCGGCACCAGCGCCGCGCTCGGGCCGATCTCGACGTACCGGCGTACCCCGAGAGCATGCACGGACGCGATGCCGTCGGCGAACCGGACGGTGGTGCGCACCTGGTGGACCCAGTAGTCGACCGAACCGAGCTCGGCATCGCTCGCGAGCCTGCCGGTCACGTTCGACACCACCGGCAACCGTGCAGGCCGGAACACCACCTTCGTCAGTGCGGCGCGGAACTCGTCGAGGGCGTCATCCATGTGGTGGGAGTGGAAGGCGTGGCTGACCCGCAAGCGGGTGACCTTCCTGCCGTCGGCCCGCCACCGCCGCGCCAGCGCGAGCACCGCCGCCGAGTCACCGGACACGACGGTCGACCGTGGCCCGTTGACCGCCGCGACGGAGATCGAGGCGGGTGCCTCGGTGTCCGCGACCGACGCGGCGATCTCGGCCTCGCTCGCCCGGATCGCCACCATGGCCCCGCCGCTCCGGGCCCCGACCATCGCCCGGCCACGCGCGGCGACCACGGCGGACGCGTCGGCGAGGTCGAGCACCCCCGCGATGTGCGCGGCGACCAGCTCGCCGATGGAGTGGCCGATCAGGTAGTCCGGCCGGACCCCGAAGGACTCGACGAGCCGGTACAGCGCGACCTCCACGGCGAACAGCGCCGCCTGGGTGACGTCCGTGCGGTCGAGGAGTTCGGAACCGGGGTCCGACAGCACATCGCGCAGCGGACGGTCGAGGTGCGGGTCGAGGTACTCGCACGCCTCGCCGAGAGCCTCGGCGAACACCGGGAAGCGCCCGGCGAGCTCGCGACCCATGCCGGCGCGCTGGCTGCCCTGCCCCGAGAACACCATCGCCGTGCCCCCGGTTCCGCGCCTGCCGAGGATCACGTTGGGCGCGACGGCACCCTCGGCGAGCGACCCCAGCCCGTCCAGCAGTTCGGCATGGTCCGCTCCGACGATCACGGCACGCCGGTCGAACGTCGCGCGGGTGGCCGCCAACGACCAGGCCACATCAGCGGGTTCCGGCCCGGAGTTCGCCAGCACGTGATCGCGGAGCCTGCCGGCCTGGGCACGCAGCGAGACGGTGTCGCGTGCGGAGAGCGGCCAGACCACCACGGGCAGGGCGCACCCACCGGCCGGGGCCTGCACCGACGGCGCCTCCTCCAGGATGACGTGCGCGTTCGTGCCGCTGATCCCGAACGAGGAGATCCCGGCGCGGCGCGGTCGGTCGCCGGCCGGCCAGTCCTCCTGCTCGGTCAGCAGCGACACCGCACCGGTCGACCAGTCGACCATCGGGCTCGGCTCGTCGACGTGCAGCGTTCTCGGCAGCGTCGACCGCCGCAGCGCCAGCACCATCTTGATCACCCCGGCCACACCGGCAGCCGCCTGGGCGTGGCCGATGTTGGACTTGATGGAGCCGAGGCGCACCGGGACGGTCCGGTCGCGCCCGTAGGTGGCCAGGATCGCCTGCGCCTCGACGGGGTCACCGAGCGGTGTGCCGGTACCGTGCGCCTCCACGGCGTCCACATCGGACGGTGCGAGGCCGGCGTCCGCGAGCGCGGCGCGGATCACCCGCTGCTGCGACGGCCCGTTCGGTGCGGTGAGGCCGTTGCTCGCGCCGTCGGAGTTCACCGCCGATCCGCGCAGCACCGCGAGTACCCGGTGGCCGTTGCGGTGTGCGTCGGAAAGCCGCTCCAGTACGACCAGCCCGGCGCCCTCGCCGAAACCGACGCCGTCGGCCGCCGCGGCGAACGACCGGCACCGGCCGTCCGGGGAGAGCCCGCGTTGCCGGCTGAACTCGGTGAACACACCCGGTGTGGAGAGGACCGTCACCCCTCCGGCCACGGCGAGCGAGCACTCGTCGGCGCGCAGCGCCCGCATCGCCAGGTGCAGTGCGACCAGCGACGAGGAGCACGCGGTGTCCACGGTGACGGTCGGCCCCTCGAAGCCGAAGGTGTAGGCGACCCGGCCCGAGGCCACGCTGGCCGCCGCTCCGTTGCCGACGAATCCCTCGACCTCGGGCGGCACGGTGCCCAGCCGGGTCGCGTGCTCGCTGTACATCAGCCCGGCGAACACGCCGGTGCTGCTGCCGCGCAGCGTCGTCGGATCGATCCCCGCGTCCTCCAGCGCCTCCCAGGTGATCTCCAGCAGGATGCGCTGCTGAGGGTCGGTCGCCAGCGCCTCACGGGGAGCCAGGCCGAAGAAGCCGGCGTCGAAGTCGGTCGCGTCGTGCAGGAATCCGCCACGACGGGTGTACGAGGTGCCGGGGTGGTCGGGGTCGGGGTGGTGCAGCTCGTCGACCGGCCAGCCGCGGTCGGTCGGGAACTCGGTGGTCGCGTCCACCCCGTCGTCGAGCACGCGCCACAGGTCGGCGGGTCCGCGCACGTCCCCCGGATAGCGGCAGCTCATCCCCACGATCGCGACCGGCTCGGTGCGCCTGGCGAGCTCACCTCGTGCCTGGTGCAGCTCGGCGGTGGTCCACCGCAGGTAGTCGATCAGCTTGTCGGCGTCTGTCATACCCGGTCTCCTCCGGTGGCCGACCGGCCCAGCTCCCGGTCGATGAAGTCGAAGAGTTCGGCCGCGTCGGCGGCGCTGATCCTGTCGGCGATGCCGGCCGGCTCGCTCGTGGCGTCGCCCGGTCCGGCCTGTGCCGGGATCAGCTCGGCCACCAGGTGCGCGGTGAGCGCGGCGGGCGTCGGATGGTCGAACACGACGGTCGCCGGGAGCCGCAGCCCGGTGGCCGCGCCGATCCGGTTGCGGAGCTCGACCGAGGTGAGCGAGTCGAAGCCGAGGTCGCGAAACGCCTGGTCCCGGTCGAGGTGGTGACCGGACGAGTGCCCGAGTACCTCGGCCACCGTGTCCAGCACCAGCACCGCGAGACCATCCGGCGTGCGGTCCCGCAGCACGGGGGCCACCCGGTCCGCCGGGGACCCGGTCCTGACCAGGCTGCGCAGGACGGCCGGCACGTCGCCGGCCGGGCGGCCGCGCAGCGCGGCGGGGTTCAACCGCGCCGGCATCAGAACGGGGTCGGCGCGGTGCAGCGCCGCGTCGAACGCGGCCAGCGCGGCGCCGGTGGGCATGGGGACCAGGACACCGCCGGTACGGGCGGACTCGTTCATGCCGCCGGCCTCGTCCCACAGCCCCCACGCCAGCGCGGTGGCGGGCAGGCCGGCGGCGTGCCGGTGCTGGGCGAGACCGTCGAGGTAGGCGTTGGCGGCGGCGTAGTTGGCCTGCCCCGCACTGCCCACGGTCGCGGCGACGGAGGAGAACAGCACGAACGCCGTGAGCTGCCGGTCGCGAGTCAGCTCGTGCAGGTGCCGGGCGGCTTCCGCCTTCGGCGTCCACACCGCGTCGAACGCATCGGTGGTGAGGGTTTCCACGGTGGCGTCGGCCAGTACGCCGGCCGCGTGCACGACGGTGTCCGGCTCGGCCTCTGCCAGCACCTCGGCCAGCGCGGCGCGGTCGCCGACGTCACAGGCCACCAGTTCGGCGACCGGCCCGAGTTCGGCGAGCAGCTCCTGGGCGCCGGGGGCCTCGGGTCCCCTGCGGGACACCAGGACCAGCCGCCGCACGTCGTGTGCGGTGGCGAGGTGCCGGGCGAGTGCCTTCCCGATGGCTCCGGTCGCCCCGGTCAGCAGGACGGTGCCGAGTGCCGGGCTCTGTCCTCCGCTCACCGGCAACCTGGTCAGCCGGGGGACGAACGCGGTGCCGTCGCGCAGCGCGGCCTGTGGCTCGCCGCCGGCCACCGTGGCGGCGAGGGCGTCCGCGCTCGCCCGGTCGGTGTCCACGAGCACGAGCCGGTCCGGGTGTTCGGCCTGGGCGCTGCGGACCAGGCCCCACACGGCCGCCTGGTCGGGGTCGATCTCCTCGCCGGGGTGGACCGCGACCGCGCCGCCCGTCGCGACGAGCACCCGCGTGTCGGCGGCGAGCGCGGTACGGAGGACGTCGAGGACCGACTTCGCGTCGCGGAACTCGTGGTGCTCGCGGGCGCCGAGCGCTTCGGCCGCCCATTGAGGCCCGATCACCGTCCAGTGCCCGGCAACCGCCCCGGCCCCCTCGGGCACCGGGCGCCACTCCACCCGGAACACCGGCTCCGGAGCGCCTGCCCCGGGCTGCCTGAGAACCAGGGACTCCACGGTCAGTACGGCCGCTCCGGCGGGGTCGGTCGCGACCAGCGAGACCGTGTCCGTACCGGAGGGGGACAGGCGTACCCGCAGCGCCGTCGCGCCACGGCGGTGCAGGCGGACCCCGCTCCAGGCGAACGGGATGCGCGGCTGGGCCGCGTCCACCGCCAGGACGTGCAGTGCGGCGTCGAGCAGTGCCGGGTGGATGCCGTATCCGGGATCCTCAGGGAGCTCGACCTCCGCGTACAGATCCTCGCCGGCCCGCCAGGCGGCCCGCAATCCCTGGAACGTCTTGCCGTACCGGTATCCGAGCTCGGCCAGGTTCGGGTAGATGTCCTCGACGTCCAGTGGGACGGCGTCCGGTGGCCGGGCGAGGACGGTCGGCGGCAGTTCCCGGTCGCTCAGGGTTCCGCTCGCGTGCTGGGTCCACTCACCGTCGAGTCGGGCGTGGACGGTCACGTTCGTGCCGTCGACAACGACCTGGAGCTCCGCCGCCGTGTCGAGCGGCAGCGGCGTGTCGAGCGTGAGCTCCTCGACCGTTCTGCCGGTGTGCAGAGCGAGGTCGAGCAGTGCGGTGCCGGGCATCAGGGCCGTCCCCTGGATCACGTGGTCGCTGCTCCAGGGATGCAGGTGGCCGGCGACGCGTCCGCTGTGGACCGTCGATCCCGCTGCGAGATCCACCGTGGACGTGAGGAGCGGGTGATCGCCTCCGGTCCGGTTGAGCCAGTGGCGTTGGTGTTGGAAGGGGTAGGTGGGGAGGTTGGTGTGGGTGTGGGGGGTGGTGTGGGTGTGGGGGTTGGTGGGGTTGGTGCCGTTGAGGTAGGTGTGGGCGATGGTGGTGGCGAGGGTGGTGTGGTGGGGGGTGGTGCGGTGGAGGGTGG
>NZ_JBEZLL010000027.1:0-149882 GCF_040652135.1 Streptomyces sp. NPDC048295
TTGCCGCCCCCCTGCTCGCGCTTGATGAGCGCCATCTTGTCCTCGGGGGTGGCCTCGGCGAGGAAGTCGTCGACGCCGGCCTCCTGGGCGATGGCCTTCGCGGTCAGCGGGTTGTCGCCGGTGATCATGACCGTACGGATCCCCATCCGGCGCAGCTCGTCGAACCGCTCCCGCATGCCCTCCTTGACGACGTCCTTGAGGTGGATGACGCCGAGGACCCGGGCGCCGTGCTCGTCCTCCAGGGCCACCAGCAGCGGCGTGCCGCCCGCCCCGGAGATCGTGTCGGTGAGCGCCTGCGCGTCCTGCGAGACGGTGCCGCCGCGCTCCTTCACCCAGGCGACGACCGAACCGGTGGCCCCCTTGCGGACCCTGCGTCCGTCCACGTCGACGCCGGACATGCGGGTCTGGGCGGTGAACGCGACCCACTCGGCCTGCCGCAGCTCGCCCTGGTGGCGCTCGCGCAGCCCGTACTTCTCCTTGGCGAGCACGACGATCGAGCGGCCCTCCGGCGTCTCGTCGGCCAGCGAGGAGAGCTGTGCCGCGTCCGCCAGTTCGGCCTCGGTCGTGCCCTTCACGGGTACGAACTCGGCGGCCTGCCGGTTGCCGAGCGTGATCGTGCCGGTCTTGTCGAGCAGCAGGGTCGACACATCGCCGGCGGCCTCCACGGCACGCCCGGACATGGCGAGGACATTGCGCTGGACCAGCCGGTCCATGCCGGCGATGCCGATCGCGGAGAGCAGTGCGCCGATGGTCGTCGGGATCAGGCAGACCAGCAGCGCGGTCAGCACGATCATCGACTGCGGCTGCCCGGCGTAGATCGCGAAGGGCTGGAGGGTGACGACGGCGAGCAGGAAGACGACGGTGAGGGACGCGAGGAGGATGTTCAGCGCGATCTCGTTGGGCGTCTTCTGCCGGGCGGCACCCTCGACCAGGGCGATCATCCGGTCGATGAACGTCTCGCCGGGCTTGGTGGTGACCTTGACGACGATGCGGTCGGAGAGCACCTTCGTGCCCCCGGTGACGGCGCTCCGGTCGCCGCCGGACTCCCGGATGACCGGGGCGGACTCGCCCGTGATCGCGGACTCGTCGACGCTCGCGACGCCCTCGACGACATCGCCGTCGCCGGGTATGACGTCACCGGCCTCGCAGACCACCAGATCACCGATGCGCAGCTCGGTGCCGGGCACCTGCTCCTCGCTCCCGCCGGCCAGCCGCCGCGCGACGGTGTCGGTCTTGGCCTTGCGCAGCGTGTCGGCCTGCGCCTTGCCGCGTCCCTCGGCGACCGCCTCCGCCAGGTTGGCGAAGACCGTGGTCAGCCACAGCCAGGCCGCGATCGCCCAGCCGAACCACTCGCCCGGGTCCAGGCACGCCAGCACGGTCGTGAACACCGAGCCGATCAGCACCACGAACATCACCGGGGACTTGACCATCACCCGTGGGTCGAGCTTGCGTACGGCGTCGGGGAAGGAGCGGATCAGCTGCGCGGGGTCGAACAGGCCCCCGCCGACGCGTCCTTCGCTCTGGTGACCCGTGGGCGCGTCCTGGTGCGGTGCCCGGGTGGGGGTGACAGTGGACATCGCGTCCTCTTGCTCCGTACGAGTGGTCATGACGCCAGCCCTTCGGCCAGCGGCCCCAGCGCCAGGGCCGGGAAGAAGGTCAGCCCGGTGATGATCAGGATCGTGCCGACCAGCAGTCCGCTGAAGAGCGGCTTGTGCGTGCCCAGGGTGCCCACGGTCGCCGGTACGGGCTTCTGCTCGGCGAGCGAGCCGGCCAGGGCGAGGATGAACACCATCGGCAGGAAGCGGCCGAGCAGCATCGCGAGACCGATCGTGGTGTTGAACCACTGCGTGTCCGCGTTGAGCCCGGCGAACGCCGAACCGTTGTTGTTGGCGCCCGAGGTGTAGGCGTAGAGGATCTCGGAGAATCCGTGGGCGCCGGTGTTGGTCATCGAGTGGGGCGGGGTGGGCAGTGCCATCGCCGCGGCGGTGAAGCAGAGCACCAGTGCCGGGGTGATCAGGATGTAGCAGGCCGCGAGCTTGATCTCGCGGGTGCCGATCTTCTTGCCGAGGTACTCCGGCGTCCGGCCGACCATCAGCCCGGCGATGAACACCGCGATGATCGCCATGACGAGCATGCCGTAGAGGCCGGAACCCACGCCTCCGGGCGCGATCTCGCCGAGCTGCATGCCCAGCATGGTGATCCCGCCGCCGAAGCCCGTGTACGAGGAGTGGAAGGAGTTCACCGCACCGGTGGAGGTGAGGGTCGTGGCCACGGCGAAGATCGAGGAGCCGGCGATCCCGAACCGGGTCTCCTTGCCCTCCATCGCCCCGCCCGCGATCTCGAACGCGGGCCCGTGGTGGCTGAATTCGGTCCACATCATCAGGGTGGTGAAGCCCAGCCAGATGACGCCCATCGCCGCGAGGATCGCGTATCCCTGCTTGAGCGAGCCGACCATCCGGCCGAACGTCCTGGTCAGCGCGAACGGAATGACCAGGATCAGGAAGATCTCGAGAAGGTTGGACAGCCCGTTGGGGTTCTCGAACGGGTGGGACGAGTTGGCGTTGAAGTAGCCGCCGCCGTTGGTGCCCAGCTCCTTGATGGCCTCCTGGGAGGCCACGGCGCCGCCGTTCCACTGCTGCGAGCCGCCCATGAACTGCCCGACCTCGTGGATGCCGGCGAAGTTCTGGATCGCACCGCAGGCCACCAGCAGCAGCGCGCCGACGGCGGCGATCGGCAGCAGGATCCGTACGGTGCCGCGCACCAGGTCGGACCAGAAGTTGCCGAGCTCACCGGTGCGGGAGCGGGCGAAGCCGCGTACGAGGGCCACCGCGACGGCCATCCCGACGGCGGCCGAGACGAAGTTCTGCACCGCGAGGCCGCCGGTCTGCACGACGTGGCCCATGGCCTGTTCGCCGTAGTACGACTGCCAGTTGGTGTTGGCGACGAAGGACGCCGCCGTGTTGAACGCCTGGTCCGGGTCGATCGAGGCGAAGCCCAGCGAACCGGGCAGCGCGCCCTGGAGCCGCTGCAGCAGATAGAGGAAGAGGACGCTCACCGCGGAGAAGGCGAGCACCCCCCGCAGATACGCGGGCCAGCGCATCTGCGTGTTCGGGTCGGCGCCGACGGCCTTGTACATCCACTTCTCGACGCGCAGGTGCTTGGTCGAGGAGTAGACGCCGGCCATGTAGTCGCCGAGCGGACGGTACACCAGCCCCAGCGCCACGACGAGCGCGAGAACCTGGAGCACACCAGCGAGGACGGGGCTCATATCGCGCTCAGAACCTCTCCGGGTACAGAAGGGCGAGGACGAGGTAGCCCAGCAGGGCGACGGCCACGATCAGGCCGACGATGTTCTCGGCAGTCACAGCTTCGCCACCCCCTTGGCGACGAGAGCCACCAGCGCGAAGACCGCGATCGTGGTGACGACGAAGGCCACATCGGCCATCGTGTGCTCCTAGATGAGGTACGGATTCTCGGACCTCTTGAGCAAACCTCCCGCCACAGGTGTCCTGGCCTGCGTTGATGTCTTCCTTACGGGGAACGGCGGGCCTTTTACGGCGCACATACGTGCCCGATACGCGCCCCATACGCGCCCCCTCTGCGCGCTGTCCGGAACCTGTCTTGCGCACGGCCCGGTGCCTTCTTCCGGACGCGGAACGGCCGGTGGGCCGCACCCCCTCGAAAGGGGATACGGCCCACCGGCCGAAGCTGTGCCGGGCGGTTGCCCGTGCCCGCTCAGCGCACCTCGGTGATCTCGGGTCCGCGCTGGAGCTGGCCCATGCCACCGGAGAACTTCGAACTCTCCTGGCTCTCCTGCTGGACCCCTTCGGGGACCATCTGGGCGTCATCGGGCAGCTTGAGGACGATCGGGTCGCGCGGCGCCATCGGGCCCTCGCCGCGGACGACCACGGTGTCCCGGAAGATCGTCTCCAGCAGCCCGGCGGCCTCCGGCTGCACGGCGCCCTGGCCGGAGATCACTCCGCGGAGGAACCAGCGCGGCCCGTCGACGCCGACGAAGCGCACCAGCTGCACGCCGTTCGTCCCGTCCGGGAGCTGTACGGGGACCTGGGCACGCAGCTCCCAGCCCAGCGGGCCCTCGACCTCGTCGATGATCCCGCCCTGCTGGGTGATGCCGGACGCGATCTCCTCGCGGACCTCGCCCCAGATGCCTTCCTTCTTCGGCGCGGCGAAGGCCTGCAGCTGGATGGCGCTGTCGCGCAGCACCACGGTCGCGGCGACGATCGCGTCACCGGCCACCTCGACGCGCAGCTCCATGCCCTCGACGCCCGGCACGAAGACGCCACCCAGGTCGACGCGTCCCTCGCCGGGCTGGGAGACCTCGGAGACGTCCCACGGGCCGTCCGGCCGGGGTGCCGGCGGGAGGTTCACCCGACGCGGGCCGCTCGCGGCGCCGTCGGTGTCATCGAGCTCGTCGACGACCTGCTCGGCCTCGCGCGCTTCGTCCGCCGCGTCCTCGGCGGAACCACTCTTCTTGCGACGTCCGAACACGTCACTGTCCTTCCCGGTCGGGTACGACCGAAGCGTAGCTGTTCCCGCCCTGGGTAATCCCGCCCCTGACGCCATCAACATCACCGGAAGCATGCCCTCCGGTGGATCCGAAGCCTCCCTCGCCGCGGGCCGAGCCGGGCAGCTCCGCCACCTCGTGGAAGCGCACCTTCTCGACCTGCTGGACGACCAGTTGGGCAATCCGGTCGAACCGCTCGAACCGCACGGGCTCACGCGGGTCGAGGTTGATGACGATCACCTTGATCTCTCCACGGTACCCGGCATCAACCGTCCCCGGGGCATTCACGAGGGCGACTCCGCAGCGTGCGGCGAGGCCGGAGCGCGGGTGCACGAACGCGGCGTATCCGTCGGGCAGCGCGATCGACACCCCGGTGGGCAGCACCGCCCGCTCGCCCGGGGCGAGCACGACGGCCTCGGTGGTCACCAGGTCGGCTCCGGCGTCGCCCGGGTGCCCATAGGCCGGAATCGGCACGTCCGGGTCGATCCGACGGATCAGTACGTCCACGGGCCGGCGCATCAGGGGTTCACCTCGAAGGCCCGGGCGCGCCTGACCTGGTCCGGGTCGGCCATCGCCGCCCGGATCTCGGCCGGGCGGCCGTTCTCGATGAAGTGGTCGACCTTCACCTCGACGAAGAGCGCCTCGGCCCGGACCGCGACGGGCCCGTCCGGGCCGCCGATCCGGCCGGTCGCCCGGGAGTAGATCTTCCGGCCGTGCACCGCGGTGATCTCCGCGTCGAGGTGCAGCACGGTATCCACCGGAACCGGCCGCACGAAGTCGGTCTCCAGCCGTCCGGTCACGGCGATCACCCGCAGGAGCCAGTTCAGCGAACCGAGCGTCTCGTCCAGCGCGGTGGTCAGGATGCCTCCGTGCGCCAGCCCCGGGGCGCCCTGGTGGGCGGCCTTCACGGTGAACTCGGCGGTGACACTGACGCCGTCACCGGCCCGCGCCTGGAGGTGCAGCCCGTGCTGCTGTCCTCCGCCGCAGCCGAAACAGTGTTCGTAGTGCGCGCCGAGGAGTTCGCCGGGGGCCGGGGCTTCGGGGTGCCGGACCGGTTTCACCGCGTCGGCCGGGGGCTTCAGAGCCGCAGATGTTCCACTCACAGGCGCAGACCTTACCCGCGCGGCTACCCGCGGGTCGCACCGTGCCAAGCTTGGGTCCATGCAGCCTTCCACCCCGCCTTTCGACGAACGACTGACCGCGCCCCGTTCGTGGTGGCTCATCGCCCTCCTGGTCGGCATCGCCTGCGCGCTGATGCTGCTGCCGCTCGGCACCCTGCCCCTGCTGGCCGGCCTGGTGGGCGGCACGGCCCTGTCCGCGGTCGCGGTGAGCTCCTACGGCTCGGCCAGGATCCGGGTCGTGGCGGGCGCGCTGGTCGCCGGCGACGCACGGATTCCGGTGACGGCGCTCGGCGAGGCCGAGGTGCTGGACGGGGAGGAGGCGCGCGCGTGGCGCACGTACAAGGCGGACACCCGCGCGTTCATGCTGCTGCGCAGCTACATCCCGACGGCGGTCCGGGTGGAGGTCACCGACCCGCAGGACCCGACTCCGTACCTCTATCTGTCGACGCGCGAGCCGCAGGCCCTGGTGGCGGCCCTCATGGCCGTACGCGCCTAGTTCCCTTTTCCGCTCCCGCGGCGGCCCCGGCGCCTCTGGGCGTCCGGCTCGCCCGGCAGGGCCTTGCGGGGGCCCACCTGCCGCTCCAGCGGAGGCAGCTCGGGGAGCCTGTCCCAGGGGATCTGGTGCTTGCGCAGGTCCTTCCTGACCCGTTCGGCGAGTTTTCTGGTGTCGCGGCGGTTCATCGCCGCGCCGACGGCGGCGCCGACCATGAACGGGACCAGACTCGGCAGATCGCGCGCCATGCGCTTCATGATCTGCTGGCGCAGCTCGCGCTTCATCTGACCGCCCAGCGCGGCGTTGACCGTCGTGGGGTGGGCGACGTCGATTCCGCGCTCCTCCGTCCAGGACGTGAGGTAGGCCGTGGAACGCTGGCCGAGCCCGCCCGGCGGGCGCTGTCCGTAGACCTCGTGCAGCTCCGCGACGAGCTTCATCTCGATCGCGGCCACACCCGTGATCTCCGCCGCCAGCTCGGCGAGCATGGCGGGCGGTACGGGCATCATCGCCGCCGCGCCGATTCCGGCGCCGACGGTGGCGCTGCCCCTGCTCGCGCCCGCGACCAGCTTGTCGGCGAGCTCCTCCGGGCCGAGGCCGGGGAACTGCTTGCGCAGGGTGGCGAGATCGCGCACAGGGATGCGGGGAGCGTTCTCGATGATCAGGTCGGCGATATGACCGATCGCTGCCTTGGCACTCTCCCCGCTCTTGCGTACGCCCCGTTTCACTGAACCCAGACGGCCTGCCCCGGTCACGGGCTCCGTCCTGTCGACCTGTCCGGCCCCATCGGCCGTGTCGACTCCTTCGGCCGCCGCGACAACCGCTTCGAGCGAGGCCGGCCGGCCCCGCTCGTCGTCCCGCTCGCCCGGGGAGGGTGGCAGGGCGGATGGCTCGGCAGGCGCTGCTACGCCTTCTGCCGGGCCCGTGCCGCCCTGATACGCCTCCGACGACCTCTTGCGCCGCAAGCGCCGCTTCCGGAACGGTGTGTCGCCTGCCACGGTCGGCGCGACCTAGTCGCAGTCGCGGCAGATCGGCTGGCCGTTCTTCTCGCGTGCCAGCTGGCTCCTGTGGTGCACGAGGAAGCAGCTCATGCACGTGAACTCGTCGGCCTGCTTGGGCAGGACCCTGACGGCCAGCTCCTCGTTGGACAGGTCTGCGCCGGGCAGCTCCAGTCCTTCGGCCGCGTCGAATTCGTCGACGTCGACGGCGGACGCCGTCTTGTCGCTCCGGCGAGCCTTGAGTTCTTCAAGACTGTCCTGGTCGACGTCGTCATCGGTCTTGCGTGGGGTGTCGTAATCCGTTGCCATGTCGCTCTCCCCCTCTGGGTGTCTGCGGTGTCTCAGCGCACGTAACGCGTGAGAGGCCGGACTTGTGCCCGACCCGAGGCGGAGATTTTGCCTCACATCAAGGTCTGTTACTCAATCGACACCCAATAGGACCGCTCAGGAGCGGCCGGCTTGGGTGGCGATGGGGACCGTACACGGTCCCGGTGTCGCGCTCCACGGGCGCCACCCCGTGTACTTCCCGTGATATCGGGCTCCGAAAACCCCGAGTTTTGCGGGTTTTCGGGGGGAGTCCCTGATCACGGAGCGTTGACGGTCACATATTCGCTCCTGTGATCGATCACACACGGACGATCCGGGCGCAGGTCCCGAAAATTCCGCTCAAAGCGAACAAACCAATTCATGCGCGGATCCCTCCGCCCGGCCCCTCAGACCGGAAGTGAGACACGCATCACAAGACCACCGCCTTCACGGGGCTCCGCGATGATACGGCCACCGTGTGCGCGCGCCACGGAGCGCGCGATCGACAGGCCGAGCCCGACCCCCTTGTCGCTGCCCGTTCGCTCCGTACGGAGCCGTCTGAAGGGCTCGAAGAGGTTGTCGATCTCGTACGCCGGCACCACCGGGCCGGTGTTCGAGACCACCAGCACGGCCTGGCCGCCCTGGAGCTCGGTGGTGACCTCCACCCAGCCCCCCTCGGGGACGTTGTAGCGCACGGCGTTCTGTACGAGGTTCAGCGCGATCCGCTCCAGCAGGACGCCGTTGCCCTGCACGACGGCGGGGGCCCGCTCGCCGCGGATCTCCACACCGCGCTCCTCGGCCTCGCCGCGCGTCTGGTCGAGCGCGCGCGAGGCGACCTCCGCGAGGTCGACCGGTTTGCGCTCGACGATCTGGTTGTCGCTGCGGGCCAGCAGCAGCAGGCCCTCGACCAGCTGCTCGCTGCGCTCGTTGGTGGCCAGCAGGGTCTTGCCGAGCTGCTTCAGCTCCGGCGGGGCCTGGGGGTCGGAGAGATGGACCTCCAGCAGCGTGCGGTTGATCGCCAGCGGTGTGCGCAGCTCGTGCGAGGCGTTGCCGACGAACCGCTGCTGGGCGGTGAAGGCCCGCTCCAGTCGGTCGAGCATCTCGTCGAAGGTGTCGGCGAGCTCCTTCAGCTCGTCGTCCGGGCCGTCCAGCTCGATCCGGCGGGACAGATCCGTTCCGGCCACCCGGCGGGCGGTGCGGGTGATCCTGCCCAGTGGCGAGAGCACCCGCCCGGCCATCGCGTAACCGAAGGCGAAGGCGATGACGCTGAGGCCCACCAGGGCCAGCAGCGACCGGTTCAGGAGCGTGTCGAGCGCCTGCTGCCGCTGGTGGTTGACGCAGGAGTTCATCGCCGCGTTGAAGGTCTCCGGCGAGGCCTTCTCGGGCAGGTTGCAGACATCGCTGGTGACCTGCCCGTTGACGATCTTGAATGGCAGCTCACTGCCCACGTGCAGGGCCTGCGCCGCCAGCATGTAGATGATCGACAGCAGCAGGATGCCGGCGATCAGGAACATGCCGCCGTAGAGCAGCGTGAGCCGTATCCGGATGGTCGGACGCAGCCAGTAGGGGGGCTCCTGCTGTTTGGGCTCCCAGGTGGGCTTCGGGGGCGCCGTCGGCGGCGCGGGGACGGTGGGCATCGGCCGTCAGATCCGGTAGCCGGAACCGGGCACGGTGACGATGACCGGCGGCTCGCCGAGTTTCCGGCGCAGCGTCATGACGGTCACCCGGACGACATTGGTGAACGGGTCGGTGTTCTCGTCCCAGGCCTTCTCCAGCAGCTGCTCGGCCGAGACGACCGCACCCTCGCTGCGCATCAGGACCTCCAGCACGGCGAACTCCTTCGGCGCGAGCTGGACCTCCGTCTCGCCCCGGAAGACCTCGCGCCGGTTGGGGTCGAGCTTGATGCCGGCCCGCTCCAGGACGGGCGGCAGGGCCACCGTCGTACGCCGGCCGAGCGCCCGCACCCGTGCGGTGAGCTCGCTGAAGGCGAACGGCTTGGGCAGATAGTCGTCGGCCCCGAGCTCCAGGCCCTCGACCCGGTCGCTGACGTCCCCGGACGCGGTGAGCATCAGCACCCGGGTGGGCATGCCCAGCTCGACGATCCGCCGGCAGACGTCGTCGCCGTGCACCAGGGGGAGGTCCCGGTCCAGCACCACGACGTCGTAGTCGTTGACCTCGATGCGCTCCAGGGCCGCCGCACCGTCGTACACGACATCGACGGCCATGGCCTCCCGGCGCAATCCTGTGGCCACCGCATCGGCGAGCAGCTGCTCGTCCTCCACGACGAGTACGCGCACGGCGCTGTCCTTCCTTAGAAACTTCAGAACGTGTCGAAGCACCCACGGTCCGTGATCCGGGCATCCGTCGGCACTGGTCTGTGCGGCTCCATCCTGCCCGCAACGCGCATAAACCGGCGGTAAGGCGGCGCTGCCCCACCTGGGGCCCAGCGGAATTCACCGGATTTTCCGCCCAGTTGAGGTTTCTCCCGCCCCGGGCCCGGGGAGGACGAATTCACACCCGCGATCACGCCTTGAATGTGGCGTCCCACAGGCCACTCCGTCCCCGGAGAGCGCGTGATCACCCGCCCTACCGCCTCCGTGCGGAGGGAAACCCCGGGCACACCCCCGTGCCACCGACCCACGATGAGGGGGCGCATTATGGACGCTTTCACCGCAGGTCTGCTGCAGCGGATCAGGACCACCGAGCACGACCTCACGAGAGCCCGGGAGACGGGCGACGACTTCCTCGCGGATGTCGAGCAGAGCGAGCTGGAGGACCTTCACCGCCTCGCCGCCGAGCACGGCGTCGAGATCGGCGCCACCAGCGTCTGAGTACGCACATGTGAAGGGCCCCTGACGCCATGACCGGCGTCAGGGGCCCTTCACATGTGCCCGAAGGCCTCTCGTTCGGATCATGCCGGGCCCACGTGGCCCGGTGCCGCCCCGATCCGCCCCGATCCGCCCTGATCCGAACGGAAGTCCCTAGTCGTGCCAGGCGCCGAACTCCTCCAGGAGGACCTGCAGCGGCTCGAAGACGCCCGGCGTCGCGGCGATCGTCAGATCACCGTCGGCGGGCTGTCCGGGGCGCCCACCGGTGTACGCGCCCGCCTCACGGGCGATGAGGTCGCCGGCCGCCAGGTCCCAGGCATGGAGCCCGCGCTCGTAGTAGCCGTCGAGACGGCCGGAGGCCACGTCGCAGAGGTCCACCGCGGCGGAACCGCTACGCCGGATGTCGCGAAGCCGCGGGATCAGCTGCTGAGCCACGTCCGCCTGGTGCGCACGGACGTCGCTGACGTAGTTGAAACCGGTCGAGACGAGCGCCTGGTCGAGCGGCGGCGCGGGCCGGCAGCGCAGAGCGGTGCCCTCGCCGTACGCGCCACCCGTGGCGTACGCCCCGCCGCCGAGCACCGCACGGTAGGTCTCGCGGCGCATCGGGGCCTCCACGACACCCACGACGCGCACGCCGTCCCGTTCGGCGGCGATGGAGACGGCCCAGGTGGGCAGTCCGTACAGGTAGTTCACGGTGCCGTCGAGCGGGTCGATGACCCAGCGGACGCCGCTGCTGCCCTCGGTGCTGGTCCCTTCCTCGCCGAGGAAGCCGTCCTGCGGGCGGCGTTCGCTCAGGAAGCCGGTGATCAGCTTCTCGGCGGCGAGGTCCATCTCGGTGACGACGTCGATCGGGCTGGACTTGGTCGCGGCCACTCCCAGATCGGCCGGGCGGCCGTCACGGAGCAGCGCGCCCGCGCGGCCGGCGGCCTCCAGGGCGAGGTCGAGCAGTTCGGACAGGTTCGGGTCGGTCACGACTCTCCAGGGGATCTGTGGGCGTACGGCGGGGCGCTCACGCGTAGGGGCTGTCGGCACCCGCGGCGGCGGGCTTGGGGGCCCGGGCCGGGCAGCAGCCGACCGGGCAGAGGTCGTGGCCCGGGCCGAGCGCGCCCAGTGCGCACCGCTCCTTGCCCTGCCCCCGCTCGGTGGCGGCGCGCTCCAGCACCAGTTCGCGCACGGCCGCGGCGAACCGCGGGTCGGCTCCCACGGTCGCCGACCTGCGCACCGGCAGTCCGAGCTCGGCGGCCTTCGCGGTGGCCTCGGTGTCGAGGTCGTACAGGACCTCCATGTGGTCCGAGACGAATCCGATGGGGGCCATCACCACGGCGGGCACCCCCTGCGCGTGCAGCGTCTCCAGGTGGTCGCAGATGTCGGGCTCCAGCCAGGGGATGTGCGGGGCGCCGCTGCGCGACTGGTAGACGAGCTGCCAGGGGTACTCGACGCCGGTCTCCTCGCGCACCGCGTCGATGATCAGCCGGGCGACGTCGAGGTGCTCGGCGACGTAGGCGCCGCCGTCGCCGTGCGCCTCGACGGGGCCGGAGGTGTCGGCGGCCGAGGTGGGGATGGAGTGCGTGGTGAAGGCGAGATGCGCCCCGGCGCGTGCGTCCTCGGGGAGGTCGGCCAGGGAGGCGAGGACGCCGTCCACCATGGGCGTCACGAAGCCGGGATGGTTGAAGTAGTGCCGCAGCTTGTCCACCCGGGGCACCGGCAGCCCCTCCGCCTCCAGGGCGGCCAGTGACCCGGCGAGGTTCTCGCGGTACTGACGGCAGCCGGAGTACGAGGCGTAGGCGCTGGTGGCGAGGACGGCGATGCGGCGGTGCCCGTCGGCGGTCATTTCGCGCAGGGTGTCGGTGAGGTACGGCGCCCAGTTGCGGTTGCCCCAGTACACCGGCAGGTCCAGTCCGTGCTCGGCGAAGTCCTTGCGCAGGGCGTCCAGCAGGGCTCTGTTCTGGGCGTTGATCGGGCTGACGCCGCCGAACAGGAAGTAGTGCTTGCCGACCTCCTTCAGCCGCTCCTCGGGGATGCCTCGGCCACGGGTCACGTTCGCCAGGAACGGGACCACGTCGTCCGGGCCTTCGGGGCCGCCGAAGGAGAGCAGCAGCAGGGCGTCGTAGGGGGCGGGATCGCGCAGATCGGACATGACACCGATCCTGCCACCCGCCTCGGACAGCCCTCCCACCGACATCGGCTCGGGGACCCACCCCACTGTCGGACCGTCCGCCCCGACCGTAAGCTGTATCGGTTACCTTCACGTATTACAGGCGCGTGCGATCACGCTGTTCCGGAGCTCTCCTTGCCCAGTCCCTACCGCGCGATATTCGCCGTCCCCGGCACCAAGGGGTTCTCGGCGGCCGGATTCCTCGGCCGGATGCCGCTGTCCATGATGGGCATCGGTGTGGTGACCATGATTTCCCAGCTCACCGGCCGTTACGGCCTCGCCGGCGCGCTCTCCGCGACGCTCGCGATGTCGGCGGCGGTGCTCGGTCCGCTGATCTCCCGGCTCGTGGACCGGCACGGGCAGCGCCGTGTGCTGCGTCCCGCCACCCTCGTCGCGCTGGCGGCGGTGGCCGGGCTCCTGATCTGCGCGCAGCAGCGGTTGGCCGACTGGACGCTCTTCGTCTTCGCGGCGGGCGCCGGCTGCGTGCCCAGCGTGGGATCGATGATCCGGGCCCGCTGGGCGGAGATCTACCGCGGTTCGCCGCGCGAGCTGCACACCGCGTACTCGTGGGAGTCGATCGTCGACGAGGTGTGCTTCATCTTCGGGCCGATCATCTCGATCGGGCTGTCCACGGCCTGGTTCCCGGAGGCGGGGCCGCTGCTGGCCGCCGGGTTCCTGCTGGTCGGCGTCCTCTGGCTGACCGCGCAGCGGGCCACCGAGCCGGTTCCGCATCCGCGCCGGGAGCACACCGGCGGCTCCGCGCTGCGCTCCCGGGGCCTCCAGGTGCTCGTGGTGACCTTCGTGGCCACCGGTGCGATCTTCGGGTCCGTGGACGTGGTGACGGTGGCCTTCGCCGAGGAGCGTGGCCACAAGGCCGCGGCGAGCCTCGTACTGGCGGTGTACGCGCTGGGGTCCTGCCTGGCCGGCGCGGTCTTCGGCCTGCTGCACCTCAAGGGGAAGGCGTCCACCCGGTGGCTGGTGGGCGTGTGCGCGATGGCCGTGAGTATGATCCCCCTCCAACTGGCCGGGAGCCTGCCGTTCCTGGCCGTGGCGCTCTTTGTCGCGGGTCTCGCCATCGCACCGACGATGGTCAGCACCATGGCCCTCGTCGAACAGCACGTATCGCGCACCGAACTGACCGAGGGCATGACCTGGACCAGCACCGGGCTCGCCGTCGGGGTGGCGCTCGGCTCATCGGCCGCCGGCTGGGTGGTCGACGCGTCGGGGGCCGGGGCGGGGTACGCGGTGTCCGTCGTGTCGGGAGCGCTCGCGGCCGCGGTGGCGTTCCTGGGGTATCGCCGGCTCAGCGGGCCGGTTCCTACGGAAGGGCGCGCGGAAGATGACCGACACCGACGCACGGACGACGACGAACGCGTGGCGTAACTGGGCGGGGAACGTCACCGCCCGGCCGGTACGGGCCGTGTCCCCCGCCTCCGTTCCGGAGCTGGCCGAGGTGCTGCGCCGGGCGTCCGAGGACGGTCTGCGGGTCAAGCCGGCCGGCACCGGGCACTCCTTCACCGCGGCGGCGGCCACCGACGGCGTGCTGATCCGCCCGGACCTGCTCACCGGCATCCGGAACATCGACCGCGAGGCGATGACGGTGACCGTCGAGGCCGGCACCCCGCTGAAGCGGCTGAACACCGCCCTGGCCCGCGAGGGTCTCTCGCTCACCAACATGGGCGACATCATGGAGCAGACGGTCGCGGGCGCCACCTCGACCGGCACCCACGGCACCGGCCGCGACTCGGCCTCCATATCCGCGCAGATCCGCGCCCTCGAACTGGTCACCGCCGACGGCACGGTGCTGACCTGTTCCGAGAAGGAGAACGCCGACGTCTTCGCCGTCGCCCGGATCGGGCTCGGCGCACTGGGTGTCGTCACGGCGATCACCTTCGCCGTGGAGCCCGTCTTCCTGCTGACCGCCCGCGAGGAGCCGATGGCCTTCGACCGGGTCATGACCGACTTCGACGAGCTCGTCGCCGGGAACGAGCACTTCGAGTTCTACTGGTTCCCGCACACCGGGAACTGCAACACCAAGCGCAACAACCGCAGCGCGGGCCCCGCCGCCCCGCCCGGAAAGCTCAGCGGCTGGATCGAGGACGAGCTCCTCTCCAACGGGATCTTCCAGGTGGCCTGTTCGCTCGGCCGGGCGGTCCCCGCCACCATCCCGTCCATCGCCAAGCTCTCCAGCCGCGCCCTGTCGGCCCGTACGTACACCGACATCCCGTACAAGGTCTTCACCAGCCCGCGCCGGGTCCGCTTCGTGGAGATGGAGTACGCGGTGCCGCGTGAGGCGGCCGTGGAGGCGCTGCGCGAGGTGAAGGCGATGGTCGAGCGTTCGCCGCTGCGGATCAGCTTCCCGGTGGAGGTCCGTACCGCCCCCGCGGACGACATCGCGCTCTCCACGGCCTCGGGCCGCGAGAGCGCGTACATCGCCGTCCATCTCTACAGGGGCACGCCCTACCAGGCGTACTTCACGGCGGTCGAGCGCATCATGACCGCCCATGCCGGGCGTCCGCACTGGGGCAAGGTCAACACCCGCGACGCCGAGTACCTCGCCGGGGTGTACCCGCGGTTCGGCGAGTTCACCGCCGTGCGCGACCGGCTGGACCCGGACCGGCTCTTCGGCAACGACTACCTGCGCCGGGTGCTGGGCGAGTAGCGCCCGCCGGCCGTGAGCTCCGCGCGCCCGGGGCGCGCGGAGCCGCTCACTGTCCGGTGTCCGTGCCGGCCGTGGCACCGTTGCCCTGTGCCGGGGCCTCGCCGCCGCCCGCGGGGGCCGTGCCGGGGGAGGCACCGTCGTCGGGTGCCGACGGGGAGGGAGTGGCCGCCGGGGACGGGCTCGTACGGTCACCGGTGCCGCCCGACCGGGTGGGGCCGGGCGTCGGGTCGGCCGAGGAGCTGTCGCCCCCGCCGGAGTCCGGGTTCCGGCTCGCGCCGCCCTGCTGGTCCGTACCGGGCGTCGTGCCGCTCTCCTGGCCCGGCGTCCGCCCCTGACCGGGGTCGGTGGTCGTCGACGGCGCCGGATCGTCCGACCCCGAACCCCGCTCCCCGCCGCGCACGACGGAGCCGACGGTCGTGCCCTGACCACCGCTCAGGTCGTTGCCGGAGATCAGCTCGTACGTGGTGATCCCCGCCATCGTGAGGACGAAGACCACGGCCGCCCCGAGCGCCGACCGCTTCCAGCCGCGGAGCCGGGTGCCGTGCGTGGTGGCTTCGGAGAACTCCTCGTCCGGCTCCGGCCGCCCGGTGGTGAGGAGCTGGGTCGCGTCGAGGGGGCGCAGCATCCGCGTACGGTCCGGATCGCCGGCCGGGTCGCGCGGCGCGGCCGTGGCGTCCGCCCTGCGCAGCACGGTCGTGGCGTCCATGGCCGGCAGCGCCGTGGTGGCGTCCGTGGCTCCGCCGGGAGTGCCGGAGGCGGCGCGGGAGGGCGTTGTGCCCGTCGGCCCTCGCGTTGCCTTCTTCGTCGCACGCGCACCGGTGGTCTCACGCGTATGCACGGTCACCTCGCGGCCCGGGTGCTTCACCTGGACCGTGACCTCGCGGATCTGCTCCCCCGTGCGCCGGAAGAAATGCTGGAAGACCGAACCGCCGCAGGTGGCGACGACGCTCATCACTCCGGCGCCGAGGATCGTTCCGTACACACCCAGCTGGGAGGCCGCCACCGCTGCCGCGACCGCCGCCACAGCGCTGCCCGCCACCTGTGGCAGGCTCAGATCTATACGCCTTTCCTTGGGTTCTATGTCACTTTCCGGCTTCTGCACCATTTCCAGCCCTTGATTGACATCTCTCCCACCATGCAACAGGAAGGGACATTTGAGCGAAGTGATTAGTTCCGCTTCGGGGGATTCTGTGAAGCAGGACACGCGCGGAGGATGCGCCGCCTTCGGCCGGGTAGCCCAACTCCCGCACCTCAGGAGAACTTCGACGGCGCGGCGGTCCACCCCGGTGGCCCGAATGGAGTACTGTGGCGAGCCCTGGGGCCGGACTCCCGTACGGGTGTCCGGGATCTTCGGGAGGGGGCCGAAGGAGGCACTCGATCCGGCGGCGCCACGGCATCGCACGGGGACTGGCTACACGAAGTGACCGAAGGTCACTTTATGTTGCAGAATAGGTCACCGTGTCATACCGGCGATCAAGGGCTCACGCCCGACACGCCGGGCAACACGGCAATGTTGTGGCAGGCTGCACCCGGGCAGGCCACACTCGACTAGCGGAAGCAGCGACGCACGTGACGTCGGCAGGCACCACCCGGGAGGTCCCCATGCCCGAACTGCGTGTCGTGGCCGTCTCCAACGACGGCACACGACTGGTGCTCAAGGCTGCGGACAGCACGGAGTACACGCTTCCCATCGACGAGCGGCTGCGAGCCGCCGTGCGCAACGACCGCGCGCGGCTCGGCCAGATCGAGATCGAGGTGGAGAGCCACCTCCGCCCCCGCGACATCCAGGCACGGATACGAGCCGGTGCCTCCGCCGAGGAGGTCGCCCAGTTCGCCGGGATCCCCGTCGACCGTGTCCGCCGCTTCGAGGGCCCCGTGCTCGCCGAGCGCGCCTTCATGGCCGAGCGGGCCCGGAAGACCCCCGTGCGCCGTCCCGGTGAGAACGCCGGCCCCCAGCTGGGCGAGGCGGTGCAGGAGCGGCTGCTGCTGCGCGGCGCCGACAAGGAGACCGCCCAGTGGGACTCCTGGCGCCGGGACGACGGCACCTGGGAGGTCCTGCTGGTCTACCGGGTCGCCGGCGAGCCGCACTCCGCGAGCTGGACGTACGACCCGCCGCGCCGGCTGGTGCAGGCCGTGGACGACGAGGCGCGCTCGCTGATCGGCGAGACCGACGACGTCGCCGCGCCCGAGCCGAGCTTCCCGTTCGTGCCCCGGATCGCCCGGCTGCCGCGCGACCGGCCGCTGGACCGCGCCCTGGACCGTCAGATGGAGCGGCCCACGGCCCCGCCGCCCCCGCCCGAGCCCGAGGAGCAGATCTCGGCCGGTGAGCGCGATTCGCTTACCAGCCTGCTGGAGGCGGTGCCGAGCTTCCGCGGCGACATGGTGGTGCCGGAGCGTCCGGCGCCGCCGGAGCCGCCCGCGATCGACCCCGCCGCCCAGGAGCCGGACGTGGACGAGCCGCCGGCCGCGGCGGCCTCCGCGGGCGCCGGTTCCGCCTACGCGGATGTGCTGATGCCACGAGCGGTGGCCGGTCACCGTGACCGGCTGACCGGGACGACGGACCGCCAGGCAGAGGCGGACGGCGTCCGGCCGGGCCGCCGGGCCGCCGTACCGACCTGGGACGAGATCGTCTTCGGTACGCGCCGCAAGAAGCAGGACTGAGCGGAGCGACCACAGGATGACGAGGGCCCGTACGCCACTGCGTGCGGGCCCTCGTGCCGTGTGCGTCCGCCGCACCCGGCGCCTGCGGGGCCGGGTGCGGCGGGTCCGGCCGGTCGGGTCGGCGCCCGTCCCGTTACTGCGGCTCGGGCCCCGTGGCGACCGGGCGGGACTCGTCAGCGGACCACTCGGACCAGGAACCCGCGTACAGCGCCGCGGGGATGCCCGCCACGGCCAGGGCCAGTACTTCATGGGCCCCGGAGACCCCGGAGCCGCAGTAGACGCCGATCTCCTGCGCCCGGTCGGCGCCGAGCCCCCTGAAGCGCACCGCCAGCGCCTGAGCGGCCAGGAACCGGCCGTCCTCCCCCGTGTTCTCGGAGGTCGGAGCCGAGACGGCGCCCGGGATGTGGCCGCCCACCCGGTCGATCGGCTCCACGTCGCCCCGGTAGCGCTCGGCGGCCCTGGCGTCCAGCAGCAGACCCGAGCGCGCCAGCGCCGCCGCCCCGTCCGCGTCCAGCAGAGGCAGCGCACCGGGCGCGGGCCGGAAGTCGCCCTCGGCCGGGACCGGGGTCTCCTGCTGGAGTTCACCCGTCCAGGCGGCGAGCCCGCCGTCCAGCACCCGGACGTCCGGGTGCCCCGTCCAGCGCAGCAGCCACCAGGCACGTGCCGCCGCCCAGCCCTGGCCGCCGTCGTACACGACCACCGGGGTGTCCCGGGAGACACCGGCCCGGCGCATCACCGCCCCGAATTCCTCCGGGTCGGGCAGTGGATGACGGCCGCCGCGGCCTGCCGGTCCGGCGAGTTCCGCGTCCAGATCGACAAAGACCGCACCGGGAATGTGCCCGGCCTCGTAGTCGGGCCGCCCGTGCGGGCCACCCAGTTGCCAACGTACGTCGAGGAGCACCGGCGGACGTGGCCCCGCCGACTCGCTCGCGTATTCGGATGCGGTGATGATGGGCTTCATGGGTGCCATCCTCGCGCAGGAGTCACCCCATCCGTGACACCGCTGAAACGGACGCACCGCATCAAATCGGCCTTCCTCCGTCGAGATCCCGGAAAGTGCGGCGCGGCCGGAGCGCTTCGTGCGCCGGGTGGTGCAAGCATCTGCACGGGGCGTACACATCCCGTACCGCGCGACGGCACGCCGGCCCCGATCCCCCTGTACGGCCACCCCGATGGTCCGAGAAGAGAGTGACGATGATCGAGGCTGCCGCTCCGCGTACGCCCGGAACACCCTGCTGGGTGAGTCTGATCGTGCACGGCCTGAGCACGACCCAGGACTTCTACGCCGATCTGTTCGGCTGGGAATTCGTGCCGGGTCCGGACCAGCTGGGTCCGTACGTCCGGGCGACGATCGACGGGAAGGTGGTGGCGGGTGTCGGCCAGCTGCCGCCCGAGCGGCATCTGCCGGTCGCCTGGACGACCTATCTGGCCAGCGACGACGTGGATCTCACGGCGGAGACCATCCGGTCCTGCGGTGGCACGGTCGCCGTGGGGCCGCTCGACGCGGGCGAGGCGGGCAGGCTCGCCATCGCCTCCGACCCCAGCGGCGCGGTCTTCGGGGTCTGGCAGGCCGCCGCGCACATCGGCACAGCGCTCGCCGGGGCTCCCGGCACCCCGGTCTGGAACGAGCTGGTGACCCGCGAGACCGCGACGGTCTGCAAGTTCTACCAGACGGTTTTCGGCTACGAGGCGGAGGCGGTCGTCTCGGCCGACTTCGACTACCAGACCCTGCATCTGAAGGGCCGGCCGGTGGCCTCGCTGCACGGCGTCGGCCACGCACTGCCGCGCGACCGGGGCCCGCACTGGATGACGTACTTCGAGGTCGCCGACACCGATGAGGCGGCCCGGCGCGTGGTCGAGCTCGGCGGCTACATCCTGCAGCCGCCCCGGGAGGGGTCGAGCGGCCGGGTGGCGACCGTGGCGGACCCGGAGGGTGCGGCGTTCACGATCATCCGCTCGGACGCCCGCTGAGCCGTCCGGCAGAGGCGTCAGCGCGCTCGGACCCGCTCGACATGCCGATGAGCGGGTCCGGCCAGCCGTGTGTGCATCTCGTCGAAGAGCTCGGAGGCGTGGGTTCCGCTCCACTCCCCGGGCAGTAGTTCACGCGCGACCCCGGGGTCGAGGTAGACCAGCCGGCGCCAGTCGGTGAGGACCCCGATGTACGTCGTGAACGCCTGGCGGTCCGTCACCGGGGCTCCGCGCGCGATCCGTTCGGCCTCCGGACGGTGCGCGGCGAGGAATTCGACGTACAGCCGCTGCAGCCGGTCGGTGTCCCACCAGGAGCGGACCTTCGCGGCGAGTTCGTCCGCATCGCCGCCGCCGGCCGAAAGGTAGTCGGCCCGGAAGAGGTCGGCGTACGAGCGCAGTCCGTGCCTGGCGAGCATGGACTCCGCCTCGTCGTGCACATGTCCCGGAGCGATCCACACCCCGGCGGACACGGAACCGAAACCGAGCCGGGTGAGCTGGGTGCGCAGGGTGTGCCGCCTGGCGCGTTCGGACTCGGGCACCGAGAAGACGACCAGTACCCAGCCCTCGTCCACGGTGGCCCGCCGGGCCGCGAAGATGCGCGGATCGCCGTCGCGCAGTATCCGCTCGGTCTCGGGCGAGATCCGGTATCCGGCCGCTCCGGACACCGACTGGGCCTCCAGCAGTCCGGCCCGCTTCAGCCGGGAGACGCAGGAGCGCACGGTCGGCGCCTCGACGTCGAGGTCGGCCAGGAGCTGGATCAGTGAGGCCACCGACATCCAGCCGTCGGTGTCGCGCGCGTACAGCCCGTAGACGGTCACGATCAGCTGCCTGGGCTGCACCTTGCCCAGCGGGCCCGGCCCGGCCCCGGACTCTTCTGCGCTCACCGTGTTCACAGGCGTCATCCTAAGCAGCCGCGCACGGCGCCGACCGGGCGGCTCAGACGGAGGTGACGGGCAGCACGTCCGGCGACAGCGCGCCCGCGCGGGCGCTCGCGCTGGTCGTCCTGCGCTGGTGGTGGCGCCGGCACAGCACCTCGTAACCGACCTCGCCCGCCTGCTGGTTGACATCGCCCACGACGACCTGCGCGCCTTCGACGACCATTTCGCCGCCGACCGTCCGGGCGTTGTGCGTGGCCCGCGCGCCGCACCAGCAGAGCGCTTCGACCTGGAGCGTCTCGACCCGGTCGGCGAGCTCGATCAGCCGCTGGGACCCGGGGAACAGCTTGGTCCGGAAGTCGGTGGTGATACCGAACGCGAAGACGTCCATGTCGAGGTCGTCGACGATGCGCGCGAGCTGGTCGATCTGGACGGGCGCCAGGAACTGCGCCTCGTCCACGATCACGTAGTCCGCCCGGCCGCCCCGGCTTATCCGGTCGACGAGATGGGCGTACAGATCCATGCCCTCATCCGCCTCGACGGCCTCGGTGACCAGCCCCAGGCGAGAGGAGAGCTTGCCCTCCCCCGCCCGGTCGTCACGGGTGAAGATCACACCCTGCAGACCGCGTGCCGAACGGTTGTGGCCGATCTGCAGCGCCAGCGTGCTCTTTCCGCAGTCCATCGTTCCGGAGAAGAACACAAGCTCGGGCATGAGGGGCTGAGCACCTTTCGGGCGGGAGGAGAAGCAGTGGTCGGTCGGGAAAACGCGGTTACGAGCGTACTTCGAGGAGCGGGACGAGCTGCTCGACGGGGGTCATCGAGCCGTGCATGCCCACCATCGCGGACTCGTGCGGCTCATTGACCGAGGCGGTGATCACCACGTCGTCGTGGGCCGCCGCGACGACGTCGCCGATCCTGCCGTGCACCCGCTCGTCGATCTTCGGGCCGAACCAGCCGGCCGCGATCGCCTCGTCCCTGCTCGCCACCCAGAACTGCTCGCCGAGCACTTCCCGCCAGACGGTCAGCACATCGTTCTCGGCTCCCGGGACGGCGTACACATGACGGGCCCGGCCCTCGCCGCCGAGCAGGGCGACGCCCGCGCGCAGCTCCCAGTCCTCGTCGAAGTCGATCCGGGACTGCTCGTCGAACGGGATGTCGATCATGCCGTGGTCGGCGGTGATGTACAGCGCCGAGCGGGGCGGGAGCTGTTCGGCCAGGCGCCGGGCGAGTCCGTCCACGTACATCAGCTGTCCGCGCCAGGCGTCGGAGTCGACACCGAAGCGATGCCCCTTGCCGTCGACCTCGCTGTAGTACGTGTAGACGAGCGACCGGTCGCCCGCGGCGAGCCGTTCGGCGGCGGTGTCCATCCGCTCCTCGCCGGACAGCCGGCCCAGGAACGAGCCGCCGCTGAGCGCGACCTTGGTGAGCGGGGTCTGCTCGAAGGCGGGGGCGGAGACCTGGGCGGTGCGCACGCCCGCGGCGTCGGCGAGCTTGAAGACCGTGGGGTACGGCTGCCAGGCCTTCGGCGGGGTCCAGGGGTTCCAGCGGAGCTGGTTCATCAGCTCGCCGGTCTCCGGATTACGGGCGGTGTAGCCGGGCAGACCGTGCTCCCCGGGCGGGAGCCCGGTACCCACCGAGGCCAGCGAGGTGGCCGTGGTGGCCGGGAAGCCCGCCGTTATCGGGCGGCCGGTGCCGCCGCGCGAGGTGGGGAGCAGCGAGTGCAGAAACGGTGCCTCGTCGGGGTGGGCCTTGATCTGCTCCCAGCCCAGGCCGTCGATCAGGAACACGCAGTTCCGGTCGGCGGGGGTGAGTTCGGGGATCGCCGCGGTGAAGCCGGGCACGCCCTGTCCGGCGACGAGCGTGGGCAGCAGGTCGGAGAGCGATCCGCTGCCGTACTCCGGGACCGGGGCGCTCTCGACAGTGAGCGGGTCGTACTCCTGCCAGGCCGGCTGTGCCATCAGCGGCCGGTCGCCGCGGTCGCCGCCGTGGCCTCGGAGAGCGCCTGGGCGAAGGCGAGGGTCTGGCGCACCGTGTCCGGGCCGTCGCCGGCCTCGCTGACCCGCAGGCTCAGGTCGTCGGCGGTGGAGTTGCCGGTGTAGCCGTGGTCGGCCTCGCAGTTGGGGTCGCCGCAGGCGGCCGGCTCCAGGTCGATCCGGGAGACCGCGCCCCAGCCGATGGTGAGGACGACCTCGCGGGGCAGCGTGCCCGGCACGTACTTCTCCGGGTTGGCCACGACCCGGCTGACCACGACCGAGGAGATCCGGTCGAGCTTGACCGACTCCGTGGACGTGGTGGCGTACGGGGACGGGGAGCTGGTGTCGGCGTTCTGCTCGTCGGTGTGGCTGACGATGAAACGGTTGTCCGTCAGGACCAGGACCGTGACATGGCGGCGCACCTCGTTGGAGTCGAACGTGGTCTCCTGGTGCACCAGGTACGAAGCGACCGGCTCACCGCCCACAGCGGCCTCCACCGCCTCGGCCACGAGGGCCGGGTAGTAGCCGCTGCGCTCGATCGCCGCGCGCAGCCCCTGGGTCGTCGTACCGGTCTTTGCCATGAGGACCATCCTACGGGGGCCGGATGACTGCCGGGGACGTTGTGCGGCAGGGCGCAGGGGCCCCTCGGACCTGACGGCGCCCCGGTCAGTAGTTGGGCAGGCGGCGGGGGCCGAGATCGGTGCGGGGCGGGGGCGGCGAGAGGCGGACGCTCGCGCCGAGCACGGTCAGCCCCTGGGGGGCGACCACCACGGGTTCCAGGGCGATGGAGACCACCTCGGGGTGGTCGTCGACCAGCCGGGAGACCCGTAGCAGCAGCTCTTCGAGGGCCGCGGTGTCCACGGGCGCCGCGCCTCGCCAGCCGAACAGCACCGGGGCCGCCCGGATGGACCGGATCAGCTCGGCGGCGTCGCGGTCGGTGGCCGGGACGAGGCGGTGGGCGGTGTCGCCGAGGAGTTCGGAGGGCGCGCCCGCGAGCCCGAAGGACAGGACGGCTCCCGCCGCAGGGTCGATCGTGGCCCGTACGACGGTGTCGACGCCGCGCGGGGCCATGGCCTGGACGACGGGCCTGAGCTCGGCCGGCTTGCCGAGCAGGTCGGTCAGTTCGCCGTACGCCCGGCGCAGCGCGGCCTCGTTGGAGAGGTCGAGCCGGACTCCGCCGAGATCGGCCCGGTGGCGCAGATGCGGCGCGGTGGTCTTGAGCGCCACGGGATAGCCGAGCAGAGCCGCCGCGGCGACTGCGCTGTCCGGGTCGGGCGCCGGGAGCGTCGGCCGTACGGTGATGCCGTAGCGGCCCAGGAGTTCGCGGGCCTCCTCGTGGGCGAGCGGCCGGCCCCGCGGGTCGGGGTCGGGGCCGAGGAGGGTGTCGATGAGCTCGGCGGCGCCCGTCTCGTCGATGGTGTCGTCGAGGAACTCGGGCACCTTGCCGGGCGCGGCGGCCTGGCGTCGCCACTGGGCGTACCGCACCGCTTCGGCCAGGGCGCGCACCGCGCGTTCGGCGGCGGGGTAGGCGGGGATCCGGCCGGCGCGGGTGCCGGGGGCACCGGTGAGCGGGGCGGCCGGTCCCGGGCCGGGGTCGGGCGGGGTGGTGGCTCCGGTACGCGCTTCCGGGGTGATGGCTCCGGTACGCGCTTCCGGGGCGGACGGGGCCGCAGGGCGCGGCTGCGCGACCGTGCTGGTGGCCGCGGCGAGGGCCTCCGCCAGCCCGCCGATCTCGACGTGGACGACGGCGACCGGCTTGGCCGGCCCCGCGGCGGCGGCCGTGTGCAGCGCGTCCGCGAGCACCTCTCCGTCGCCCGCCTCCGCCTCGCCGTCCTCGCCGACCCACGGGATGGCCGTCACGATCACGGAGTCGCAGCCGTCGTCGGCGAGGGCCTCGGCCAGGGCGTTCCGGAAGTCCTGCGGGGTGGCGGCGGTGGTGAGGTCGAGGGGCGGGCGCGGGCGCAGTCCCTCGGCGAGGCAGGCGTCGTACGTGAGGAGGCCGAGCGATTCGGAGTTGCCGAGGATCGCGACCCGGGGGCCGGCCGGCAGCGGCTGGTCGGCGAGGAGGAGGCCCGCGTCGACCATCTCCGTCACGGTGTCGACCCGGATCACACCGGCCTGGCGCATGAGCGCCGAGACCGTCGCGTCCGGGATACGGCTGATCGGCACCGCGTGGCCGGGCGGGGTGGAGCCGCTGTGCCGGGCGCCCTTCACCACGACGACCGGCTTGACCGCCGCGGTGCGCCGCGCGAGGCGGGTGAACTTGCGGGGGTTGCCGAGCGATTCGAGGTACAGCAGGGCAACGTCGGTGTCGGGGTCCTCGTACCAGTACTGGAGGAAGTCGTTGCCGGAGATGTCGGCGCGGTTGCCCGCGGAGATGAAGGTGGACAGGCCCGCGCCGCGCCGGTAGAGCCCGGAGAGCAGCGCGATGCCGATCGCGCCGGACTGCGTGAAGAGGCCGATGCGGCCGGGGGCGGGCGGCTCGGGGGCGAGCGAGGCGTTCAGCCGAACCGTTTCCGCGTTGTTGATCAGGCCGAAGGCGTTCGGGCCGATGATCCGCATTCCGTACGAGCGGGCCTGCCGGACCAGTTCGCGCTGCCGGTCCCGGCCCTCGGCGCCCCATTCGGCGTATCCGGCGGAGAGGACGACCAGGCCCTGGACGCCGTGTTCGCCGCAGTCCTCGACGGCTTCCGGTACCCGGTCGGCGGGGACGGCGACGACCGCGAGGTCGACCGGTTCGCCGATCTCGCCGATCGAGCGGTGGGCGGGCACGCCGTCGACCGTGGCCAGGTCGGCGGCGAAGGCGCGGTTCACGGCGTACGTACGGCCGGTGAAGCCGGCGCCGAGGAGGTTGCGCAGGACCGTGCGGCCGACGCCTCCGGGGGTCCGGCCGGCCCCGATGACAGCGACGGAGCCGGGGGCCAGCAGGCGTTGCACGGACCGCGCTTCCGCCCGCTGCTCACGGCCGCGCTGGACGGCGAGGGACTCGGCGGTCGGTTCGAGGTCCAGGGTGAGGTGGACGGAGCCGTCCTCGAAGCTGCGCTGCTGGGTGTATCCGGCGTCCCGGAACACCTTGATCATCTTGGTGTTGGCGGGCAGCACCTCGGCGGCGAAACGGCGGATCCCGCGCTCGCGGGCGACGGCCGCGATGTGTTCGAGGAGCGCCGAGGCCACGCCGCGGCCCTGGTGCGCGTCCTGGACGAGGAAGGCCACCTCGGCCTCGTCGGCGGGTGCCGAGGCGGGCCTGCCGCGCTCGTCGATCCGGTCGTAGCGGACGGTCGCGATGAACTCGCCGCCGACCGTGACCGCGAGCCCCACCCGGTCGACGTAGTCGTGGTGGGTGAAGCGGTGCACGTCCCGGTCGGACAGCCGGGGGTACGGGGCGAAGAACCGGTAGTACTTCGACTCGTCGGAGACCTGTTCGTAGAAGCTGACCAGCCGTTCGGCGTCGTCCGCGGTGATGGGCCGGATGCGCGCGGTACCTCCGTCGCGGAGCACCACGTCCGCTTCCCAGTGGTCGGGATAAACGTGATGCGGACTCTGCTCCTGCGCGGGCTGCATGGGCAAAGACTACGGCTCGGCCAGCGGTCGCGTACGGATCGGGGCCGGGGCAGTCTGGGAGGGCCGATCGGCGGCACCCCGGGCATCACGGGCGTTCCCGGGGGTCGGCCGGAGCACTGCGCACCGCGTGAGAGACTGGTCTAGACAACTTTTGATTCGTGAAGGGCAGAACCATGGCTGAGCGCCGCGTCAACGTCGGTTGGGCCGAGGGCCTGCACGCCCGTCCCGCTTCCATCTTCGTCCGTGCCGCCACGGCCTCCGGCGTCCCCGTGACGATCTCCAAGGCCGACGGCAACCCGGTGAACGCCGCCTCCATGCTCGCGGTCCTCGGCCTCGGCGCCCAGGGTGGCGAGGAGATCGTGCTCGCCTCCGAGGCCGACGACTCCGAGGCCGCCCTGGACCGTCTGGCGAAGCTGGTCGCCGAGGGGCTCGAGGAGCTCCCGGAGACCGTCTAAAACATTTTTCCCGAGAGCGCCGCGGCACCCTGAACCGGAGCCGCGGCTCTTTCTTTTCCCGGAACAGGACTCCCGGACGGCGTGCGGAATTCCGGCGCGCGAACAAGCCAAATTACCGCATGCCGATGCGAGGCAGGGCGGAATACAACCCCTCGAAATCGCACCTCTTTGTATACGGGGCGATTATTAATTCCGGATTCCCGCGGTGTTTACGGGATGTTGCGAGGCCCTCACCCGGCCCGCGCGGGGAGCGGCGGGCGGCCGGCCCGGCCGGTCGGTGCGACGCAGGCGGTGCGCGGCCGCGGCCCGCTCCGCGTGATGGGCGGCCAGCGCCCTGGCCCGCTCCGCGTCGCCGCGTGCCACCGCGTCCACGATGGCCCCGTGCTCGGCCCAGGAATCCACCGGGCGGGCGGGCCGGTCGACCGCGTACATCCACGCGGTCTTGTGCCGCAGCTGGGTGAGCAGCGCGATCAGGCCGGGGCTGCCGGAGGCCTGCGCCAGCGTCTCGTGGAACCAGTCGCCCAGTGGGCGCAGGTCCTCGCTCTCGCCCCGCCTGGCCCGGTCCTGGCCGAGCCGCACGAGGCCGCGCAGCACCTTGAGGTGGGCCTCGGTGCGGCGTTGCGCGGCGCGAGCGGCGCCCAGCGGCTCCAGCAGCGTCCTGACCTCCAGGAGGTCGGCCGCCTCCAGTTCGGTGGGCTCTGCGACGCAGGCGCCGGCGTGCCGGCGGGTGACCACGAAGCCCTCGGACTCCAGGGTGCGCAGCGCCTCCCGCACCGGGACACGGGAGACCCCGTAACGGCGGGCCAGCAACTCCTCCGTGAGACGGCTGCCGCATTCGAAGACACCGGAGACGATGTCGTCGCGGATTGCCGTGCATACCGAATGCGCTGGAATGCGCATGTCCGAACCTCCGCCTCAATCCCCGCGAATCGCGGCCGGCCGACGCCTGTTCCGTGACTCTATTGCAATGCGGCCGCATTTCCGATGCCGGGCGGAAATTCATGAATATCTTTTGGTCACGGGGCGGTCCGCCGGACGGCCGTCGCCCATGGCCGCCCGGCGGGTACGTCGAAGGCCCCGGCATGCTGCCGGGGCCTTCGACGGGGTGCTGCGACGGTGCGTCGGTCAGACGTTGACGCCGTGGGCGCGCAGATACGCGACCGGGTCCATGTCGGAGCCGTACGACGGTGTCGTCCGGGCCTCGAAGTGGAGGTGCGGCCCGGTGGAGTTGCCGGTCGAGCCGGAGAGGCCGATCCGCTGGCCCGCACCGACGCTCTGGCCGACGGAGACGCCGATCGAGGAGAGGTGGCCGTACTGGGTGTACGTGCCGTCCGTCATCCGGAGCACGATGTTGTTGCCGTACGCGCCGCCCCAGCCGGCCTCGACGACCGTACCGGCGCCGACGGCGACCACGGAGCTGCCGGAGGCGGCGTGGAAGTCGATGCCGGAGTGGCTGCCGGAGGACCAGAGCGAGCCGCTGGACTTGTAACCGGTGGTGACGTACGAACCGGCGACCGGGAGCTGGAAGGCGCCGAGCCGGGCGCGCTCGGCGGACCGGGCGGCGCGCGCCTTCTCGGCACGGGCCTCGGCGGCACGCTCGGCGTCCGCCTTGGCCTTCGCTTCGGCCTTCTTCTCGGCCTCGGCCTTCCGCCGGGCCTCCGCCTTCGCCTTCGCCGCCGCGTCGGCCTGGTGCTGCTGCGCGTCGGCCTGGGCGTCGATCCGGTCGGCGAGGGTCTTGTCGATGGCGATGACCTGGCCGAGGCCGGTGTCGCTCACGGAGTCCGCGGCAAGGGCGGGAGCGGCCAGGCCGCCGACGACGCCGGTGGTGGCCAGAGCCGCGACACCGACCGCCTTCGCGCTCGTGCGCGTCAGTCGGCTCGGGGCACGGTGCTTCCCGGTGGCACGGGTGAACGCCATGAAGTGGCTGATCCTTTCCTTCCTTCTCGCCTACCGGGTTAGCTGACGGGTTCGGAGCAGGAAGGTCTCCTACGGACGCCCCGGCCCCATCCGGGCTCAGGCATCCGATTCACCCCAGGGACTGCGTGGGTCCCCGGCTCCCCGGGCTCGCGCCTGACGGGGACTCGGCGATGACTGCCCGGTACGTCGCGGATGCGGCATACGAGTGACGGACAGCCGAGCCGACGCTAAGCGGGGCCACTTTCATTCACCAAACGGACAGGCCGTTTTGTAGCGCATCCCACAGGGCAGACAGGCAACCTCCGTACCAGAACGGACAAAAGGGAAGGTCTCAGCGAGATCCTGCTCGCTGAGACCTTCCCTTTTGTCCAGATGTGAGGCGATACGCTCGTTACCTCGGTGCGGGGCGGTGTGTCGGATCGCTCCGATCGGGCAATGCCCGTCGGACGGTGCCGGTCGTCAGCCGGTGACCACCGACACCTCTCCGATGCCCAGGGCCCGGACGGGCTCCTCGATCCGTGCCGCGTCGCCGACCAGGATCGTCACCAGCCGGTCACCCGGGAAGGCGTTGACGACGGCCGCGGTCGCCTCGACCGTGCCGGTCTCCGCGAGCCGGGCGTACAGGTGCGCCTGGTAGTCGTCGGGGAGGTGCTGCTCGACCTGGTCGGCGAGGGTGCCCGCGACGGAGGCCGCCGTCTCGAACTTCAGCGGCGCGACCCCCACGAGGTTCTGCACCGCCGTCTCGCGCTCCTCGTCGGTCAGGCCCTCGGCCGCCAGCGTCCGCAGAACCGTCCACAGGTCCTTGAGCGCGGGCTCGGTGGACTCCGTGTCGACCGAGCCGCTGATGGCCATCATCGCGGCGCCGGTCGCGCCCGATGCGGAGTCCGGGGCCGAGGACCGCAGCACCTGGGCGAAGGCCCGTACGCCGTAGGTGTAACCCTTCTCCTCGCGCAGCACCCGGTCGAGGCGGGAGGTGAGCGTGCCGCCCAGGCAGTACGTGCCGAGCACCTGGGCCGGCCACACGCTGTCGTGCCGGTCGGCGCCGATCCGGCCGATGAGCAGCTGCGTCTGCACCGCGCCCGGACGGTCGACGATCACCACCCGGCCGGTGTCGTCGGCGGTGATCGGCGGGGCGGGACGCGGCTCGGCGGCCTCTCCCGACCAGTCGCCGAGGGTGTCGGCGAGCAGGGCGTCCAGGTCGATCCCGGTGAGGTCGCCGACGACCACGGCGGTCGCCGCGGACGGCCGGACGTGGGCGTCGAAGAAGGCGCGCACGGCCGCCGAGTCGATCCGCTCCACCGTCTCCTCGGTGCCCTGACGCGGGCGCGACATCCGCGCCGAGGCCGGGAAGAGTTCCTTGGAGAGCTGCTTGGCGGCGCGGCGGGCCGGGTTGGCCTGCTCGTGCGGGATCTCGTCGAGCCGGTTGCGCACCAGCCGCTCGATCTCGCTGTCGGCGAAGGCCGGCGCCCGCAGCGCCTCGGCGACCAGCGCGAGCGCCTTGGCCAGCCGGGAGGCCGGGACCTCCAGGGAGACCCGGACGCCGGGGTGGTCGGCGTGCGCGTCGAGGGTGGCGCCGCAGCGCTCCAGCTCGGCGGCGAACTCCTCGGCGGTGTGCTTGTCGGTGCCCTCGGACAGCGCCCGCGACATGATCGTGGCCACACCGTCGAGGCCCTCGGGCTCGGCGTCCAGCGGGGCGTCGAGGAAGATCTCGACCGCCACGACCTGCTGGCCGGGGCGGTGGCAGCGCAGCACCGTGAGGCCGTTGGGCAGGGCACCCCGCTCCGGCGCGGGGAAGGCCCAGGGCCGGGCCACGCCGGGGGCCGGCTGCGGGTGGTACTGCATCGAAACTCCAGTCGCGGCAGCGTCGGTCACTTGCCCGCTCCTTCGTGCGCGTCGGTGTCGTCGGCGTCGGTGTCTGCGGGCTCGGCCGATTCGACCGGCTCGTAGACCAGCACCGCCCGGTTGTCGGGGTGCAGCTGGGCCTTGGCGGCCGCCTGGACCTCCTCCGCAGTGACGTCGAGCACCCGCTGCACGGCGGTCAGGGCCAGCTGCGGGTCGCCGAACAGCACGGCGAACCGGCACAGTTCGTCGGCGCGGCCGGCGACCGTACCGAGCCGGTCCAGCCATTCGCGCTCCAACTGGGCCTGCGCGCGCTCCATTTCCTCGGGCGTGGGACCCTCGGCGGCGAACCGGGCGAGCTCCTCGTCGACCGCGGCCTCGATCTGCGGCACCTCGACGCCGCCGGACGTCTTGACGTCCAGCCAGCCCAGCGAGGGCGCACCGGCCAGCCGCAGCAGCCCGAACCCGGCCGCCACGGCCGTACGGTCACGGCGGACCAGGCGGTTGTGCAGCCGCGACGACTCGCCGCCGCCGAGCACGGTCAGCGCGAGGTCCGCCGCGTCGCACTCGCGGGTGCCGTCGTGCGGCAGCCGGTAGGCGGCCATCAGTGCCCGCGCCGGGACCTCCTCGCGCACCTCCTCGCGCAGCTGCTCGCCGATGATCTCCGGGAGCGAGCCGTCGCGCGGCGGCTGCTTGCCGTCGTGGGAGGGGATGGAGCCGAAGTACTTCTCGACCCAGGCGAGGGTCTGCTCGGGGTCGATGTCGCCGACGACCGAGAGCACCGCGTTGTTGGGCGCGTAGTACGTACGGAAGAAGGTGCGGGCGTCCTCGAGGGTCGCGGCGTCCAGGTCGGCCATCGAGCCGATCGGGGTGTGGTGGTAGGGGTGGCCCTCGGGGTAGGCCAGTGCCGTCAGCTTCTCGAACGCCGTGCCGTAGGGGACGTTGTCGTAACGCTGGCGGCGCTCGTTCTTGACGACGTCGCGCTGGTTCTCCATCGACTCCTCGTCGAGCGCGGCGAGCAGCGAGCCCATGCGGTCGGCTTCGAGCCACAGGGCCAGCTCCAGCTGGTGCGTGGGCATGGTCTCGAAGTAGTTGGTGCGCTCGAAGCTGGTGGTCCCGTTGAGCGAACCGCCGGCCCCCTGCACCAGCTCGAAGTGGCCGTTCCCCTTGACCTGGCCGGACCCCTGGAACATCAGGTGCTCGAAGAGGTGGGCCAGACCGGTGCGCCCCTCGACCTCGTGGCGCGAACCGACGTCGTACCAGAGGCAGACCGCGGCGACCGGGGTCAGATGGTCCTCGGAGAGCACCACGCGCAGGCCGTTGGCCAGGCGGTGCTCGGTCGCTGTCAAGCCGCCGGAGCCGGCCTGAGCGGTGGCCGTGTGACCCATGGGCATGTACGTCCCTTCGATCGCGATACTGGATTTCCTGCGAGACCTGCCACCTTAAGCAAGCGCACGGACACCTGGCGAAGTTCCCATACCGCGGAAGTTCGCGTGAAAGGGGGGCGCATCCCCCGCGCGACGGGCCGGAAAAGCGCCCCGTCCGGGGTCGGGAACACCCCTTGGGACGGGTCGAGGTCGGCGATGTCAGTGCGGCGGTCCACAATGGTCCGCGTCAGAACCTGAGGTTGCCCGAACAGAATCCGTGAAGGAGTCGCAGCAGCGATGGCCCGCCGCAGCACGAAGACCCCGCCGCCGGACGACTTCGAGGAGAAGATCCTCGACATCGACGTCGTCGACGAAATGCAGGGCTCCTTCCTCGAGTACGCGTACTCGGTGATCTACTCGCGGGCCCTGCCCGACGCCCGCGACGGCATGAAGCCGGTGCACCGCCGCATCGTGTACCAGATGAACGAGATGGGCCTGCGCCCCGATCGCGGCTTCGTGAAGTGCGCCCGCGTCGTCGGCGAGGTCATGGGTAAGTTGCACCCGCACGGGGACGCATCGATCTACGACGCGCTGGTCCGTCTGGCGCAGCCGTTCTCGATGCGGCTCCCCCTGGTCGACGGCCACGGCAACTTCGGCTCGCTCGGAAACGACGACCCGCCGGCCGCCATGCGGTACACCGAGTGCCGGATGGCCGACGCGACGTCACTGATGACGGAGTCGATCGACGAGGACACCGTCGATTTCCAGTCGAACTACGACGGCCAGGAGACGGAACCGACCGTTCTCCCCGCCGCGTACCCGAACCTCCTGGTCAACGGTTCGTCCGGGATCGCGGTCGGCATGGCGACCAACATGCCGCCGCACAACCTGGGCGAGGTCATCGCCGCCGCCCGCCATCTGATCAAGCATCCGGGCGCGGACCTGGAAACCTTGATGCGGTTCGTGCCGGGTCCCGATCTGCCCACCGGTGGCCGCATCGTGGGCCTGGGCGGCATCAAGGACGCGTATGCCCGCGGCCGCGGCACGTTCAAGATCCGTGCGACCGTCTCGGTGGAGAACGTGACGGCCCGCCGCAAGGGTCTGGTCGTCACCGAACTGCCCTTCGCCGTGGGCCCGGAGAAGGTGATCGCCAAGATCAAGGACCTGGTCTCGGCGAAGAAGCTCCAGGGCATCGCGGACGTGAAGGACCTGACCGACCGCGAGCACGGCCTGCGCCTGGTCATCGAGGTGAAGAACGGCTTCGTACCGGAAGCCGTGCTGGAGCAGCTCTACAAGCTGACGCCGATGGAGGAGTCCTTCGGCATCAACAATGTGGCGCTGGTCGACGGGCAGCCGCTCACGCTGGGGCTCAAGGAGCTCCTGGAGGTCTATCTCGACCACCGCTTCGACGTGGTGCGCCGGCGCAGCGAGTTCCGCCGGAGCAAGCGGCGCGACCGGCTGCATCTGGTCGAGGGTCTGCTCGTCGCGCTGATCGACATCGACGAGGTCATCCGGATCATCCGGTCCAGTGACAATTCGGCGCAGGCGAAGGAGCGGCTCATCGAGCACTTCTCGCTGAGCGAGATCCAGACGCAGTACATCCTGGACACCCCGCTGCGCCGGCTCACCCGGTTCGACCGGATCGAGCTGGAGAGCGAGCGGGACCGGCTCAGCGGCGAGATCGCCGAGCTGACCAGGATCCTCGAATCGGACACCGAGCTGCGCAAGCTGGTCTCCGCCGAGCTGGCGGCGGTCGCCAAGAAGTTCGGCACCGACCGGCGTACGGTGCTGCTGGAGTCGGCCGGTTCGCAGGTGGCCTCGGTTCCGCTGGAGGTCGCGGACGACCCGTGCCGGGTGCTGCTGTCCTCGACCGGTCTGCTGGCCCGTACCGCCAACGACGAGCCGATCGTTCTCGCCGCGGACGCCAAGCGCTCCAAGCACGACGTGATCGTGTCGGCCGTGCCGGCGACGGCCCGCGGCGATGTGGGCGTGGTGACGTCGGGGGGGAGGCTGCTGCGGCTCCCGGTGATCGATCTGCCCCAGCTGCCGGACACCCACGCGGCGCCCAGTCTGTCCGGCGGGGCGATGGTCGCCGAGTTCCTCACGCTGGAGAGCGACGAGTCCGTCGTCTGCCTCACCACGCTCGACGAGGCCTCCCCCGGCCTGGCGATCGGCACCCTGCAAGGGGTCGTCAAGCGCGTGGTGCCGGACTACCCGGCCAACAAGGAAGAGCTGGAGGTCATCACCCTCAAGGACGGTGACCGGATCGTCGGCGCCGCCGAGCTGCGGACCGGCGAGGAGGATCTGGTCTTCATCGCCTCCGACGCCCAGCTGCTGCGCTACCCGGCGGCCCAGGTGCGGCCGCAGGGCCGGGCCGCCGGCGGCATGGCGGGGATCAAGCTCGCGGCGGACGCCGAGGTGATCTCGTTCACCGTGGTGGACCCGGCGGTGGACGCGGTGGTGTTCACGGTCGCGGGCTCGCACGGCACGCTCGACGACTCGGTACTGACGTGCAAGCTCACGCCGTTCGACCAGTACCCGCGCAAGGGCCGGGCGACCGGTGGGGTGCGTTGTCAGCGGTTCCTCAAGGGAGAGGACGTCCTGGTGTTCGGCTGGGCGGGTGCGACGCCCGCCCATGCCGCGCAGCAGAACGGCGCGCCGAGCGAGCTGCCCGAGCCGGACCCGCGGCGCGACGGCTCGGGGACGCCGCTGGCCAAGCCGGTCGCCGTGATCGCCGGCCCGGTGTAGCGGTTCGGCCGGGCGGCGCGTGGCGGAAGGGCTACGCGTCGTCGCCGGGCCGTTGTACGTACCTCAGGACGCCCCACATGCTTCGCTCATGTGCGGCGTCCTGTGCCGTGTCCGGGCCCGGCGCGGTGTTCTCGCGGCAGTCGGCCAGCTCCTTGTGCAGGGTCTGAGGGGCGATGCCCGAGCCGATCAGCACCAGCTGGGTCCGGCGCGGCTCGGCGCGCTTCCAGGGCTGCGGATCGAACCGCAGGAACCTGCCGACCGCGTGCAGGACGTACCTGTTGGTCCGGTCGCCCATGCCGAAGTCGACGAATCCCTTGATCCGGTAGAGGCCCTGCGGCCGGGAGTCGAGGAACTCCATCAGACGGCGGGGGTTCATGGGCACGTCCGAGGCGAAGGACACGCTGTCGTAGGCGGCGTGGAGGTGGTGGGCGTGTCCGGCGCCGCCCTCTTCCTCGCCCCGCTCCGCCAGGAGCAGGTCCTCGAAGGTGAGCTGACGGGTCTTCTCCTCGCCGTCCGGCCGCAGCGCCGGGTCGAAGAGCAGCTCGGGGTCGACGCGTCCGTACGTGGCGCCGATGACGGCCGGCGCCCCGCCGCCGAGCGCCCCCGCCGCGGCGACGGCGTCCCGGACGCGGGCCCGTTCCTCGCTCCCGACCCGGTCGGTCTTGTTCAGTACGACGAGGTCGGCCACGGCGAGATGGCGGTCGATCTCCGGATGGCGCTCCCGGGTGGCGTCGAACTCGGCGGCGTCGACGACCTCGACCAGTCCCCCGTACACGATGTGCGGATTGTCGCTGGCCAGGAGCATACGGACGAGTTCCTGCGGTTCGGCCAGTCCGCTGGCCTCGATGACGATCACGTCGAGACGGGCGGCGGGCCCGGTGAGCGTCTCCAGGAAGGTGTCGAGTTCACTCGCGTCGACCGCGCAGCACAGACAGCCGTTGCCCAGCGAGACGGTGGAGCCGACCTGCCCCGAGACCGTCATGGCGTCGATCTCGATGGCGCCGAAGTCGTTGACGATCACGCCGATCCGGTTTCCGGCGCGGTTGCGCAGGAGGTGGTTGAGCAGTGTCGTCTTGCCCGATCCCAGGAACCCCGCAAGGACGATGACCGGGATCTGCTGCTTGCGGGGCTGGGACGACGGGTTCAACGGAGACCTCTCTCGGGGACCTCAGGGCATGGGGACCGGCTGCGGCGGGGGTGTACCGACGTAACGGGCCGCTGGGCGGATGATCTTCGAGTCCTCCGCCTGCTCCAGGATATTGGCGCTCCAGCCGACCACCCTCGCCGCGCAGAACGTCGGCGTGAACATCTCGCGCGGCAGCCCGCACAGCTCCATGACGACTCCGGCGTAGAACTCCACGTTGGTGTGCAGTTCCCGGCCGGGCTTGAGCTCGGCGAGGATCGCCTCGACCTGGCGCTCGACCTCGACGGCGAAGTCGACGAGCGGGCCGCCGAAGCCCTGGGCGATGTCCCGCAGCATCCGTGAGCGGGGGTCCTCGGTGCGGTATACGGGGTGCCCGAAACCCATGATCCGCTCGCCCGCGAGCACTCGTTCGCGGATCCAGCCGTCGATGCGCTCGGGGGTGCCGATGGCGTCCAGGGTGTCGAGTGCGCGGCTGGGCGCTCCGCCGTGCAGCGGTCCGGAGAGCGCGCCCACGGCCGCCACCAGGCAGGCCGCCACATCGGCGCCGGTGGAGGCCACGACGCGGCCGGTGAAGGTCGAGGCGTTGAAACCGTGGTCGATGGTGGAGATCAGGTACTGTTCCACGGCCCTGACGCGCGCGGCGTCCGGCACGGAGCCGGTGAGCATGTAGAGGTAGTTGGCCGCGTGGGGCAGGTCGTCGCGCGGCTCGACCGGTTCGAGGCCCCGGCCGAGCCTGTGCAGGGCGGTGAGCACGGTGGGGACGGCGGCGCAGGCGGCCAGTGCGTCGGCGCGGCGCCGGCCGGCGTCGATGTCGTACACCGGCCGGAAGCCGGCCGAGGCGCCGAGGAGCGAGAGGGCGGTACGGAGACCGGCCAGGGGTCCGGAGACGGATCCCGCCCGCGCTATGGCGGGCAGCGCCTCGCGCACCTCGGCGGGGAGCCGGCGCAGAGCTGCCGTGCGGGTGGCGAATTCGGCGCGGGCCGCCGCGTCGGGCAGCGTGCCTTCGGACATCAGGTACCAGACGTCCTCGAAGCTGCGGGTCTGCGCCAGTTCGATCGCCGAGTACTGCCGGTAGTGGTAGAAGCCCTCGCGCCCTCGGACGTCACCGAGTGCCGTGTCGGTGACGACGACGCCCGCGAGGCCTCGGGGTACGTCGAGCGGGGTTCCGCTGGTCATGGTCGGCATCTCTTCCTCCGTGAGCGTCCCGATGGGTCTCATCGATATTGATTTCGACCATCTATGATTGACTTCAATCCTGTCAATATTGATTGAATCAACATGGATACGGTGGGCGTCATGAAGGATCGAGCAGCGCCCGACGACAGTCCGGAAGCGACGGCTCCGCAGCGGCTGAGCACCCGGGAGGCGGCCGAGCGTCTCGGGGTGAAGCCCGAGACGCTGTACGCGTACGTCAGCCGCGGCCAGCTGAGCAGCAGACGCGCCCCGGGCGGACGCGGCAGCACGTTCGACGCCGCGGAGATCGACGCGCTGGCCGGGCGTACCGGCCGCAGGCCCCCCTCCCCCGCCACCGGTGATCTGGTCTTCCGTACCGGCATCACACTGATCGAGGGCGACCGCTACTACTTCCGTGGTGTCGACGCGACCGAGCTGGCGCGGCAGTACGCCTACGAGGAGGTCGCCGAGTGGCTCTGGACCGGCGAGCTGCGGCCCGGCATCCGCTTCACGGCCCCGGTCGAGACGCTGGCCGCGGCGCGACGGGCAGTCGACGCGCTGCCCGCGCACAGCGGCTCGACAGACCGGCTGCGTGTGGCGGTGGTCGCCGCGGCGACGGCCGACCCGCTCCGTTTCGACCTCTCGCGCGAGGCGGTGCTCGCCGCCGCGCGGAGTCTCGTTCCGACCCTGGTCGGCGCGCTGCCCCTCGCGGCGGGCGACGGGGCCGAGGACGCGCCGGACACGAGCGGCGCCCGGCTGGCCCGGCAGCTGTGGCCGAAGCTCACCGCCCGCCCGGCCGACGAGCCGTCGGTCGCCGCTCTGGACGCCGCCCTCGCCCTGCTGATCGACCACGACCTCGCGGCCTCGACACTGGCAGCCCGCATCGCCGCGTCCGCCCACGCCCATCCGTACGCGGTGGTCTCCGCCGGCCTCGGCGTCCTGGAGGGCCCGCTGCACGGGGCGGCGAGCGGGCTGGCGCACCGGATGCTGGCCGAGGTCCTGGAACGGGGCTCGGCGGCCCCGGTGGTCGCGGACCATCTCCGCACCGGACGCCCGGTGCCCGGTCTCGGCAACCGTCTCTACACCTCCGAGGATCCGCGGGCGCGGGCGCTGTTCGCCCTGCTCGACCGGATGCCGCAGGCGGCGGGGGCGCTCGCCGCGGCACGCGACGTGGTCACCACGACGGCCCGGCACGCTCCGCTGCACGCCAATGTCGACCTGGCGCTGGCCGTGCTCTCGGTCTCCTGCGGCATGCCCGCGGAGGCCGGCGAGACGCTGTTCGCGGTCTCCCGCACGGCCGGCTGGATCGCCCATGCCCTGGAGGAGTACGGGGAACGGCCGCTGCGGATGCGCCCCAGCGGCCAGTACGGCGGCCCTCGTCCGCCTCAGCCGCTGCCCACCGCCACGGAGTGAACCGCCCCGGCGGACAGCCGGTGCCCGTGCGGGCCCGCCCGGGCGCGCTCAAGCACCGGCCGAGCTAGGGGAATTTCGGAAAGTACCGGAATGCCCCTTACCGTTCATACGATGAGCGCCCCACCGCCCACCGCCAGGAGAGCACGCCGGCTCGGCTGGCCCCAGCGGGTCTTCTCCCAGGTCCTGCTGATGCAGCTGGCGATCGTGACCGGCGTCACCGTGCTCGCCACCGGCCTCTTCCTGGCGCCCCTCAGCGCCCAGCTCGACGACCAGGCGATGCGCCGCGCCCTGGCCATCGCGCAGAGCACGGCCGCCCAGCCACAGCTCACCGAGGAGCTGCTCGCCACCGGCCCGTCCCCCACCGGCCCCGTGCAGTCCACGGCCGAGCGGGTCAGGCGTGCCACCGGCGCCGAGTACGTCGTCGTCATGGACCGGCGCGGGGTGCGCTGGTCGCACACCGACACCGACGAGATCGGCAAGGTCGTCTCCACCGACCCGAGCGACGCACTCGCCGGCCGGAATGTCATGGAGATCGACAGCGGGACGCTCGGCCGCTCGGCCCGCGGGAAGGTGCCGTTGCGCGACGAGGCGCAGCACATCGTGGGCGCCGTCTCCGTGGGAATCGCGTACGACAGCGTCCGCGCCCGGCTCCTCGCGGCGATCCCCGGGCTGTTCGCGTACGCGGGCGGCGCGCTCGCCGTCGGGGCGCTGGCCGCCTATCTGATCTCCCGGCGCCTCCAGCGGCAGACCCACGATCTCGCGTTCTCCGACATCTCCGCGCTGCTGACGGAGCGCGAGGCGATGCTCCACGGCATCAGGGAGGGAGTCGTCGCGCTCGACCGGACGGGAAGGATACGGCTGCTGAACGACGAGGCACAGCGGCTGCTCGGGCTCGGTCCGGACGCCGCGGGGCGCCCGCTGGACACCGTGCTCGGCGCGGGGCGGACCGCCGACGTACTGGCGGGCCGGGTGCTCGGCGACGATCTGCTGACGGTGCAGGGCACCCGCGTCCTGCTCGCCAACCGGATGCCGACCGACGACGGCGGCGCCGTCGCCACCCTCCGCGACCGCACCGAACTCGAACACCTCGGCCGCGAGCTCGACTCGACGCGCGGCCTGATCGACGCGCTGCGGGCCCAGGACCACGAGCACGCCAACCGGATGCACACCCTCCTGGGGCTGCTGGAACTGGACATGCACGAGGACGCCATGGAGTACGTCACCGAGATCGTGGGCGTCCAGCGGGCGACCGCCGAACAGGTCACCGAGAAGGTGCACGATCCGCTGCTGGCCGCGCTCCTGGTCGGCAAGGCGACCGTGGCGGCGGAGCGCGGTGCCGCGCTGCGCATGGCGCCGGGGACGCTGCTCCCGGACCGGCTGGTGGACCCGCGCGGGCTGGTCACGGTCGTGGGCAATCTCGTGGACAACGCGCTGGACGCGGCCGCCGGGACGGACGGCGCCCTCGTCGAGGTGGGCCTGCGCGCCGAGGGCCGTACGGTGGTGCTGCGGGTCCGCGACAACGGTCCCGGGGTCCCGCACGCGCAACGCGAGTCCATCTTCACTGAAGGCTGGTCGACGAAGGAGATCCCGGCGCACGGCAAGCGCGGCCTGGGCCTCGCGCTGGTGCGGCGGCTGGCGGAACGGCAGGGCGGCAGCGTCGCCGTCGACGGGGCCGCGGACGGCGGCGCCGAGTTCACCGTCGTCCTGCCGGAAGCCCTTGCCGACCCGGAACTGACGGAACCGGGCACGGCGGAACCGGAAGTGAACCAACCGGAAGCGGCGGAACCGGAAGTGACCGAACCGAACAGCGGCACCGTGGGAGAAGCTCAGTGATCGAGGTCCTGGTCGTGGACGACGACATCCGGGTCGCGAAGGTCAACGCGGCCTATGTCTCCAGGGTGCCGGGATTCCGGGTGACCGCCCAGGCGCACTCCGCCGCCGAGGCCCTCGCCACGATCGAGAGCCGTCGCGTGGACCTGGTGTTGCTGGACCATTACATGCCCGAACGCAACGGCCTGGCCATGGTGCGGGAGCTGCGCAGACTCGGCCACCACACCGACGTGATCATGGTCACGGCGGCGCGCGACGTCGCCACCGTGCAGGAGGCCATGCGCCACGGCGCACTCCAGTACCTGGTGAAGCCGTTCGCGTACGCGGGGCTGCGCACCAAGCTCGAGGCGTACGCGGCACTGCGTCACACCCTGGAACGCGGCGGCGAGGCCGAACAGGGCGAGGTGGACAGGCTCTTCGGCGCCTTGTGGGCGGCGGGCGAACCCGATCTGCCCAAGGGGCACTCACCGACCACGGCGGAACTGGTCAGGCAGGCGCTCCGGAGCGCGGACGGACCGCTCTCCGCGCAGGAGATCGCGGAGAGCGCCGGCATGAGCAGGCAGACCGCCCAGCGCTATCTGAAGCTGCTGGAAAGGACCGGCAGGGTGCGGCTGACGCTGCGGTACGGCGAGACCGGCCGCCCGGAACACCGCTACACCTGGTCCACCGGCGGGCAGGCCTGACCTGCCCCGTCCGTACGGTGCGGCGGGGCCGGACTACACCGCACCCGCTCCGGTCAGCGCACGGACCTCGGTCTCCGCGTGCTTGGCCTCGTCCGGGGGATCGGTGGAAGTGACCGTTCCGGCCCAGCCGGCCAGGAAGCCCAGAGGGATGGAGACCAGGCCGGGGTTCTCCAGCGGGAAGAGCTGGAAGTCGACGCCCGGGAAGAACGAGTCGGGGCTGCCGGAGACGACCGGGGAGAGCAGCACCAGCAGAACTGCGGGAATCAGCCCGCCGTAGACGGACCAGACCGCTCCCCTGGTGGTGAAGTTCCGCCAGAACAGGGAGTACAGGAGCACTGGCAGGTTGGCCGAGGCGGCGACGGCGAAGGCGAGTCCGACCAGGAACGCCACATTCAGGTCCTGGGCGACCAGACCGAGCCCGATGGCGGCCACCCCGATCGCCGCCGCGGCCGCCCTGGCCACGGCGACCTCGCTGTACTGCTTGGCGCCGGGGCGCCTGAGCGAGGCGTAGAGGTCGTGGGCCACGGAGGCGGACGAGGCGAGCGTGATGCCCGCGACGACGGCGAGGATGGTGGCGAAGGCGACTGCGGCGACCACGGCGAACAGGATCGTCCCCCCAGTGGACCCCTCGCCGCCGCCGAGCACCAGGGCCAGCAGCGGCACCGCCGTGTTCCCCGCGGCGTTCGACGCCCTTACCTCGGCCGAGCCGACCAGGGCGGCTGCTCCGAATCCGAGCGCGATCGTCATCAGGTAGAAGCTGCCGATGAGCCCGATCGACCAGACCACCGAACGGCGGGCCGCACGGGCCGTGGGCACGGTGTAGAACCGCGAAAGGATGTGCGGCAGCCCGGCCGTACCGAGCACCAGGGCCAGCCCCAGGCTGATGAAGTCGATGCGCGCGGTCCATGTACCGCCGTACCGGAGCCCCGGCGCGAGGAACCGGCTTCCGTGGCCGCTCCGTTCGGCGGCGGAGTCGAGCAGGGCGTTGAAGTCGCCGTGGAAGCGGACCAGGACGAGAACGGTGAGCACGACCGCTCCCGCCATCAGCAGAACGGCCTTGACGATCTGGATCCAGGTGGTGGCGCGCATCCCGCCGAGCGACACATAGATCACCATGAGCGCCCCGACACCGATGACGGTCCAGGAGCGGGCGGCACCGCTCGTCCCGCCGAGAAGCAGAGCGACCAGGCTGCCCGCGCCCACCATCTGTGCCACCAGGTAGAGCACCGAGACGGTGACGGACGAAGTGCCCGCCGCGATCCGGACCGGACGCTCGGCCATCCGCGCCGCCACCACATCGGCGAGCGTGAACCGGCCACAGTTGCGCACCAGTTCGGCGACGAGCAGCAGGACGACGAGCCAGGCGACGAGGAAGCCGACCGAATAGAGCATGCCGTCGTAGCCGAAGAGGGCGATCAGACCGGAGATGCCGAGGAACGACGCAGCGGACATGTAGTCGCCCGCGATGGCGAAACCGTTCTCCATGGGGGAGAACAGCCGGCCGCCCGCGTAGAACTCCTCCGCCGAACCACGGCGGTTGCGGCTCACCCAGGTGGTGATGGCGAGCGTGACTGCGATGAAGGCGCTGAACAGCAGAAGCGCCAGCGTCTCATGGTTCCCGTTCAACGCCCGGCCCCCCGCGTCATCTCCTGTGTCCGCCACCGCAGGTCGAGTGCCGCCCGGTCCCTGCGCAGCCGTGCGTGGCGCGCGTACGCCCCGGTGAGAAGGAAGGTCGTGAGGAACTGCCCGAGTCCCGCGACCATCGCGACGTTGACCGCCCCCGCCACCGGACGGGCCATCAGTCCGGGCGCGGTGACCGCGGCGACGACATAGACGAGGTACCAGACGAGGAAGGCGGCGGTGGCAGGGGCGACGAACCGCCGGTACCGGCGTCGCACTTCCTGAAATGCCTCGCTGCGCTGCACCTCCAGATAGATCTCGGCCGCGCTGTGGCCGCGCCGCGGGTCCACGGGCCCGGGTGGTCCGGTGGGAGCGAAGCTCCCCGTACCGTCCAGCTCGCCCCATCCGGAGGCCAGCGCGTCGTACCACGGGTCGTCGAGTCGCATCGCTGCGGCCTCACGCCCTGCTTCCTTCTCCACGGAACAACTCCCCTTGTCCACGGACCACTTCGGCCGTGTACCCAAGAATGGGCAGATCGGGAAGATCCCGGGCACATCATTCGCCGGTCTTCACCTCTTCAGGTGATGGTCGATCCGGGCGGCTGTGCGAGGCCCCGAACGTACGCATAACGAACGGCCTGTGCCCGGTCACGCACTCCGGTCTTGGCGAAGAGGTTGTTGATGTGGCTCTTCACGGTGGCCTGCGAAATGTGCAGTCTGCGGGCGATCTCCGGATTGGAGAGGCCCTCGGCGATCAGCACCAGCACTTCCAGCTCACGCGGTGTCAGGCCGTCGGGCAGCTGCGGCTCGGGCGCCGGTGCGGGCGGCGGCGGTCCCGTGGTCACGCGCTCCAGCAGGCGGCGCTGCACGCTCGGCGAGAGACCCGCCTCGCCGGACAGCACGGCCTGGATGGCCCGCACGATCTCTTCGCCCCCGGCGTCCTTGGTGAGATAGCCGCGGGCCCCGGCCTGCAGCGCGGGGAAGAGCGAGTCGTCGTCCGCGAATGTCGTGAGCACCACCACCTGGGTCCCCGGATGGTCCCTGCGGATCCGCCGTGTCGCCTCCGCCCCGTCGCACCGGGGCATCCGCAGGTCCATCAGAACGACATCGGGGGCCAGTTCGGCCACGAGCGCCACTGCCTCCTCGCCGTCCTTCGCCGATCCGACCACCTCGACTCCGGGCAGCAGCCCCAGCAGCATCACGATCCCTTCACGCACGACCGACTGGTCATCGGCGACCACCACCCGCGCGTTCACGCGGGCACCCGCAGACTCACCACGAAACCCTCCTCACCGGGGCCGGCCTCCAGCGTCCCGCCCATCAGCTCGGCCCGTTCCCTCATGCCCAGCAGACCGTATCCGGAGCCGCTGCCGGTCAGCTCGCTCTCGGGCCGGTGTCCCCCCGAGTCCCTGACCTCCAGGGCGACTTCGTCCGGCAGGTACTCCAGCCGCACCAGAACCCTGGCCCCCGGTGCGTGCTTGCGCACATTGGTCAGGGCCTCCTGCGCCACCCGCCGAACCGCCTGCGACGCCTCGGCGGTCAGCGTCCGCCGCTCCCCCGTCACACTGACCTGCGCCGGCTCCGCGGCCGTCAGCTGCCGCAGGAAGTCCTCCACCGGGGAGACCTCGCCCCGGAGCGCGGAGAGAGCCTGGCGGGTCTCCGCGAGCCCCTCACGCGCCATGGAACGTGCGGCCACGACCCGCTCCAACACCTGGTCCCGGAACTCCCCCGCGGGCTCCCGCTCGATCAGGAGCCGCGCCGCCTCCAGATGCACCAGCTGGGCGGAGAGGCTGTGGGCGAGCACATCGTGTATCTCCCGCGCGATCCTGGCCCGCTCGTCCAGGGCGGCTGTCTCGGCCTCCGCCGCGCGAGCCGCCCGCTCCTGCGCGAGGAGCCGCTGGGCGTTGCCCCTCGCCTCGGCATCCAGCCGGAGCACATAGCCGGCCAGCGAGAGACCCACTGTGGACATGGCCGTGGAGAGCCAGCCGTTGGTGTTGACGACGGCGTACGCACCGAGTGCGACGGCTGTGGCCGGAAGGCCCGCCGTGAGCGGCAACCGCTCCAGTGCGGCTACCGCGCTGCCGCACCACAGGATCAGCGCGGGCAGATCGGCACCGGCCTGTTGCGCCCCGAACGCCGCCAGCATCAGCAGGGCCAGCAGTCCGAGCGACGGCCACAGCCGGTGCTCCAGGCTGGTCCGGAAGAAAGCCCACACGGCGAACGCACAGCCCAGTACGGCCAGCAGTCCGAGCACGATCTCCCAGGGCCCGAACCGGCCTCCGCTGAATGTGCCCCAGAGCATGGCGGTGAGCAGGGCCGCCCTGACGGACCAGGTGATCACCTTCCGCGGACGCGTACGGCTGGTCCCCGAGAGGGCTTCCCGGGACGGCCAGCTGGTCCAGGTCGTACGCGTCACACGCGGTCCTTCCACACCGGCCGCGACACCATCCTGCCGACGGAGCCACCGTACGCCGGGTCCATCCGCGCGGCCCGCCACATGAGCACGCCGCCGCGCGCCGCCAGCGTCACCGCGAGGGCCGACAGCAGGGCAGCGCTGCCCTGGTGCATGCCCATCAGAGCGGCAGCCCCGTAGAGGGCGGCTCGCAGCGCCAGTCCCCCTGCCCAGACGAAGCCGGTGGCCCTGGTGCCCTTGCTCCACAGCGAGCCGTCCGCCTCGCGCCACAGCCGGGTGGTCCAGCCCCAGCCCGCTCCCGTCATGAGCCCCGCAGTCAGCTCCGCGCCCAGCACCGCCATGGACAGCGGCACGTGCCGCGGGTCCACCAGTCCGGGCTCGCGCACGGACAGGACGAGGAGGATGGCTGGCAGTATCCACCAGCGTCTGTCGTCCGAGATCTGCCGTGCCGAGCACTGGCGGACGACGACGGCAGTGATCACTGCACCGATCACCAGGACGTTGACGAGTCCTGACATGGCTGCCTCCGATGTGCGGGAAGGTTGAACGCCTTCGACGCTACGGAAACGGCCGGGCCAGGACATCGGCTCAGGGGTTGATCACGGGTGGAGAAGCCGTCTCCACCCGCGGGTGGAGACGGCTTCGCTCAGACGTCGATACGAGAGCGGTCCAGGGTGGCGGCGGAGCTGGTGATGAACTCCTTGCGCGGCGCCACCTCGTTGCCCATCAGCAGATCGAAGACCTGCTCGGACGCCTCCAGGTCGCCGATGTTGATCCTGCGCAGGGTGCGGTGGCGCGGGTCCATCGTGGTCTCCGCGAGCTGGTCGGCGTCCATCTCGCCCAGGCCCTTGTAGCGCTGGATCGAGTCCTTGTACCGGATGTTCTTCCGCTGGAGCTCCAGCAGCCGCTGACGCAGCTCGTTGTCCGAGTACGTGTAGATGTACTTGTCCTGTCCCTTCTTCGGCTGGACCAGCTCGATCCGGTGGAGCGGGGGCACTGCTGCGAAGACCCGGCCCGCCTCGACCATGGGCCGCATGTACCGCTGGAAGAGCGTCAGCAGCAGGACGCGGATGTGCGCGCCGTCGACGTCGGCGTCCACCAGCAGGACGATCTTCCCGTAGCGGGCGGCGTCGATGTCGAAGGTCCGCCCCGACCCGGCTCCTATGACCTGGATGATCGCGCCGCACTCGGCGTTCTTCAGCATGTCCGAGACGGATGCCTTCTGAACGTTGAGGATCTTGCCCCGGATCGGCAGCAGCGCCTGGAACTCGCTGTTCCGCGCGAGCTTCGCCGTACCGAGCGCGGAGTCGCCCTCGACGATGAAGAGTTCGCTGCGGTCCACGTCGTCGCTGCGGCAGTCGGCGAGCTTCGCCGGCAGCGAGGAGGACTCCAGCGCCGTCTTGCGGCGTTGCGCGTCCTTGTGCTGTCGGGCCGCGATGCGGGTCCGCGCGGCCGCGACAGCCTTGTCCAGAACCGCTCTGGCCTGGGCCTTCGCGTCACGCTTCGTCGAGGTCAGGAACGCCTTGAGCTCCTTGGCCACGACGTTGGCGACGATCCGGTTGGCCGCCGAGGTGCCGAGCACCTCCTTGGTCTGGCCCTCGAACTGCGGCTCGGCCAGTCGCACGGTGACCACGGCGGTGAGGCCCTCCAGCGCGTCGTCCTTGACGATGTCGTCCTCGGCGACGCGGAGCAGCTTGGCGGAACGCAGCGCCTCGTTGACCGTCTTGGTCACGGAGCGCTCGAATCCGGTCACGTGCGTGCCGCCCTTGGGGGTGGCGATGATGTTGACGAAGGACTTGAGGTTGGTGTCGTATCCGGTACCCCAGCGCAGGGCGATGTCGACCGCGAGCTCACGCGTGACCTCGGTCGCCGTCATGTGACCGCGCTCGTCCAGGACCGGCACGGTCTCCTTGAAGGTGCCCTGGCCGGTCAGCCGCAGGATGTCGCAGACCGCCTTGTCCTGAGCGAGGTACTCGCAGAATTCACTGATCCCGCCGTCGAAGCGGAAGGTCTCCTCGGTCTTGCCCTCTCCGTCGAGTCCGCGTTCGTCACGGACGACGATCGTGAGACCGGGGACGAGGAAAGCGGTCTGGCGGGCCCGCTGGTGGAGCGTCTCCAGGTTGAGCTTGGCGTCCTTGAGGAAGATCTGCCGGTCCGCCCAGTAACGCACCCTGGTGCCGGTGCGCGTCTTCGGCACCCGCTTGCCCTTGCGCAGACCGTTGGCCGGGTCGAACGGGCTGTCCGGCCCCTGCTCGGTGAAGATCCCCGGGACTCCGCGCCGGAAGCTGATCGAGTGCGTCACGCCGCGGTCGACCTCGACGTCGAGCCGGGCGGAGAGCGCGTTGACGACGGAGGCGCCGACGCCGTGCAGACCGCCGGACGCGGCGTACGAGCCACCGCCGAACTTTCCGCCGGCGTGCAGTTTGGTCATCACGACCTCGACACCGGACAGACCTGTCTTGGGCTCGACATCGACGGGGATGCCCCGCCCGTTGTCCCGGACCTCCACGGAATTGTCGTCGTGGAGAATGACCTCGATGTGATCGCAGTGACCGCCCAGAGCCTCGTCGACGGAGTTGTCGATGATCTCCCAGAGGCAGTGCATGAGGCCGCGGCTGTCGGTGGACCCGATGTACATCCCGGGGCGCTTGCGAACCGCTTCGAGCCCCTCGAGTACGAGCAGATGCCGCGCGGTGTAGTTGGAGCCGTCTCGGTCTGCTCCGCTCAGCAGCGCAGTGGACGGCACGGACGTATCGGCGGTCACGCGGTTCGCTCCTCGCTGAATTTCTTTTGGGGCCCAGTGGGTAACGGGCTCGGCTTCGGTCGCCGCTGAGAGGGTACCGAGGCCTGGTAGAGCGGTTGTAACGCCACCCTTCAACAACCCTCACACTAGTCCAGCCTCGCATACACGTTCGATCCCTCGTAGGAGTGACGCGAACATCACGTTCCCTTCCAGGCATGAACCATTTAGGCTCCGGGCACGTCCTCATGAACAAACCGGCAAGCCAGCCGGGAGGATCCCACCAAGACAAGCAACGCGAAACCGTAGCGCTACGCAATACGGCACATTCGCCGCCAACCGGCAACAGACAGCCATCTCGAGAAGAAGTTTCGAAGAAAAGCCACGAGCGGGAACGTTTTCGGCCTGGTTGGATGTTGACCCTGGTACGACAGCTCGTCGAGCTAGAGAAGAGGCGACGTGACTACTGTTCTGACCCCCGCGAGCCCGCTGACCGCAGCAGACCGCTGTGACCGTTGCGGCGCCCAGGCATATCTGCGCGTCGTCCTGATCAGCGGCGGTGAACTGCTCTTCTGCGCCCACCACGGTCGCAAGTTCGAGCCGGAACTCAAGAAGATCGCCGCGGAAATACAGGATGAGACGGACCGGCTCACGGCTGTGCAGGCCCAAGCCGCCGAAGAGGAACAACACTGACACCTCGCATCCACGACGAGCACGGGCCAGGTCCCGGACCGGCCGACGGGCGGCTCCCCAGAGGGGGAGCCGCCCGTTCTCGTGCCTGCGCGGTGATGCCGTTCAGCCGGCCGGCATCCATCCGATCGCGGCGGAGATCCGCGTGTACACCCCGGGACTGCCCGCCCTGGCGCAGCCGTTCCCCCAGGAGACCAACCCGATGAGCCGCCCACGGGCCACCAGCGGCCCGCCGCTGTCGCCCTGGCATGCGTCGTACCCGCCCAGCAGTTCGCCCGCGCAGAGCATCGCTGAGGCGTCGTACGTGCCGTTCCTGCCGCCCGGGTAGGCCTGCGCGCACGCGGCGTCCGGCAGAACGCTCACTTTCGCGGACCGCAGCGACGACGCGTAGTCGTTGTTGCCCGTCGTGTCACCCCACCCGTAGACGGCTGCTTCGGTGCCGGGTGCGTACGCCGCGTCGCCGGATTCGGCCATCGGAATCGCGCTCTTCTCGGGAAGCGCTTCGGTGAGCGTGAGCACGGCCAGGTCCCCCGCGTTGGTCAGGGGGTCGAACCCCGGATTGGTCCACGCCCCCCGTACCGCGATCTCCTTGCCCCCGGTCCCGCGCAGCGCATCGCGGCCCGTGATGACGCGCAGATCACGCACGCCGGCGACATCGACGCCGAGCGCTGCCCGGCTCAGGCAGTGCGCAGCGGTCAACACCTTCTTCGGCGCCACCACGACTCCGCCGCAGAACTGGCCGGCGCGGGATTCTCCGAACCGGTCACGGCTGGACAGTGCCACAACCCAAGGGCTGTCCTTGACGTGTGCAGGCTGACCGCCGATGACGACGCCGCCCTCGGCCGCCAGGGCGGGAGACCCGAGCGGTATCAGGGCTGTGGCGGCAACCAGGGCGAGCGCCCCGGTCACGGCGCGGAAGACGGTACGGGACATGCGCGCTCCTGACTCTGTGGTGAACCGTTCGCACCCAGAGTCATCCCGCCGGTCGCCGACCGCACGCGTTGATAGGCCGAGGGCCCGGCTCCCCCATGGGGATCCGGGCCCTCGGTCCGTTTGCTCCTGCGACCTAGTCGAGGTAGTCGCGCAGCACCTGCGAACGCGACGGGTGGCGCAGCTTCGACATGGTCTTCGACTCGATCTGACGGATGCGCTCACGCGTCACGCCGTAGACCTTGCCGATCTCGTCCAGGGTCTTCGGCTGGCCGTCGGTGAGACCGAAGCGCATCGAGACCACGCCCGCCTCACGCTCGGAGAGCGTGTCGAGCACCGAGTGCAGCTGCTCCTGGAGAAGCGTGAAGCTGACCGCGTCGGCCGGGACGACCGCCTCGGAGTCCTCGATCAGGTCACCGAACTCGCTGTCCCCGTCCTCACCCAGCGGGGTGTGGAGGGAGATCGGCTCACGACCGTACTTCTGGACCTCGATGACCTTCTCGGGCGTCATGTCGAGTTCCTTGGCCAGCTCCTCCGGCGTGGGCTCACGGCCCAGGTCCTGGAGCATCTGGCGCTGCACACGCGCGAGCTTGTTGATGACCTCGACCATGTGCACCGGAATACGGATGGTGCGGGCCTGGTCGGCCATGGCGCGGGTGATCGCCTGACGGATCCACCAGGTGGCGTACGTGGAGAACTTGTAGCCCTTGGTGTAGTCGAACTTCTCGACCGCGCGGATCAGACCGAGGTTGCCCTCCTGGATGAGGTCCAGGAAGAGCATGCCGCGGCCGGTGTAACGCTTGGCCAGCGACACCACGAGACGGAGGTTGGCCTCCAGCAGGTGGTTCTTGGCCCGGCGGCCGTCCTCGGCGATGATCTCCAGCTCGCGCTTGAGCTTCGGAGCGAGCTTGTCGGAGTTCGCCAGCTTGTCCTCGGCGAACAGACCGGCCTCGATCCGCTTGGCGAGCTCGACCTCCTGCTCGGCGTTGAGGAGGGGAACCTTGCCGATCTGCTTCAGGTAGTCCTTGACCGGGTCGGCGGTGGCGCCGGCGACGGCGACCTGCTGCGCAGGTGCGTCGTCCTCGTCGTCGTCGGAGAGGACGAAGCCCTTGTTCTCGCCCTCGCCCTCCTCTTCCTCGCCCTTACCGGCCTTGACTTCCTCGACCGCCTCGTCGCCGTCGAGGAGCTCGTCGTCCTGCTTTCCGGACTTCTTCGTTGCTGTCTTCTTGGCCGCCGTCTTCTTCACGGCGGTCTTCTTGGCAGCCGTCTTCTTGGCTGCTGCCTTCTTCGCAGGGCCGGCCGCGGCAGCGTCGTCAGCCACCACGTCCACGGTCTCTGCCGACGGGGCGGCAGTGGCCGCGACCGTCCTGGTCACGGTTGTCTTGGCCGCGACGGTCTTGGTGGCGGTGCGCTTGACCGGGCTCTTCGCTGCGACGCTCTTGCGGGCACGTTTGGACGGCTCCGCGGCACTGACCATCAGCGTCACACCCTCTTCCTCGAGGATCTGGTTGAGGCTGCGCAGAACATTCTTCCACTGGGTTGGCGGAATCTGGTCAGCCTCGAAGGCCCGACGCACGTCATCGCCGGCGATCTGCCCATCAGCCTTTCCCCGCTCGATGAGCGCCATCACAGACTCGGACTCGGCGATCTCCGGCGGGAGCGTACGGGATGTGCTGGCCGACACGAACAACCTCTCGGAACGATGGAAACGGCTTCCGGCCCGGCCCCGGAAAGGGCTTGAGCCGACGACCGCCGGTCTGGGAATGTACCGACGGCGCGGGTGTCGCCTCAGAACTCCACAGCGCACTCAATGGCTGCTGTATTCCTTCCGCGGCGGTCACCTCTTAAGTCATCGCACTGTTTCGAGGAGTGTTACGCCCAATCCGCGTGGCCCGAGTCACACCTCATTTGCGACGAACGTGACCATGGGTGCAGAAACCTCGCAACCGTGCCGCCGGACCGTGACGGTCCGGCGACACACGGTTCGCACACCGTGGCCGTGCTGTGCTCAGTGCTCGCGGGGCGCAGGCACCACACGCTCCACCTCGGGGTGGACGACGAGCAGTTGACGCATGGCCGCCTCGGCGCCTGCCGCGTCGCCGGCCGCGAGGGCTTCGACGATCCGGGCGTGATGACCGAGGGATGCCTCGCTGGGGCGGTCACAGCCCGTGACCGGGCCGCCCGAGACCTGAAGGGCCGCGGAGACGATGCCGGAGAGGTGCTCCAGCATGCGGTTGCCGGCCGCCTGGATGAGCAGGGAGTGGAACTCGGCATCGGCCCGGGAGCAGGTGATCGCGTCCCCCTGCCCGACCGCATGCCCCATGATCTCCACCATGTCGCCGAGGCGCTGCTGAATGTCCTCACGACCGTGGCCTGCGGCGAGACGCGCGGCGAGGGGCTCGATCGTCCACCGGAGCTCCCCGAGCTCGCGTCGCTGGTCCTCGCGCTGAGGTCCGAAGGCGCGCCATTCGATGATGTCGGGATCCAGCAGGTTCCAGTCACTGACGGGGCGGACCCGGGTACCCACGTTGGGACGGGCGCTGACCAGGCCTTTGGCCTCGAGGACACGCAGCGATTCACGTACGACGGTGCGGGAGACCTCGAAACGCTGACCGATCTCCTCCGGCACGAGAGGGCGGTCGGCGCCCAGGTCGCCCGAAACGATCATCTGACCCAGCTGCTGAACGAGTTGGCCGTGGAGGCCGCGGCCCCGACTGGCCGAGCCCCGCCGGCTCACCCGGCCGAGGTCCACGTCGGAGCCTTCCCAGGAGCGAAGAGCGGCACGCTCGCCGGCCGGCGCCTCCGCATACGGGTAGCGATCGAGTTCACCCGGGCCGGCGAGGCCGGAATCGGCGGAGCGGGCGGCGGTCATCATGGTGTGCGCAAGGGTACTCACGCATCCTTTGTCGGCGCAGCTCACTCGGCTCTTGAGGTCTTTGGTGAAAAGCACACGAAAGGGTGATCGGCGCCCGCCCCCCAATTGACGCTTTACTGGTATAAACCGGGCATTTTTAAAGCGGTTACCAGGCCTGTCCCGATCCGGCGGCCCTCTGAGGCCGCCAACGGGGCCTACCGAGAAGGCCGGTGAACAGGTAGGCGAAGACCAGGACCGACAGCGACAACGCCAACGCGGCCCCCACCGGGTGGGCCACGACGCCCACGGCGAGCGCCACCCACCGGTCCGTCTCGTGCGGCCAGCGCGGCCACATCAGCTCGCGCAGCCTGGCCGGAAATCCGGCGATCGGACGGGGCCCCGGCGCCGTCAGCACCAGCTGGACGAGCGGCACGACGAGTACGGGGACGGCGAGCACCGCGGCGACACCGGCCGTCGTCACCCTGAAGACTCCGGCGGCCAGGAGGCCCGCCCAGGCGCAGCCCACGGTCAGCGCCACCCAACTCACGCCCAGGGAAACCGGGTTCGGCGGGACGTGCATCCAGTCGTGGCCGTACACGAGGCGAAGAGTTCCGACTGAGGCCAGTACGACGGCCGGAGCGAGCACCGCGGCGACACCCGCGGACACCACCAGCTTGGCCAGAAGCAGTCTCAGGCGGCGGGGAACGGTACCCCGGCCCGCGGCAAGTGCGGGGTAACGGAATTCGTCACCGAACGACAGGGCACCGAGCAGCCCGGCCCCGACCGCCGCGGGCGGCAGCGGCAGCAGCGACGGCCACGCCGCCAGCACCTTCGGCAAGGACGCATGGCCGGTGCGGGCGAGGAGCACGGAGAGTCCGACGGAGACGACCAGAACGGCGGCCACGATCAGGGTTGTCGTTCTGACGCCGAGCAGGCGGCGCAGTTCGTACCGCAGCGGGTGCAGCGGGCCGGGGGCCGGGTGGCGACGGATGGGCGGCGCCGGTTGCGGGACCGATGCCCGCGCGACCGGTCGCGGATCGCGCGATCCGGTGCGGCCGTCAGGCCCTGCGGGCCCTGAAGGCCGCGGGGAACCTGCCGGATCGCGGGGCTCCGCGGGGTCCGTTTCCTCGCCGGGCGCGGTGGAGCGGGTGCCGCCGACCTCGTCGGCCAGTCGGTGCACCGGAAGACCGTGCCGGAATGCGATGTCACCGATCTCCGCGCACGTGGAGCCGTACACGGCGAGGCGGCCACCGGCCTCGGCGACCACCTCGACCGAGCGCCGCGCCGCCCGGGCCTCGCGGCTGACGATTGCCGCGAGGCGAGCCGCGTGCGGGGTCCGGACCGCGACCCGGGGGCGGAGGCGGGTCCGCGAGAAGTCACCGGCGTCCTGGTCCGCGACAAGGCGACCGCTGTCGATGGTGACCACACGGTCAGCGGCGTGCGCTGCCTCCTTGGGGTCCGCAGTGGTGTACAGAACGGTTCCGCCCCGGGCCGCATGGGCCCGTAGCAGCCCGTGCAGCCAACCGCCCTCGCGCGACGCGAGACCTTCTGCCGGATCGTCGAGGACGAGCGTGTGGGGGTCGCCGAGCAGCGCCGAGGCGAGGGCGAGCCGCCGGTCCATGCCGAGCGAGAGTGCGCCGATGCGCTGGTCCCCGAGTCCGGCGAGACCTACAAGCTCAAGCAGTTCATCGGCCCGCGCCGGGGGTACGCCCGCGGCGGCGCCGAGCATCCGGAGCTGACCGCGAGCGGTACGGGCGGGGTGCCCGGGTACGTCCCCGAGCAGCACCCCGACCTCACGCGCGGGGTGCGGGATCCGGTGCATCGGTCTGCCCCGGAAGTGGGCGACCCCTCGCCCCGGGTCCAGTTCGAGCAGGAGGCGGAGGGCCGCGGTCTTGCCCGAGCCGGAATCACCCAGCAGTGCGGTGACCTGGCCGGGCCGGGCTTCGAAGGTGAGATCGTCCACGGCGGCCGGAAGACCGCGGCGGGGGGCACTGGTGAGTCCGATGGCCTGGAGCATCGCTTCTCTCGCGGAAGGTGAGACCGCTCGGCGGCAGGGCGGGTACCGCAAAAAGATAACGTGACATATCCGACTTTTTGCGCAGCATCGACCCTGTCGGCGTTCCGCGAGGTCAGACTTCCGGCCTCAGCATCGGAGGATTGAGCACGGTGGCCGCGCCGGCCCGGAAGAGCTGGGCCGGGCGTCCGCCCTGGCGGGTGGTCGTGCCGCCGGTGGGCACCAGGAAGCCGGGGGTGCCGGTGACCTTGCGATGGAAGTTCCGCGGGTCGAGAACCACTCCCCACACCGCCTCGTACACCCTCCGGAGCTCACCGACCGTGAAGGCCGGCGGGCAGAAGGCAGTGGCCAGGGAAGAGTATTCGATCTTGGAACGGGCACGTTCGACGCCGTCGGCGAGGATCTGCGCGTGGTCGAAGGCCAGTGGGGCCTGATTCTCACCATCGTGGCCGAAGCTTCCCTCCGCCCCGAGCAGATCGTCGACGGGCGCCCATCGCGCGCTGTTCGCATCGCCGCCCGCACGTGGGGCCGGCAGATCGGGAGCCAGGGCGAGATGGGCGACGCTGACGACCCGCATCCGCGGATCACGACCAGGATCGCCGTAAGTGGCGAGCTGTTCGAGATGGGCGCCGTTCCCGATCGCCGGGGCCGCCGGGTCCTGGGCGCACAGACCGGTCTCCTCGACCAGCTCGCGCGCTGCTGCGGCTCCGAGATCCTCATCGGCTTTGACGAAGCCGCCGGGCAGCGCCCACCGCCCCTGGAACGGTGGCTCACCACGGCGTACCACCAGCGCGCAGAGCGCATGGCGGCGCACCGTGAGCACGACCAGGTCGACGGTGACAGCGAAGGGCGGGAAGGTCGACGGGTCGTAGGGCGGCATGCGGTGATCATAGTCGTCTGCCTGACGATAAACACTCCCTTCGCCATGCTCTTCCAGGAGCTCTTCGCCGCCTCTTCGCCCGTCGTGTCTCCCGCCCGTCTCCGTGGCGACGGGGCCCGCGGGTCATCCCTCGCCACCGGGTGCGCGCCGGCCGGGGGCGGCCTGCCCGGACCGACGCCGGGTGGCCGGCGATTCGGGACGGGCGGGGCCGGACGGGGCCTTCTTCCGGCGGGTGGCGGCCGGCCGCGCCGTGCGGGGTCGCACGCTGCGGTCCGGCCGGTGACCACGCCGCCCCGTTCGTGCGCTGCGTTCCCCCCGCAGGCATCGGCGCAGGGTCTCCGGGTCGAGGCCCTGGTTGCAGGCCTCGTGAAGAAGCTGGGCGAAGGTGTAGTCGGAATCCGCCCGCAGGGCGAGGCCCAGGGCAACCCGTGCGCCCGGTTCGTCGCCCGTCGACCACGAGACCCATCCGGCCAGGGTCAACGGCGCCGCCGCATGCTCCTCGTACGGTGCCACGCAACGACGGGACAGTCCGCGCCAGAGCCGCAACGCCGAATCGGCTTCCGGGCCTTCCATCCATTCCGCGGCCCTGTCGCGGGTCTCCCGGTCCTGGAGGCCGAGGATCACCGCTGCTGCTTCGTCATGGCTGATCAGCCGGTCGTCATTGATGTCCGAGACGGAGGGCGCCCCCGCCGGCGCCTCCCTGAGGCGTTTCATGAGCTGCCGGGCGAGGTCCAGGGTCTCCCGGGCCACCTCCTGCCGTCCCTCTTCGTCGAGGAGCCTGGGCAGCAACTCGGCACCCGCCGAGTCGAGTGCGCGTTGCTGGTCTGCCGCCGCCGAGGTCTTCAGCGGTGCGAGCCTCGCCTCCATCTCCCGCAACGATCCGCGTACTTGGATACCCGCGTACGCGGCGGCGGCCGCCATCACCGAAGTGCCGGGCATGGCCATCTGGTTCCCCTCCGCCGGGCAGCAGCGCCCGTCCGGGCAGCAGTAGGACCAGTACCGCCCGTCGGAGATGCAGAGCGCTTCGAGCACCGGGACGTCCAGCGCGCCGCAGGCCGTACGCAGACGCTGGGCGAACGGCCGCAGCCGCTCCATGATCCGACTGCCGGATTCGCCCTCGACGGGATCCTGGCAGAGGAAGATGACGATCGCGTCAGGGCGCTCCCCACGCCGCTCGCTCCCCTTGATCAGGCATTCGGCGAGCTGCTCGGCGACGGGGGCCCATTCCTGCGGCGCCTGCGGGATGCCGAGCCTGAGACGGCCGCCGAAGCGCCCCCTGCCTCCGTGCAGGGCGACCATGACCACGCTGTCGTTCGGGTGGAAGCCCATCAGATACGGGAGGGCATCGGCGAGTTCGGCAGGGCCTCGCAGGGTGATCTGCTGCTCGTCGGCCGGACCGGTGGATTCGTGGTGCTGGTTCATGGGATGACCGTCCCGCGGGCGGCCGGATTCCGCGACCCCTGTGGATAACTTTGTCCACAGGGGCACAGGGGTGTTGGCGCTCCGCCTTGGTCATCGGGTTGCATGAAGGCGTGACCGCCATCGACATGCACCGGGCCCGGATCAGCGACCGTTCGATCCGCTCACGGGTGCTCGGCGCGAAACGGCCGTCGCGGCACGGGCGCAGGCGCAGGCACAGGCACAGGCACAGGCACATGCACATGCACAGGCACGAACGATCTCAGCCTGCTGCGGCAAGGACCAGGGGAAGAACCTGTTCACTGCCTGCCTGCCGGAGCAGGCGGGCGGCGACGGCGAGGGTCCAGCCGGAGTCGGTGCAGTCGTCCACGAGCAGTACGGGGCCGGGGGTGCCGCCCAGAGCGCCGGCCAGCTCCTCGGGAACGGCGAACGCTCCGGAGAGCGCCCTGAGGCGTTGGGCGGAGTTGCTGCGCCGGGCCGCGTGCGCACCGTTCGGCCCGGTGTACGCCAGGGTCCCGAGGAAGGGAAGGCGGCCGACGGTCGCGATTCCCTGGGCGAGGGAGCCGACCAGTTGCGGGCGGGTCAGGGACGGTACGGCAACGACTCCTACCGGCCGGGCGGCGGCGTCCGGGGCATTCGGTGCCCAGCCGCCCGGGGAGCGTGCCCAGTCGGCGAGGACCGCCACCGCAGCCCGCAGGACATCGTCGGGGACCGGACCGTCGGGTGCGTTGTCAGCCAGCAGCGGGCGCAGTCGGTTGCCCCAGCCGATGTCCGAGAGCCGTCCCAGGGCACGTCCGGTGGAGCACTGCTCCTTGGCCGGGATGCGGCCCTTGAGGTCGATGCCCAGCGCGGGCATCCCCGTCGGCCACATGCGGCGCGGCTCGACCTCCACGCCGGGGCGGTCCAGTTCCTTCGTCGCACCTGTCAGCGTCTCGGCGGAAACGGCCGTGTCGGCCCAGGCCCCCGCACAGTTGTCGCAGCGGCCGCACGGGGCCGCCCCCTCGTCGTCCAGCTGCCGGCGCAAGAACTCCATCCGGCACTCGGACGTGCCCGCGTAGTCCCGCATGGCCTGCTGCTCGGCTGCCCGCTGCCGTGCCACCCACGCGTAGCGTTCGGCGTCGTACATCCACTCGGCGCCCGTGGCCGTCCAGCCGCCCTTGACCCGCTTGACCGCGCCGTCGACGTCCAGCACCTTCAGCATCGACTCCAGCCGGGTGCGCCGGAGGTCCACCGCTGCCTCCAGAGCCGGCACGGACAACGGCCGTCCCGCGCTCGCGAGGGCCGAGAGGGTCTGCCGGACCTGCGCCTCGGGCGGAAAGGCGGTATCGGCGAAGTAGCGCCAGATGGCCTCGTCCTCCTTGCCCGGCAGCAGCAGCACATCGGCGTGGGCAACCCCGCGCCCCGCGCGCCCCACCTGCTGGTAATAGGCGATCGGCGAGGACGGCGAGCCGAGGTGGACCACGAAACCCAGGTCCGGCTTGTCGAAGCCCATGCCCAGGGCCGAGGTCGCGACCAGCGCCTTGACCCGGTTCTCCTGCAGGTCGACCTCGGCCTGCAGCCGGTCGGCGTTCTCCGTCCTTCCGGTGTACGAGGCGACGCGGAAGCCGCGCTGCCGCAGGAAGGCGGTGGCCTCCTCCGCTGCGGCGACGGTGAGGGTGTAGATGATTCCGGAGCCCGGCAGCTCGTCCAGGTGCTCGGCGAGCCAGGCCAGGCGGTGCGGGGCGTCCGGCAGCCGGACGACGCCCAGCCGCAGGCTCTCCCGCTCCAGCGGACCGCGCAGCACCAGGGCCTCGCCGGCGCCGGTGCCCAGCTGATCGGCCACATCCGCGGTGACCCGCGCGTTCGCCGTCGCGGTGGTGGCCAGCACCGGCACGCCGGGGGCGAGCTCGGCGAGCATCGCCCGCAACCGGCGGTAGTCGGGGCGGAAGTCATGTCCCCAGTCGGAGATGCAGTGCGCCTCATCCACCACCAGCAGACCCGTGGTGGCCGCGAGCTTGGGCAGCACCTGATCACGGAAATCCACGGAGTTGAGACGCTCCGGGCTCACGAGGAGGACATCGGTCTCGCCGCGCTCGACCTCCTCGTAGATGGTCTCCCACTCCTCCGGGTTGGCCGAGTTGATGGTGCGCGCCCGGATACCGGCCCGCGCCGCCGACTCGACCTGGTTGCGCATCAGCGCCAGCAGCGGCGAGACGATCACCGTGGGCCCCGAACCGCGCCTGCGCAGCAGAGCGGTGGCGACGAAGTACACCGCCGACTTGCCCCAGCCCGTACGCTGCACCACCAGCGCACGCCGACGCTCCTCCACCAGGGCGGCCACCGCCTGCCACTGGTCCTCCCGGAGCCTCGCCGAACCGCCGGGGTCGCCGACGAGCTCGGCGAGGATGGCATCGGCTTCGGCGCGGAGCTCCAGGTTGTCCATGCCTCCATGCAACCCGATAGCACTGACAATCGGCGAATCCACCCCGTGGGGCACCCGCGCGCCGGCCGGGGACCGGGCGGTGGCAGCGGGGCTCAAGCGGCCGAACGGGGCGGACGGGGTGTTTCTGCTGGTCCTCGCCGTTCAGGCGGGGCAGGAGCGTCGTCCGGGCCTGGCGTGGGCAGGGATATCAGAGTCATTCCGGCTGATTCCCGTCAGCCGTGCCATTTGCTCGTTGCCGCCCGCCGATACGCCAGGAAGAATTGGACCCGCTCCCCGCACAGTCCCTTTCGCGGTCCGGAAGGACTGTGCCCCGGTGCGCCCTCACCCGGCTCTGCCCGCACCATGGGCGCGTATGCGAAGGGAGGATCGTGACCTTCGGATTCGCTTCGTCCGCAGCCACTTCGATATCCGCGTCCGCCGACTCGGCCAACCGTCTCGCCAGGATGCTCGAACCGGCCGAGTGGGCCGAAGCGGGCATACCGTTGCTGCGCAGCCCCCGCGAGGTCGTCAGCGGCCTGCACGCCCGGCACGGGCCGACCCCGTCGACCGCTGTGGTCGCCGTGCTCGACCATGAGGAACGCCTCACGGCCAGCGCCTCGTTCGCCCGCCGCTCCACGGCTGCGGACGGCTGGGAGTTCCGCAACGCGCTGCTGGCGCATCTGCGCCGGGTCGTCCCGCACGATCTCCGCCGCCGCACGCCCGTCCGTACCGCGGTGCTGCTCTACTGCCGCGAGGGCGACGAGCGTTGGACGGAGGAGGACGGGGCGTGGATGTGGGGCCTGCGGGACGCCTGCACGCTGCACGGCCTGCGGTGCGGCGCGTACATCACGCTGACCCGGGGCGGTTGGCAGGTACTGGGCGAGGGGCGGGGCGGGCGCCGTCCCAGCTCCACATCGCGGCCGTCCGCCCTCGCCGACACCTCGCTCGGCCCGGATCCGGCCCCGCTGCGCTCCGGCGGCGGCGCGGCGCAGCCGCTGCGGCGTACCGTCGCCCGCTGACCGCGGCCGCGGACCCGGCCGCCCTCTCGGACGGCCGGGCCATCATGCGTGCCGAGTGTCCCGCGGATCAGACGCCAGCGCCGAGCACTGCGTTGATCCGCTGCGGGTCCCCGCACACGATCAGCAGTGCTCCGGCGCGTTCCCGCGCCCCGGTCAGCGCACCGTCAAGGGCATCACCGCCGTTGACGGCGACGATCACCACCGGACGGGTCTTCATCCGGTCCGCGGCCGCGGCACCGGCGAAGAAGACGTCCTCGCCGGCCTCGTACTGCGCCCAGTAGGCGGCCTCTCCGAAGGAGAGTTCGTGCGCGGCCCACGGGTGCTGCTCGCCGGTGGTGAGCACCAGGATGTCGCCGGGTGCGCGACCGGAGTCGAGCAGCAGGTCCACGGCTTCGTCGGCGGCGTCGAGTGCGCCGGCCGCCGAGGCGGGAATCAGCTGGATCTGCGGTGCGGAACGATTCTCCGGCCGGTCCGTCCGGGGACGGTCGGAGGTGGGGTGCGGGCGCTGCGCCGGGGGCGCGGGCCTCGCGGGGCCGGGCCCGGGGCGACCGGGACGCGGCGTGGCCGCTGAACGCGGACCGGGTACAGGACGGGGGGTCGGCGCGGTGCGGCCTGCGGCCGGAGTGACGCGGGGACCCTGGGCGCTCTCGTGAATCTGAGGCTCCTCGGGGATGAGAGGCATGGGTGGTTGTCTATCAAACGCCGGCGCTCGGGACGTCGGCGGGTGGGTACTTGTGCGCGATCAGAAGTCGAAGCCGAGCTGGCCCCCGCTTTCCAGTGCAGCCGCCTCGGCGGAGATGCGGACCTTCTTGAGGTGCTGCCACCTGGGCAGCGCGTCGAGGTAGGACCACGAAAGCCGGTGGTGGGGGGTCGGCCCCCGCTCCTCCAGCGCGGCCCTGTGTACGGGCGACGGGTAACCGGCGTTGGCCCCGAAGGCGAAATCGGCGTACTCCCCGGAATCCGCACCCAGTTCGGCCATCATCGTGTCCCGGTGGACCTTCGCGATCACCGAGGCGGCCGCGACCGCGATACAGGACTGGTCACCCTTGATCACCGTACGGACCTGCCAGGGCGGGCCCAGGTAGTCGTGCTTGCCGTCGAGGATCACCGCGTCCGGCCGGACCGGCAGGGCTTCGAGGGCGCGCACGGCGGCGAGGCGCAGCGCGGCCGTCATCCCGAGCTCGTCGATCTCCGTCGCGGAGGCGTCGCCGAGACCGAACGCGGTGACCCAGCGCTCCAGCAACGGCGCGAGCTCCGCGCGGCGTTTGGGGCTGATCAGCTTGGAGTCGGTGAGTCCGGCGGGAGGTCTGCGGAGGCCGGTGACGGCCGCGCACACGGTGACCGGTCCCGCCCACGCTCCGCGTCCGACCTCATCGACACCGGCGACGGTCTTGGCACCGGTGGTGGCGCGCAGTGAGCGCTCGACGGTGTGCGTGGGTGGTTCGTACGGCATGGCGCCTGTCAGCGTACGCCGATGGGGGCGCCCGCAACACCCCGGGGCACCCGTCGGCCGTCCCGGACGCGTTCATGCCCCCACCTCCCGCACGCGCGCGGCACGGACCGGTCAGTACGGGTCGTAGGGATCGCTCACGCCACCGTCGCGATCGCCGCCTTCGACACCCCTGCGCGTCGTTCGGGCACAGGACTGCTCCGCGTCCCGCGGACTCCGTTTCCGCAGAATGTCCCGGGCCCGCGCCTCGCCCCAGCTGGTGGCGTACCAGGGGGCGTCGTCGGAGCGCAGCGAGCGCTCGATGTCCCTGAGGGCGCAGGAGCGCAGGGGCTCGGGCAGCGTGTCCAGGGCCGGTACCGCGTCGGCGGAGAGGCCCCGGAGGTAGTCGATGTCGATCGAGTGGTCGGCGCGGTAACGCTGCACGTTCTGCTCCGCGATCAGACCGTCGGGCGAGGCGAGTCCGAACGCGAGGACGCCGACCGCCGCGCTCGCGGCCACGGCACGCGGCAGCAGCCGGGCACCGAACACCCCGGCAGCCATGATCAGGACGAGCACCACACCCAGCCAGAGTTCCACCGCGGCCACCGATATCCGTAGCCGCGTCAGACCGTACGCGTCGACGTAGAGGTCCATCCGCCTCAGCGCGGAGGCCACGACGATCAGGGTGAGCAGGCACAGCACGCCGAGCACGGTCCGGACGAGAGTGCGGTCGCTCCCCCGCCCGCGGGGGGCCCAGCGCAGCGCGAGCGCGATCACCAGCAGCGTGAGGAGTGTGGCCCAGAGAAGCTGCCAGAAGCCCTGCCGGGCGTATGCGGAGTAGCTGAGATCGGTCTCGGCCATCACCTTGTCGTACCCACCGAGCAGCACGGTGAGCTGGACGGCGATGAACACGGCGAACAGCAGGTTCAGCACGACGAGCGGGAGGGCCCACTCCAGTCGCCCGCGGGGCTTTCCCCTGCGGACGGTGATGCCGTCCCAGCGCACCGGAGCGGCTGCCGCGTACGCGGCGGCGAGCGCGCCGACCAGGCCGGTCAGGAAGAGGAGGAATCGCCACGGGCTGCCGCTGACCGACACATCGGGCATCAGACTGCCGAGCACGTCGGCGAAGGCGGCGTCGGCGCTCGCGAACAGCGCCCCGAACACGATCAGCAGGACGACCGCCACCGCGGCGCTGCGGAGAACGCCGCCCAGCCGGCCGCGGGAGCCCGACATCCGCGCGCGCACGCCCCGTCCGCCCCAGGCGAGACCGTCGGCGACGGCGCTGAACAGACCCAGTGACCCCAAAAACACCCCGAGCCAGCTGCGGCTGCCGTGCAGGGCGAGCGAGCCCAGCGCGACCGCCGACACGACGGCCAGGAAGACGGGCCATCCGGCGTCCCGAAGGGCCGGGACGGCGAGGAGTGCCAGTCCGCCGACTGCCCAGACGCCCGTCCACGGACGCAGGCGGCGACCGGTGGTCCGCGCGGCGAAGAAGGCCCCGAGCGCCGCGGGGACCGCGACGATCAGCGCGTTCAGGCCGAGGCCGTCGCCCAGCAACAGGCCGCTCAGGATCGCTGTGACAATGACGCAGCAGAGCGTCGCGCCGGGGACCGCGGCCGGCGTGGCCGGGCGGAGCGTCGACAGTGCGGTGGCCTGGGGGCTGTTCTTCCGCCAGGGGTCGGCCGGCTGCTGGTGACCACCGTGTCGCGCGTATCCCGGCACTTCCGGCGGCTCGGGAACGGTGCCCCCGGGCTCCGGCGTCGGCGTCTTCGGCAGTGCGCGCTGCCCGGGCGTTCCGGCCTGCCCCGATGGCTCGGGCTGCTCGGACGGCTCGGGAGCGTCGGCCGGCCGGGGCGTTTCTGACGTGTGATCGGACATGGGACCCCTCCCCCACCGAGGGCCGCGCACACCGCCCACAGGGCAGCGGCTGGGGCACCCCGGCGTCTCGATTTCGGCGCACGCCCGTCCGGATGATCATCGGCGGCGGCGTGGCCGAAAGAGTAGCTTCCGCTCGCCGGTCCGGGCCGTGCGCGGAGGAGCTGTGGCAGTACCGTGACAGTCGGGCGGCCCCTGGCAGGCGCTCCGTGGCGCCCGCCCTACCGCGGGAGCCAGTCCGGCAGCTCCTCCGTCCGTGCCGTCCAGTCGGCCGGCGGCGCGCCCGCACGGCTCGCCGCGACGATCCCGCCGGCGATCGCGCAGGTCGTGTCGACGTCCCCGCCGGCCTGGGCGGTCACCCAGAATGCCTGCTCGAAATCGCCGAGGCTCCGCGCCGCCGACCAGAGGGCGAACGGAACGGTGTCGTGTGCACTGGTACGCCGGCCGTTGCCGAGGACCGCCGCGACCGTGCCGGCGTCGCCGTAGTCGAGCATGTCGCGTGCCCGTCGCAGTCCGGCGCCGACGGCGCTGCGCGGTACGAGCGCGACGACGCCGTCCAGCAGCTCCGCGGGGGAGGGCGGCCCGGCCGGCGCCGCCGCGAGTGCGGCAGCCGCCGCGACGGCCATCGCGCCCACGACCGCCTCGCGATGCTGGTGCGTGGTGTATGAGGAGATCTCGGCCTGGTGCGTGGCCTGCTCCGGGTCGTCCGCGTACCAGGCGCCGAGCGGGGCGATGCGCATCGCCGAACCGTTGCCCCAGGAGCCCTGGCCGTTGAAGAGCGCGGACGCCAGCTCCCGCCAGTCACCGCCTTCCCGGACCAGTCTGAGCAGCCGGTTCACGGCGGGGCCGTATCCCCGGTCGAAGTCGTGGTGGCCGGCGAAGGAATGGGCGAGCGCGTCCTGGTCGATCCGCTCGTGCTCCACCAGCACGGCCAGCACCGAACACGCCATCTCGGTGTCGTCCGTCCACTGCCAGGAACCTGGTGGAAGCTCGCGTTGCTTCAGCAGCGGATAGTTGACGGGCACAAAGAACTGGGAGCCCAGTGCGTCTCCCACGGAGAGCCCGCGCAGGCTGGCAAGGGCACGTTCGAAACGTTGGCCGGAGGCAGAGTCAGCGGTTGTCATCGCCTCTCCACTCTATCCGGTGATGCCGTACGGCTCAGGGGTGCGCCAGCGCTCGAACGGCCGGTCAAGGGTGTAGCGCCCGTCCTCGCCGAGTACCAGCGTCCGGGTCTCTCCGTTGCCCGGATTGGACAGTGACTCGAACTCGGCGACCGACCAGTGGAACCAGCGCATGCAGAACAAACGCATGGTCAGTCCGTGTGTGACCAGCAGAACGTTCGGCGGATGGTCAGGGTCCTCGAAGCTCCGGTGCAGGCTCTCCAGAAAGGCCCCCACCCTGTCGTACACATCGGCTCCGGACTCCCCCTGGGCGAAGCGGTAGAAGAAGTGGCCGTACGCGTCCCGGTAGGCCTTCTGCAGCCGTACGTCGTCGCGGTCCTGCCAGTTTCCCCAGTCCTGCTCGCGCAGGCGCGGCTCCTCCCGTACCCGTACCCGTCGAAGGTCCAGACCGAGGGACCGGAAGGTCTCGTGGGTGCGCCGGTAGGGCGAGATGTACACGCTGACCCGCTCGCCGTCGAACAGCGCGCGCAGCCGCACTCCCGTCTCCCTGGCCTGCCTCAGCCCCGCCGCGGTGAGTCTCAGCGCATGGTCCGGTTCGCGCTCGTACACCGTGTCGTCGGCGTTTCCCTCGGACTCCCCGTGCCTGACTAGGACAATGCGTTGCGGTCGTGCCATGTACCGACCCTAAGGGCTGTCCCGTAGTCCCTGGTGGATCAGCCTGCGGCGTCGGACGCGGTGCATCGCGAGGCGGAGGGACGCCCGAATGCTGGACGTATTCGGGCGTTCCGGCAACGCGGCGAGGTGCCGTGGCTGTCGTCGCACGCCCGCCGGGGATTACGGGACAGCCCTTAGGGCCTCTCGAACGACTGCGGCTCATTCGAGGAGCCGGCCGGACTCCATCCGTCGGATGTCGCCGGTGAAGCGGCGGCGCAGCAGCCGGTCGTGCGAGACCACGACCAGGGCGCCCGGCCAGTGGGCCAGCGCTTCCTCCAGTTCCTGTACGAGTCCGAGGGCCAGGTGGTTCGCCGGCTCGTCGAGCAGCAGCAGATCAACGGGCCGGGCCAGGAGGCGGGCGAGGGCGAGCCGCCTGCGCTGTCCTGCAGAGAGCGACCCGACCGGCACCCGCAGGTCCCGGGGGCGGAAGAGCCCGTACGAGAGCAGCAGTTCCGCCTGCTCGTCATCGGTGAGCGGCAGCCCTCGGCCGAAGGTGGTGAGCACGGACTCCGCCGGGCGGTGCACCGGGATCTCCTGCGCGAGGTAGCCGGTCCCGCCCCGCCGGACCACACGGCCCTCATCCGGTTCGAGCACGCCCGCCATCACCCGGAGCAGGGTGGACTTCCCCGCTCCGTTGCCTCCGTGGATCAGCAGTCTCCCGGCCGCCGCCACGGAGAGCCGGTGGACCGCGAGTCGGTCGCCGACCCGTACGTCCGTCAGGGAGACCAGCTCTCCCCCGGCTGCGCCGGCCGTGGGCCGGGCGGCGAAACGCAGCGGGTCCGGGGGTCTGGGGACGGGCTGCGACCTGAGCCGCTCCAGGCGCCTGTGCGCGTCGCGGACGCGGCCGGACACCGAGGCCTGGACCCGGCCCGCCGCCCGGTCGTACGCCATCTTGTTGTTGTCCTTGATGGCGCGGCCGACGGCGACGCCATGGGCGGTGGTAGCCGCGTACTCCTCCAGTCGCGCGGTTTCCTCGCACCACTGGGCGTAGGTCTGTTCCCAGCGCTGCCGTGCGGCGCGCTGCTCGGCACGGAATCCCCCGTACCCTCCGCCGTAGCGCACGACCGTCCGCCGGTCGGCGTCGACCTCCAGCACCGCGGTGGCGACCTGCTCCAGGAAGATCCGGTCGTGGGACACGGCGACCACTGTGCCGGGGTGGGACCGCAGTGTGCTCTCCAGCCAGTCGAGCGCGGCTCCGTCCAGGTGGTTGGTGGGCTCGTCGAGCAGCATCACTTCCGGACACGCCGCGATCAGGCAGGCGAGACCCAGCCTCGCCTGCTCGCCGCCGGAGAGACTGCCCAGTTTCCTGTCCGGTCCCATGTGTCCGAGGCCGAGGCCGTGCATCGCCCTGTCGACGCGTGCGTCCGCCTCGTATCCCCCGCGCGACTCGAACTCCGTGAGCAGGTCTCCGTAGGCGGCGAGCGCGGCATCGTCGGCCGCACCGAGGTCCGCCTCGATCTCGCGCAACTTCCGCTCCACGGCGCGCAGTTCCGCGAGCGCGTCATCGACCGCGTCCTGGACCGTACTGCCGGGCGGCAGCCGGGGCGTCTGGGACAGCAGGCCGATGCCGCGCTCCGCGGCCGTGAACACGCTCCCGGAATCGGGCTGTTCGAGCCCCGCGAGGAGCCGGAGCAGAGTCGTCTTCCCCGCGCCGTTCTCCCCGACGACGCCGATCCGTTCACCCGGGCGCACGGTCAGCGAGACATCGTCGAGCAACAGTCTGTCGCCACGGGTCATGGTCACGCCGCGAAGAGAGATCTGTGTGGGCAAGGGCACCTCCGGGCTAACGCAATCATTGTCGCATTAGAGCGAGTGTGGCAGACTGGACCCACTAACGCAACAGGAGTAGCAATTGACTGAGCAGAGATCCTCATCGGAGCCCGATCCGCCGGCGCCCCCGGCCGCCCCCGGCACCAGCCGTCCGGGCGGCAGGACCGCCCGCACCCGGGCGGCCGTCCGTGACGCCGTCCTCACCGGCCTGGTGGAGCACGGCTACCCGGGCCTCACCGTCGAGTACGTCGCGGAGCACTCCGGCATCCACAAGACGACCCTCTACCGCCGCTGGGGAAACCTCGAAGGGCTCCTCGTGGACGCCCTGGACCTGGCCGGGGAGGACAGCTGGGCCCCGCCCGACACCGGAAGCCTGGAGGGAGATCTGCGCGCCCTGGCTCGGACGACGGCCGCCGCCTTCGAGGACCCCGCCGCAGCGGCCGCGCCGACCGCGTTCATCGCCGCGGCCTTCCAGTCCGAGCGTGCCGCAGAGGCGCTGAACGCCTTCTACACGGAGCGGTTCGCCCGCTGCGAGGCCATCGTGGCGCGCGCCGTCTCCCGGCGCGAGCTGGACCGGCGCACGGACGCGGCGGCACTGGTCAGGGCCGTGGTCGCGCCGCTGTTCCTCAGACTCTTCATCACCCGCGAGCCCGTGGACGGGACGCTGGCCGACCGGTCCGCCGACGCGGCTCTGGCAGCGGCCCGCGCCGGATCCTTCAACTCCCCTGCCGCATCCGCCTGATGAACCGCCCGGAGCGCCCTCGCTTCATCGCTCCGGCCGCGCCGGTCACACCGTCCACGACGGCTCCAGCTGTACGACGTCCCCTGCCAGCTCCGCCACGTCGTCCTCGAGCTGCGCCCGTTGCGACAGCCGCTCGATGCTCCCCGCCCGGTACTTGCCGCGCTCGGCGCTCGACTGCCACATCGACAGCACGAGGAACTCCTGCCCCGGCGCCTCCCCGAACACCCCGCGCAGCATGCCGGGCGAGCCGGCCATCGCCGGATTCCACACCCTCTCCTGCATCAACGCGAAGTGCTCCACCCGGTCCTCGCGCACCTTGCTGTGCGCCACCCGGACGACATCCGCGTCGGTGAAGCGCGGCTCGAAGCCGGTCTTCACATCGAAGCGGTGCTCGAAGAGTTTGACCTGGATGCCGCTGTACGTGCCGGACTGGGCGGCGGCCAGGCCCTCGTGCGCACGCGCCATGAACGAGTCGTAGAAGACACGGTTCTCCCAGAAGGCGAAGATGTGCGCCACATCGGGACGCCCCCGGCTCCACCCGCCGCCCTGGCCCCTGAATCCGGGCTCGCCGAGCAGCCCCGCCCACTTCCGCTGCCCCCGTTCAAAACCTCGACGGTCCACCACGGTGCAACGAATCCACTTGACCAGCACCGCGCCATCGTACGGTGCCGGGCGTGGCAGCGGTCACGCCCGGACGGAGTAGTCCCGAACCGACCGTCCTGTAACGCAGAATGATCTCCATGGCCCCGTTGCACACCAACCCCCTGTTCGCCCGGCTCGAATCCGCGGAACGTGTCCTCGTCGCAGGGGCCGGCGACGGATTCGACATCTACGCCGGACTGCCCATCGCGCTCTCCTTGCTCCACCAGGGCAAGCAGGTACAGCTCGCCAATCTGTCGTTCAGCGCTCTCGAAGGGCTGCCCCTCGATTCCTGGATCGCGCCGGACGTCGCCGCGATCACCCCCGAAACCTCCCTCCACCAGGCGTACTTTCCGGAGCGGACGCTCGCCCAGTGGCTCGGCCTGCACGGCTATCCGAGCACGGTCCACGCCTTCTCCCGAGTGGGCGTGCAACCACTGCGTGCCGCCTACCGGGAACTGATCGGGAAGTACGACATCGACGCGGTCGTCCTGGTCGACGGCGGTACGGACATCCTGATGCGCGGTGACGAGTCCGGCCTCGGCACACCGGAGGAGGACCTCACCAGTGTCGCCGCGCTCGCGGCGATCGACGTGCCGGAACGCCTCGTCGTCTCCATCGGTTTCGGCATCGACGCGTACCACGGGGTGAGCCACGGCCTCGTACTGGAGAACATCGCCGCGCTCGAACGCGACGGTTCCTGTCTCGGCGCGTTCTCCGTGTCCCGTGCGAGCCGTGAGGGCGCGCTCTTCGTCGATGCCGTGGCACACGCCCGGCACCACACGCCCGACCACCCCAGCATCGTGAACGGGTCGATCGCCGCCGCCGTCCAAGGAGCATTCGGGGACGTGCAGTTCACCTCACGCACCCGTGGCAGCGAGCTGTTCATCAACCCGCTGATGACGCTCTGCTTCGCCTTCGAGCTGGAGGGAGTGGCCCGCAACTGCCTCTATCTCGACCGTATCGAGGACACCCAGCTCATCCGTCAGGTCAGCAGCGCCATCGAGGTCTTCCGGGACGAGATCCGGCAGCGACCGCCACGGCGCATACCGCACTGATCCGGAGCGGCCACGCGGGCACGGGCCGTCGATGGCCCGATTCCATCGCCGGGAACCAAGCCGGTTGGCTCCACGGTCGGTTACGGACATGATCGGGTGATGTGAACGGCCCGACGGCCCAGCGGACAGCCAGGGAGGCATCTCCGATGAGCACGCCCAACAAGGACATCGACAAGGTCGAGGTCAGACTCAAGTGGGACCCCAGCCCTTCGGGCGCACCAGCCCACGACCTCGACATCATCGCGGCGACCTACCTCGCCGAAGCGCCGTACGGCAGCCCCGCGTACCTGGTGCACTTCGACAGCCGCTCGCCGGACGGCACCATCATCCTCAACCGCGACAGCAGGACCGGCCAGGGGTTCGGCTTCGACGAGGTGATGACGCTGGAACTGGAGCGGTTGTCGGACACGTACAGCCGGGTCGTCGTCGGGGTCGCCATCCAGCAGCGCGACGGCCACAAGACGTTCGGCGAGATACCGAACACCGGTGTCCAGGTCCGGGAGGGCTACACGAATCTGGCGGAGGACGACTTCTCCGCCGTCGGCGCGGCCACCGCGGCGACCGTGGCCGAGTTCGTCCGGAGCGCCTCCGGGTCCTGGGAGTTCCACGGCACGGTCCGGGGCTTCGACGGCGACCCCGAATCGTTCGCCGCGACGATGGGAAGCCGCGCGTCCGGCGCCTGACACGTCGCTGGGCACGGTCCCGTGGAGGCATCGCGGGAGCGTGGCCTCCAGGGCCCCGCGCGGTCGTGTCGTGCGCCCGCGCGAGGCCCTCCGGTCAGGCCCCGGCGTACTGCGCGAGGTGCTCGCCGGTGAGGGTGGAGTGGGCGGCGACGAGGTCGGCGGGGGTGCCCTCGAAGACGATCCGGCCGCCGTCGTGACCCGCGCCGGGCCCCAGGTCGATGATCCAGTCGGCGTGCGCCATGACCGCCTGATGGTGCTCGACGACGATGACCGACTTGCCGGAGTCGACGAGCCGGTCGAGCAGGCCGAGGAGCTGCTCGACGTCGGCGAGGTGGAGGCCGGTGGTCGGCTCGTCCAGGACGTACACCCCGCCCTTCTCGGCCATGTGGGTCGCCAGCTTCAGCCGCTGCCGCTCGCCACCGGACAGCGTGGTGAGCGGCTGGCCGAGGCTGAGGTAGCCGAGCCCGACATCGGCGAGCCGCTCCAGGATCCTGTGCGCGGCCGGCGTGCGCGCCTCGCCGGCGCCGAAGAACTCCTCCGCCCCGGTCACCGACATCGCGAGCACCTCGCTGATGTCGCGGCCGCCGAGGCGGTAGTCGAGCACCGATGCCTCGAACCGCTTGCCCTCGCACTCCTCGCAGGTGGTGGCGACGCCCGCCATCATCGCCAGGTCGGTGTAGATGACCCCGGCGCCGTTGCAGGTCGGGCAGGCGCCCTCGGAGTTGGAGCTGAACAGCGCCGGCTTCACACCGTTGGCCTTCGCGAACGCCTTGCGGATCGGGTCGAGCAGTCCGGTGTACGTCGCCGGGTTGCTGCGCCGCGAACCGCGGATGGCCCCCTGGTCGACCGAGACCACGTCCGCGCCCGCCGGGATCGACCCGTGCACGAGCGAGCTCTTGCCGGAGCCCGCGACGCCGGTGACGACGGTCAGCACGCCGAGCGGAATGTCGACGTCGACGCCCTGGAGGTTGTGTGCCGTCGCGCCACGGATCTCCAGCGTCCCGGTGGGCTCACGGACCGCCTCCTTGACGACGGTCCGGTCGCCGAGATGACGGCCGGTGATGGTGTCGCCGGCCCGCAGCCCCTCGACGGTGCCCTCGAAGCAGACGGTGCCGCCCCCCGTGCCCGCGCCGGGACCGAGGTCGACGACATGGTCGGCGATGGCGATCGTCTGCGGCTTGTGCTCCACCACGAGCACCGTGTTTCCCTTGTCCCGCAGCCGCAGCAGCAGGTCGTTCATCCGCTGGATGTCATGGGGGTGCAGACCGATGGTGGGCTCGTCGAAGACATAGGTGACATCGGTGAGCGAGGAGCCGAGGTGGCGGATCATCTTCACGCGCTGCGCCTCGCCGCCCGACAGCGTGCCCGACGGCCGGTCGAGCGAGAGGTAGCCGAGGCCGATCTCCACGAACGAGTCGAGGGTCCGCCGGAGCGCCGCGAGCAGCGGGGCCACCGACGGGTCGTCGAGGCCGCGCACCCACTCCGCCAGGTCGTTGATCTGCATCGCGCAGGCATCGGCGATGCTCAGCTTCCTGATCTTCGACGAGCGGGCCTCCGCGCTGAGCCGGCTGCCGTCGCACTCGGGGCACGTGGTGAAGGTGACCGCCCGCTCCACGAATTCCCGGATGTGCGGCTGCAACGCCTCCTTGTCCTTGGACAGGAAGGACTTCTGGATCTTGGGGATCAGTCCCTCGTAGGTGAGGTTGACGCCCTCGACCTTCACCTTGGTCGGCTCCCGGTAGAGGAAGTCCTGCATCTCCTTCTTGGTGAACCTGCGGATCGGCTTGTCCGGGTCGAGGAGGCCCGACTCGGCGTAGACCCGCACGGTCCAGAAGCTGTCCGACTTCCAGCCGGGAATGGTGAACGCACCCTCGGCGATCGACTTGGAGTCGTCGTAGAGCTGGGTGAGGTCGATGTCGGAGACCGTGCCGCGGCCTTCGCAGCGGGTGCACATGCCGCCGGTGCGGGTGAAGGTCCGCTTGACGGTCCTGGTGCGGTCGGCGCCGCGGTCGACCTTGAACGCACCGCTCGCCTGGACCGAGGCGACGTTGAAGGAGAAGGCCTGGGGCGAGCCGATGTGCGGCTTGCCGAGCCGGCTGAAGAGGATGCGCAGCATCGCGTTGGCGTCGGTGGCGGTGCCGACCGTGGAGCGGGGATCGGCGCCGAGTCGCTGCTGGTCGACGGTGATCACGGTCGTCAGCCCGTCGAGCACATCGACCTCGGGCCGCGCGAGGGTCGGCATGAAGCCCTGTACGAAGGCGCTGTACGTCTCGTTGATCAGCCGCTGCGACTCGGCGGCGATGGTGCCGAACACCAGTGAGCTCTTGCCCGAACCGGAGACTCCGGTGAACACCGTCAGCCGGCGCTTCGGGATCTCGATGCTGACATCCTTGAGGTTGTTCACGCGCGCGCCGTGCACGCGGATCAGGTCGTGGCTGTCGGCGGCGTGCGGCGCAGGCGACTGCGTGTCCGTCCTCTTGGCCATGCTCATCGTTTCTCCATCTGTCGGGCGGAGCCGCCTCGCGGTCTCCGTCTGCGTCGCCTGGCTCGGCGTCCTGGGCGTCGAGCGGTACGCCCGGTTCTGCGTCGTCCGCGCGGCGCGTGGCCGCGATCGCCGGACGGTTCAGCGCACCTCGTTGATGCGGACGAGATTTCCGGCGGGATCACGGAAGGCGCAGTCGCGGATCCCGTACGGCTGCTCGGCCGGCTCCTGGACGACCTCGGCACCGCCGGCCTGGAGCCGGTCGAAGGTGGCGTCGAGATCGGCGGTGGCCAGGGTGATGATGGCGTAGGTGCCCTTGGCCATCATCTCGGCGATGGTGCGCCGCTCCTCCTCCGTGACGCCCGGATCCGCGGCCGGCGGATGCAGGACGACGGATGTGCCGGGCTGACCGGCGGGACCGACCGTGATCCAGCGCATCCCGCCGAACCCTACGTCCTTGCGGATCTCGAAGCCCAGGATGTCGCGGTAGAAGGCCACGGAGGCGTCCGGGTCCTCGTGCGGAAGGAAGCTGGAGTGAATCGTGATGTCCATGGACGTCACGCTAGATCGCGGCCCGCGGACCGCGCTTCTCGATTCCTGATCGGTCTGGTGACCTGCTTCGCCACGCAGGACGGCATCCCCACCGTCGCACGCGTCGCCTCCCGCCGGTAGACGCTGGGCGGCATGCCCACCAGCTCGGTGAAACGCGTGCTGAAGGTGCCCAGCGACGAGCAGCCGACCGTGAAACAGACCTCGGTGACGCTGAGATCGCCGCGCCGCAGCAGTGCCATCGCCCGCTCGATGCGCCGTGTCATCAGATATCCGTACGGCGACTCGCCGTACGCCTGCCGGAACGCGCGGCTCAGGTGCCCCGCCGACATGTGCACGCCACGGGCGAGCGCCTCGACGTCCAGCGGTTGCGCGAACTCCCGGTCGATCCGGTCACGGACACGGCGCAACCGCGCAAGGTCGCGCAGGCGCTGCGCCTCATCGGGTCTGCTCGTCATCTGCGAGATGGTGCCACACCACGGTGACCACCGCTCGCCGGCCCGGGAGCGCATCACGGCGAAGGGCGCCGACCGGAAGTCGGCGCCCTTCTTGAGCTGCGGTTCAGCCACCCGGACGGATCACGTGGAACGACGCGTCCCGAGCCGTCGGGCGGCCGGCCGGCCGGTCAGCTGCAACCGCTGGTCGAGCCGCAGCCCTCGCAGATGTAGCAGGATCCGGCGCGCTGCATCTTCGTACCGCAGGAGAAGCAGAGCGGCGCGTCCGCGCTGATGCCCAGCTGCATCTCGACGAGCTCCGCCGAGGTGTGCGCGGTCTTCGGGGCGGGCTGCTCCGCCTCCTGAACCGCGGCCACCGCCTTCAGCGGCTCCGTCCGCACCGGGGCGGACTGGGCGAGGCTCTCGATGTCCAGCTCCTCGTCCTCGAGGGAGGGCTCGTACGAACCCGTGTCGAGGTGGCGCTGACGCTCCTCGGCCGAGTGGATGCCGAGCGCCGAGCGGGTCTCGAAGGGCAGGAAGTCCAGCGCGAGGCGGCGGAAGATGTAGTCGACGATCGACTGCGCCATCCGCACGTCCGGGTCGTCCGTCATGCCGGCCGGCTCGAAGCGCATGTTGGTGAACTTCGAGACGTACGTCTCCAGCGGGACGCCGTACTGCAGACCGACCGAGACGGCGATGGAGAAGGCGTCCATCATGCCCGCGAGGGTGGAGCCCTGCTTGGACATCTTCAGGAAGACCTCGCCGAGACCGTCGTCCGGGTAGGAGTTGGCGGTCATGTAGCCCTCGGCTCCGCCCACCGTGAAGGAGGTGGTGATGCCGGGACGGCCCTTGGGCAGACGCTTGCGGACCGGGCGGTACTCGACGACCTTCTCGACCGCGGTACGGATGGTCTCCTCGGCCTTGGCGGTGACCGCCTCCTTCTCCTTCTCCTTGGTCTTCGCGGAGAGGGGCTGGCCGACCTTGCAGTTGTCGCGGTAGATCGCGAGCGCCTTGACGCCCATCTTCCACGCCTCGAAGTAGACCTCTTCGACGTCCTCGACGGTGGCCGTCTCCGGCAGGTTCACCGTCTTGGAGAGCGCGCCGGAGATCCACGGCTGGATCGCGGCCATCATGCGCACGTGACCCATCGCGGAGATGGAACGCTCGCCCATCGCGCAGTCGAAGACCTCGTAGTGCTCGGTCTTCAGGCCGGGGGCGTCGATCACATTGCCGTGCTCGGCGATGTGGGCGACGACCGCCTCGATCTGCTCCTCCTGGTAGCCCAGGCGGCGCAGGGCCTGCGGGACGGTGCCGTTGACGATCTGCATCGAGCCGCCGCCGACCAGCTTCTTGAACTTGACCAGGGCGAGGTCGGGCTCGAGACCGGTGGTGTCGCAGGACATCGCGAGACCGATGGTGCCGGTGGGCGCGATGACCGAGGCCTGCGCGTTGCGGAAACCGCTCTTCGCACCGAGGCGGATGACGTCCTGCCAGGCCTCCGTCGCGGCGGCCCAGATCGGGTTGTCCAGGTCGTCCATGTGGACGGCCGCGGCGTTGGCGTCGGCGTGCTGCTTCATGACGCGCTGGTGCGGCTCGGCGTTGCGAGCGTAGCCGTCGTACGGGCCGACGACCGCGGCGAGCTCGGCGGAGCGCTTGTACGAGGTACCGGTCATCAGCGAGGTGATGGCACCGGCGAGGGCGCGGCCGCCGTCGCTGTCGTAGGCGTGGCCGGTCGCCATCAGCAGGGCGCCGAGGTTGGCGTACCCGATACCGAGCTGGCGGAAGGCGCGGGTGTTCTCGCCGATCTTCTGGGTCGGGAAGTCGGCGAAGCAGATGGAGATGTCCATCGCGGTGATGACCAGCTCGACGACCTTGGAGAAGCGCTCGGACTCGAAGGACTGGTTGCCCTTGCCGTCGTCCTTGAGGAACTTCATCAGGTTCAGCGAGGCGAGGTTGCACGAGGTGTTGTCCAGGTGCATGTACTCGGAGCACGGGTTCGAGCCGTTGATCCGGCCGGACTCCGGGCAGGTGTGCCAGGCGTTGATGGTGTCGTCGTACTGGATACCCGGGTCGGCGCAGGCCCAGGCGGCCTCGGCCATCTTGCGGAAGAGGGACTTGGCCTCGACCTCTTCGATGACGTCGCCGGTCATGCGGGCCCGCAGCCCGAACTTGCCGCCGGACTCGACGGCCTTCATGAACTCGTCGTTCACCCGGACCGAGTTGTTGGCGTTCTGGTACTGGACGGACGTGATGTCGTCGCCGCCCAGGTCCATGTCGAAGCCCGCGTCGCGCAGGGCGCGGATCTTCTCCTCCTCCTTCACCTTGGTCTCGATGAAGTTCTCGATGTCGGGGTGGTCGACGTCGAGGATGACCATCTTGGCCGCGCGCCGGGTGGCGCCACCGGACTTGATCGTTCCGGCGGAGGCGTCGGCACCACGCATGAAGGAGACCGGGCCGGAGGCGTTGCCGCCGGAGGACAGCAGCTCCTTGGAGGAGCGGATACGGGAGAGGTTCAGGCCGGCTCCGGAGCCGCCCTTGAAGATCATGCCCTCTTCCTTGTACCAGTCGAGGATCGACTCCATGGAGTCGTCGACGGACAGGATGAAGCAGGCCGAGACCTGCTGCGGCTGGGGCGTTCCGACGTTGAACCAGACCGGCGAGTTGAAGCTGAAGATCTGGTGCAGGAGGGCGTGGGCCAGCTCGTGCTCGAAGATCTCGGCGTCCGCGGGAGAGGCGAAGTAGCCGTTGTCCTCACCGGCCTTGCGGTACGTCTTCACGATCCGGTCGATGAGCTGGCGCAGACCGGTCTCGCGCTGCGGGGTGCCGACGGCCCCGCGGAAGTACTTGCTGGTGACGATGTTGACCGCGTTCACCGACCAGAAGTCGGGGAACTCGACGCCACGCTGCTCGAAGTTGATCGAGCCGTCGCGCCAGTTGGTCATGACGACGTCACGGCGCTCCCACGCCACCTCGTCGTACGGATGTACGCCGGGGGTGGTGTGGATGCGCTCGATACGCAGACCCTTGCTCGACTTGGCTCCCTTGGCTCGGGAACCTCGTGCCGGGCCGCTCGCCGTCTCTGTCATGCCGCCTCCCATATGTGGGCAAAAACACCCTGAAGTGCCCAGAACTTCCCGGGGCACAGTCTGTCTCTGATGCCTCGGACGCCACGCAGAGCGCCCGGAGCAGGTCTATGAAGCCGCCCTGCCGTCGATCCACGGAACCGTGTCGACCGGCCGGCGCCGCTCAGTCGGCGGCGACGGCGGGAACGGGGACCTCGACGGTCTCGCCCTTCCCGCGTTCCTCCACCGAAGGCCACCGCTCGCGGAGTTCCGCGATGGCGGCCTCGAAGTCTTCGAGTGTGTCGAACGCCCGGTACACGGACGCGAAGCGCAGGTACGCGACGAGGTCGAGTTCCTGCAGGGGGCCGAGGATGGCCAGGCCCACGTCATGAGTGGTCAGCTCGGCACTGCCGGTGGCGCGCACCGCCTCCTCGACCCGCTGGCCGAGCTTGGCGAGGGCGTCCTCGGTGACCGGCCGGCCCTGGCATGCCTTGCGCACGCCGGAGATGACCTTGGTACGGCTGAAGGGTTCGGTCACACCGCTGCGCTTCACCACCATCAGCGAACAGGTCTCCACCGTCGTGAAACGGCGGGAACAGTCGGGGCACTGGCGGCGACGCCGGATCGACGTGCCGTCGTCGGTGGTGCGACTGTCGACGACCCGGCTGTCGGGGTGCCTGCAGAAGGGGCAGTGCATGGCTCCCAACCCTCCTTCACAGCACGACTGAATAGCCTCTCCAGGGCCCGTCGGGGCCCTGCGAAGCTGTCACAAGCATAGGCGATGGCCACACCCTCGGCGGACCGGGGACCACAACTTCTGGGCGGCTGGAACAATCCAACCACTAGATCTTGGGTTTGGCCGCGCATTCGGCCCTACCGCGTGTCGCGCGTCACGAGCGACCGGCAGGCAGCGTACGGCCGCCCACGAGGTTACGGGAACGACGCGGCCGCCAGGATCGCGGGGCTCTCCTTGTCGGACCCGGACAACGACCCGGCGGCCACCCCGCATGGCGGCGGCGCCCCGTCGGCCGCTACCGTGAAAGCCCGGATCGCGGGTCGGCCCGCAGCCGGTTTCCCGGCCACTCGGTCATCGCACATACACCCGGCAGAGAAAACGCGGCAGACTTTTATTCGTTTTTCACTCGAACGTGTGTTTGGCGCAACCTTTCGAAAGCTACTACCGTTGTCCAGCTAGGGAGACCATTCGAGAGGGGCCGACGTGACCACCACCGCAGACAGTGCCACCATCACTGCCCAGGACCGCTCCCAGAGCCGATTCGAGCCGGTGCATGCCATGAATGACTCAGTCACGAACTTGGAGGGGCCAGAGCCCGCGCGCCCAGCGCGCTCATTGCCCGGCCGACCTCCTGGTATCCGGGCGGACAGCTCGGGGCTCACGGACCGGCAGCGGCGCGTGATCGAGGTGATCCGGGATTCCGTGCAGCGGCGTGGATACCCGCCCTCGATGCGGGAGATCGGTCAGGCCGTGGGCCTGTCCAGCACGTCCTCCGTCGCCCATCAGCTGATGGCTCTGGAGCGGAAGGGCTTCCTTCGCCGCGACCCCCACCGCCCGCGGGCGTACGAGGTCCGCGGTTCGGACCAGCCCAGCTCACAGCCCACCGATACGACCGGCAAGCCCGCGGCGTCGTACGTGCCGTTGGTCGGCCGGATCGCCGCCGGTGGCCCGATCCTCGCCGAGGAATCCGTCGAGGACGTCTTCCCTCTCCCCCGCCAGCTCGTCGGTGACGGCGAGCTGTTCGTTCTCAAGGTCGTCGGTGACTCGATGATCGAGGCGGCCATCTGCGACGGCGACTGGGTGACCGTACGCCGCCAGCCCGTCGCGGAGAACGGCGACATCGTGGCGGCCATGCTGGATGGCGAGGCCACCGTCAAGCGCTTCAAGCGGGAGGACGGCCATGTCTGGCTGCTCCCGCACAACTCCGCGTACCAGCCGATCCCCGGCGACGAGGCGACGATCCTCGGCAAGGTGGTGGCGGTACTGCGGCGGGTGTGAAGCCCGCCGCTTCCGACCGGGCCCCGGGATCCACTGCGCCGATCCCGGGGTCCTGCCATGCCGCCGACCGCCCGGGGCCGACTACGCGCCGTCCGCCTTGGCCGCCGCGTCGATCGCCGCGAGCGAGCGGCGCGCCTGATTGCGGTCGGTGGTGTACCAGAAGTCGGGCAGCGAGGCGCGCAGGTAGCTGCCGTACCGGGCGTTGGCCAGGCGCGGATCGAGCACGGCCACCACGCCCTTGTCGCCCATGGCCCGGACGAGCCGGCCGGCGCCCTGGGCCATCAGCAGCGCGGCATGCGTCGCCGCGACGGCCATGAAGCCATTGCCGCCCGCCTCCTCGACCGCCTTCTGGCGCGCGCTCATCAGCGGATCGTCGGGGCGTGGGAACGGGATCCGGTCCATGACCACCAGCTGGCAGCTGGCCCCCGGCACATCGACGCCCTGCCAGAGCGACAGCGTGCCGAAGAGGCAGGTCTCGGGATCGGCGGCGAAATTCTTGATCAGCTCGCCCAGCGTCTCCTCGCCCTGCAGCAGGATCGGCTTGTCCAGTCGGCCCCGCAGCTCCTCCGCGGCCGCCTGGGCCGCGCGCATGGAGGAGAACAGCCCGAGCGTGCGCCCGCCCGCCGCCTCCACCAGCTCGGCGAGCTCGTCCAGCATGTCGGTGCGGGAGCTGTCCCGCCCCGGCGTGGCCAGATGCCTGGCCACGTACAGGATGCCCTGCTTCGGGTAGTCGAACGGCGAGCCGACGTCGAGGCCCTTCCACTGCGGCATGTCGTCGCCCGCGGTGCCTTCGGGAGCCAGGCCGAGCGAGGCCCCCACCCCGTTGAAATCCCCGCCGAGCTTGAGCGTGGCCGAGGTCAGGACGACGGACCGCTCGGTGAACAGCTTCTCGCGCAGCAGCCCCGAGACGGAGAGCGGTGCGACCCTCAGGGAGGCGCCGAAACGGTCGTGGCGCTCATACCAGACGACGTCGTACTCCGAGCCCTGGGCGATCCGCTCGGCCACGCCGTGGATCGTCTCCACCGATGCCAGAGCCTGCTTGCGGACGACGTCCTCGTCCTGGACGGACTTGTCGCGCGTGGCGCCCAGGGCCGAGATCACGGTGCGCGCGGCGTCGCGGAGCGCCAGCAGCGCGTAGCCGAGGTCCTCGGGGACCTCTTCCAGGCGGCCGGGAAGCGCCAGCTCCATCACCCGCTCGAACCCTTCCGACGCGGTCTGCAGCGCGTCGGCGGCCTTCTCGTTGACCAGCTTCGCCGCGCGGCGCACCGCGCGGTTGACCTGGCCGGGGGTGAGCTCGCCGGTGGCCACCCCGGTGACCCGGGAGACCAGCTCATGGGCCTCGTCGACGATCAGCACCTCGTGCTGCGGGAGCACCGGGGCGCCCTCGATGGCGTCGATGGCGAGGAGTGCGTGGTTGGTGACGACGACATCGGCGAGCTTGGCCCGCTCACGCGCCTGCTCGGCGAAGCACTCCGCGCCGTACGCGCACTTGCCGGCACCCACGCACTCGCGGGAGGAGACGGAGACCTGGGCCCATGCGCGGTCGGAGACCCCGGGGGTGAGGTCGTCGCGATCGCCGGACTCGGTCTCGTCGGACCAGTCCCGGAGCCGGATCAGGTCCTGGCCGAGCTTGCTCGACGGGGCCGCCGCCTCGAACTGGTCGAAGAGCCCCTCCTCCTCTTCCTGCGGCACTCCTTCGTGGAGCCGGTGCAGACAGAGATAGTTCGACCGGCCCTTGAGCATGGCGAACTGGGGGCGCCGGCGCAGCAGCGGATGCAGGGCGTCGACCGTGCGCGGAAGGTCGCGCTCCACGAGCTGGCGCTGGAGCGCCAGCGTTGCCGTGGCCACCACCACCCGCTCCCCGTGGGCCAGCGCGGGCACCAGGTAACCGAGCGACTTGCCGGTGCCGGTGCCGGCCTGGACGAGCAGATGGGAATGGTCGTCGACGGCCTCGGCGACGGCCCCGGCCATGGCGGCCTGGCCTGGTCGTTCCGTCCCGCCGACGGCGGTCACGGCGGCGTGCAGGAGCTCGGGGAGGGATGGCTTCGTCATAGCCCGACCAGCGTACGGGGCCCCACTGACAACAGCGGTCACTCCCGGACTCCGGCGGAGGGGTGGAGCGGATTGGGAACGGTCCCGTGGATGGCCGCGTGCGGGCGCTGGGGGCGGTCCCGGTATCCGTCGACGTGCAGGCGGTTGCGGTTGAGACAGAGGCGCGCGATGCGAGGGGTCAGCAGGTCGAACATCTCGAACCGCTCCTTGAGCTCGGGGAAGCGGGCGTGGTGGCGCAGGATCTCGGCGCGGACGAGTGACCAGAAATCGTCCTCCGGAACCCCCAGCTGTTCCTCGCAGAGCGGGGAGAGGAAGCGGAACACCCCGATGAACAGTCCGGCGTGGATGAACTGGGTGAGGAAGGAGGGTTCCTCGGTGAGCAGGACGCGGCGTACGTCCTCGGGCATCGACTCGTGCTCCGGCAGTGGCCGGGCGCTGACGTTCACGTCGTCGACGAAGTCCTTGATCGCGAGGCGCACCGGCACGTCCTGGTCGTCGAAGACCACGATGGCGTTCTCGCCGTGCGGGGAGAACACCGTGCCGTACCGGTAGAGGAAGTGCAGCAGCGGCGGCAGCAGGGCGGCGAAGAGGCGGGTCAGCCAGGCGGTGGGCGTCAGCCCGGAGCGGGCGACGAGCTCGGCGGTGAAGGCGCGGCCCTGCGGATCGGTGTGGAGCAGCGAGGCGAGGGTCCGGGCCCGCTCGCCGGGCGCGAGCCGGGGCTGGAGGGGTTCGCGCCAGATCGCGCCGAGGATCTCCTTGAACTGGTACGGGGCCTCGGGAAGGTGGTCGTAGAGCGGGTGCTCGACCGCCACCGAGGCCACCTCGCCGAGCAGGATGACCCCGCAGGTGTCACGCAGATAGGCGTCCTGGTCGCGCAGGCCCTGGACCCAGTCGGTGACGGCGGGGGCCGCGAGGGTGCGTTCGGTCGGCAGTCCCCGCCAGACGAGGGTGTTGAGGATCGACAGGGGCAGTTTGACGGTGTGCCGCTCGGGACGGGCCACGTTGCTGAAGGTGCGGATGGACTGCTGCGGCAGCCTGAGGTCCGCGTCGGCGTGCAGCGGCACGATGTCCCCGGCGGCGATGGCGGGGGCGAAGACCGGAACGATCCATTCGTCCCACTGCCAGGGGTGTACGGGAAGACAGAGGTAACCGGCGGGGTCGAGGCCGCGGGCGCGGAGCACGGCGGCGAAGGAGTCACGGACCGACGGGTCGAGCTCCTGTGCGTACAGCTGCTCCGGCACGCCCAGGCGGGCCACTCCGCGGTAGCCGGCGATCCTCGTGGAGACCGCGATCCATGGCAGCGTGAGGGGCTTGCGGGCCTCGGGGGTGTAGCGCGAGGCGTCGGCGGCGGAGAAACCGAGGCGGCCCTTGTTGGCGACGAGCCAGGGGTGGCCGGTCTGGTGCCCTTCCAGTTCGGCGTAGTCGAGCTCGGCCAGCCGGGCGGCGGGGAGCGCGGTGTGGTCGAGCCGGGCGTCGGCGGCGAGGGTGGTGGTGATCTCACGGATGAGGTGGCCGAGGGTCGCACCGTCGATGTCCAGGAGCCGGCGGGCGCGTACGAGGAACTGGAGGGGATCGTGGAAGGGGACGGCCCCGGTGTTCCGGCTGCCCGGCCGCTCGCCGTCGGGCCCCGCCCCGGCCGCCGTTCCGGGGGCGCTCCCGGGCGTCTCCAGAATCGAGTCCGGGGCGATGTGCCAGCTCCCGTACACGCCCCGCCGGGCGCTGAAGCCGAGGGTTGCGCCGTCGTCGAGGCCGAGGGTGTACCTGTCGCCTCCGCCCGCCTGCCGGGCCGGCTCGACGACTTCCTCGTAGGCGAACTGGGCGAGCATCTTCGCGAGCAGTCGGGCGGCGGCCCGGTCCCAGACCGCCCGGTTCAGTTCCGGTGTGCTGAACAGCTCGGCGGACTTCGCTGAATCATGGCTCTCGGGATATTTCGGCACGGGGACTCCTCGGGATGGAACCGATGGGGTTCGAGCGGTGTGAGGTGGATGGCAGTTCGTTCACAGCTGGGCACGATGGGTTCGGTCGCGGACCATCAGGGCGGCTCGTTTGTCAGGGAGTTCGAGCTCCGCGGAGAAGCGGAATCCGGCACTCAGGAAGGCGGAGACGGACGGGGTGTTACGGAGGTCGGGTTCCGCGACCACACGCGCGCACCGGGGACGCTGGTCGAGCACGAGGTCGGCGACGGCCCGCAGCAGAGTGGTGCCGAGGCCGCGTCCGCGGTTGTTCACACCGCCGATGAGCAGGTGGATTCCGGTGTCGTGCGGACGGGCCGGGTAGTGGCGTGCCAGCGGGTCGAGATCCGCGCGGTAGATCTCCCAGTAGCTCATGGGGACGCCCTCCAGCACGCCGAGGCAGGGGACGCTGCGTCCGTCACCGTCGAGTTGAGGGCGCAGATGGGCGGCGGTCACGGCCTCGGGTCCGGCGAGTTCCCAGAAGGCCGCGACCGCGGGGTCGTTCATCCAGCGGCTCAGCACGGCGAGGTCGCGTTCCAGTCGCACGGGCACGAGCTGGAGGACTCCGGCCGGAGTGGTGACCGGTCGCCAGTCGGCCGGGCGGTCGAGCAGATCGGAGGAGGCGGCCCTGCTCACGGCCGGCGTCGCACCCGCCGCCCGGCCCGCGTCGCCCTCGGCGGCCGGGGGGTCCTCCCCGAACAGGGCGAGGAGCTCCTCGGGGAGCTCCAGGTCCAGGGTGTCCTCGGCACCCGTGTCGGCCGGTGGGACAGGGCCGGTACCGGCGTCGGTCTGCGCATCGGCGCTAGCCACGGTGTCGCGCTCCTCTCGGCGGTTCAGGAGTTGGTCATGTTCCCTCAGACACACAGGGGGTTGGCAATGGTGACGTAGACGGACTGGGTGTCGACGGGGCCGACGAGTTCGTCCAGACCGTGCATCCGGGTCAGCAGGTTGGCCTTGCACCGCAGATGGGGCTTTTCCAGCAGATGGGCGGAGAGCGGGGAGCCCAGGGCGGCGGCCGAGCCGAGGAATCGGCGGAAGGCCGCGACGAGTACGCGTTCGTCGGCGAGGTGCTGGGCACCGAACGCGCCGATCAGGCCGAAGACGTTGTTGATGCCGAGGTAGTAGGCGAAGCGTTCGTCGGTGACCGCGTCGGAGACGAAGGTGTCGCTGACCGATCCGATGCCGGGGAGCCGGTCCTCCAGCGCCGTGCGGTGGGACTCGCGGAAGTAGTAGCCCTGGTTGTCGCGGTATCGGCCGCCGACCGGCCAGCCTTCGGGGCCCAGCAGCACCAGGGTGTTCTGCTGGTGTGCTTCGAGCGCCACGCCCGCGTGGCCGTCGAGCCAGAGCACGGGGCGCACGACGCGGTCCAGGTAGCGCAGGAACCACTCGGCGGCGACCGCGCCCACGGTCCTTCCGGTGAGGGCGGCCAGCGTGTGAACGATCTCGGCGAGGCGCGAGTGCATGCCGATCCGGCCCGGCCAAGGACGCGGGGCGGTCAGGGCCGCGATGCAGACCGCGTCGTCGTGCGGCCCGAAGGGGTTGTGACGGAGCATCACGTCCAGGCCCCGCACGGGCTCGCCGTCGAGACCGTCGACGGCGAGCCAGGCGGGGTCGCGGACGATGTCGAAGCCCGGGTGGGCGGCGTGCCACCGGGTGGCGAGCCCGGTGCGGAGCAGCCGGTGCACCTCCACGCCGCGGTGGAGTTCCTTGCGGAGGTTCTCCCGGCGGGAGTTGGTGATGCGTACGCCGAGGGAGAGCTTGAGCATGACCTCGGCGCCGGGCCGGTGCACGGTGCGGACCGAAGAGGTGGGGTGCCAGCGGCTGCCGTGGGGTCCCAGGTCGTGGAGGAGTCCGGCGTCGAGCAGCGCGGCCACCTCGGGACGGTGTGCGAGCTCGCGGGCCTGCCAGGGGTGGAGCGGGATCGGCACGGTGCCGCCGGGGAGCCGCAGGCCCTCGGCGTAGGAGGTGAGCAGCTCGGTGGCCGGTACGGGACGGCCTCCGTCGGTCCAGGCGGAGTCGGTGGCCAGCACGGACCGGTCGACGGCCATCCAGTGCAGCGGGAAGGATCCGTGCGACTCGGGTGAGTAGAGGCGGGACTCCGCGTCGGAGAGCCCTTCGCGGCTCTTGGGGGTGGGGTGCAGCGGGTGTCCGAGCAGCAGGGACTGCTCCGCGGTGAGGAAGAGGTCCGCCCCGGCCGGGGCGTGGGGGGCGCGGCGCCGTTCGGTGATGAAGCCGGCGGTGCGCCGTACCGAGTCGGCCACCCGGGCCACCAGGTCGGCGCCCTCGTCGCGGTCGGCCTCGCGGCCCAGGAGGGCGGCGACCATGACGGCGTCGGCGGGCGGTGCTCCTTCGGGCGCCCCCTCCAGCACGGGTGGGCCGAAGCGGTGGCAGCCCGTGGCCGACCAGTAGAGGACGGGGACGAGCAGCGCCGTTCCGCTGGCGGGGAGCGGGATCCGCAGCGTACGGCCGTCCGGGCCGGGCCGGCCGGTCTCCCGGACCCAGCAGCGGAGAAGATTCTCCGCGCCCGCGGTGTCGGCGGCCCGCAGCGGGTCCGGGTGGTCGAGCGGATCGGCCGAGGGCCTGCCGATGGCCGCGGGGTCCGGGGTGCACCGCTCGTCGGGCGGTGCCGTCATCTGGCGCGGCACCGTGGACTGTTCGACGACGAGGGGGCCGGCGAGCTGCGGGGTGGGGGGAGAGCCGTCGGCCTGGGGCGCGGGGGTGGGGTTCACGGCGGTCTTTCTTGTGAGGGTGTCCGGGGTCAGCGGACCGACCCGGTCGTGGTCCGGCGGAGCGGCAGCCGCTCGGCGGCTGCCAGGGCGTCGGCGAGGCGGTCCACGACCGCTGTTGCCTGTTCGTCGGTGAGCGTGAGGGGAGGCAGGAGGCGTACGACGGTGGAGTGGCGTCCGCCGAGTTCGACGATGAGGCCGCGGCGCAGGCACTCCTGCTGGACGGCGGCGGCGAGGGCGGGTGCGGGCGGGGGCTCGGGGCCGTCACCGGGAGCGGTGGCCTCCGGGTCGACCAGCTCGATCCCGATCATCAGGCCGCGTCCGCGTACGTCGCCGATGGCGGGGTGGTCGGTGGCCAGCGCCTGGAGACGGGCGAGCATGCGGGCGCCGAGGATCGCGGCGCGTTCGGCGAGGCGGTTCTCCCGTACGTAGGCCAGGGTGGCCGTGCCCGCCGCCATCGCGAGCTGGTTGCCCCGGAAGGTGCCGGCGTGGGCGCCCGGCTGCCAGGTGTCGAGCTCGGAGCGGTAGACGATCACGGCGAGCGGGAGGGAGCCGCCGATCGCCTTGGAGAGCACCATCACATCGGGCACGATCCCGCTGTGCTCGACCGCCCAGAAGGCACCGGTGCGGCCGACGCCCGTCTGGACCTCGTCGGCGATCAGCGGGACGGAGCGGGCCTCGGTGATCGCTCGCATCCGGCGCATCCAGCCGTCGGGGGCGGGGTTCACACCGCCCTCCCCCTGCACCGGTTCGAGGATCATCCCGGCCGGTGCCGGTGTGCCCGCCTTGGGGTCGTCCAGGAGGCTCTCGGTCCACCGTGCGGCCAGCTCCGCGCCGCGCTCCCCGCCGACGCCGAAGGGGCAGCGGTAGTCGCGCGGGAAGGGCAGCCGGGTCACCCGTACGTCCTCGGCGCCCCCCGACGCGGCGAGGGCTCCCTCGGTCATCCCGTGGTAGGCCCCGGTGAAGGCGAGCAGGCCGCTGCGGCCGGTCGCGCCGCGGACCAGCTTGAACGCCGCCTCGACCGCGTCCGTGCCCGCCGGTCCGCAGAACTGGATCCGGGCGTTGTCGGCGAACCGCGGCGGCAGGGTGGCGAACAGCTCCGTGGTGAAGGCGTCCTTGACCGGCGTGGCGAGGTCGAGCACATGGAGCGGCGCACCCGAGTCGATGACCTTCTTGATCGCTTCCAGGACGACCGGGTGGTTGTGGCCCAGCGCCAGGGTGCCGGCTCCGGAGAGGCAGTCCAGATACCGCCGCCCGTCCGCGCCCTCGATGGTCAGTCCGCGGGCCCGCACCGGCACGATCGGCAGTGACCGCGCATAGGTACGGGCGGCGGATTCGCGCAGGGACTGGCGGCGCAGGATCCCCTCGTGCACCGTCGGTGCTGCCACCGGGGCTGGTTCGGTCACGGCCACGGCTGTCGGTCCTCCTGGTGTAACGGTTGCGTTGCACATCAGTACGTCGGTGAGCGGACGGAGTTCGGGGATGAACGCTTTCCCCGGGTCCCTCGCACGTACCAACGACGCCGGGGGCGGCGGATCACGGGTAAATCCGAAGATCCTTGCGGAGGCGGAACCACGGCCCTGCCGCTCACCGTCCCCAACGGCACCGGCATAGTGGGGGCCGCACAGGACCCCGGACAACTGTCCAGGAGTCCGCAGGGTGTTCGGAGCGGATGGCTCGGAGCGGTACCGCAGTGCAGTACAGAAGTGTTGAGTTACGAAGTCCCAGGGGGATCACCACATGCGACTCATTCGACCGGTTCTCGCCGTACGCCGGGGGAGGGCGGGCCGCCGGCCCTCGTCGATGCTCGCCGTGGCCGCGGTCACCGCGGTCCTCGCACTCACCGCCACGGCCTGCGGACCCGAGGAGGACAACGCGAGCGACAAGCCGAGCGTCCCCGCGGGCCAGTCCTCGGACGGCAAGATCAAGATTCCCGACGACCTGAAGAACCGGCTCAAGGAACACGGGATCGACCTCGACCAGTGGAAGAACGGCGAGTGGAAGAACTGGGACAAGGACAAGTGGCTGCGTGAGGCCAAGGACTTCGTCAACCCGATCATCGAGGACCTCTGGGACCCGGACCGGATGCGGGATGCGGACAAGTCGCCGGAGAAGCCGGTCGAGAACGACATCTCGGGTGACGAGGGTGTGACGGACCCGACGCCCGCACCGGTCCGGGCCGCGGGCGTCCGAACGCCTTACCACACCAGTGCCGCCGAGTCCGGGAAGCTGCTCTTCGACAGCCCCGAGGGCTCCATGGTCTGTTCCGCGACCGTGGTGAAGGACCCGGCGCACCCCGGGAAGTCCAACCTGGTGTGGACCGCCGGGCACTGCGTGCACGCGGGCAAGAAGGGCGGCTGGTACCGCAACATCGCCTTCGTTCCCTCGTACAACAACCAGGGCCTCTCCCTGGCCGAGCTGAAGACGGCGACCAAGCAGGAGATCGCCCCCTACGGCGTGTGGTGGGGCACCTGGGCGCAGACGTCCGACCAGTGGATCTCGCAGGGATCCTCGATGGGCGGGCTGGGCGCGCCGTACGACTTCGCCGTGCTGCACGTGACGCCGGAGAAGGGTTCGACGGGCAAGTCCCTGGAGGAGACGGTCGGTTCCGCGCTGCCCGTCGAGTTCAACGCCCCGGCCGTGCCGAAGATCGACGCCATGACGGCGACCGGCTTCCCGGCCGCTCCGCCGTACGACGGCCAGAAGGCCTTCCAGTGCGCGGACAAGCCGGGCCGGCTCTCGCTGACCGCGCAGGACCCGACGATGTACCGCATCGGCTGCAGCATGACCGGTGGTTCCTCCGGCGGTGGCTGGGTCGCGAACGGCCAGGACGGCAAGCCCGCACTGGTCTCCAACACCTCCATCGGTCCGGTGACCGCCGGCTGGCTGGCCGGGCCTCGGTTCGGCAAGGAGGCCAAGGGCGTCTACGACTCGGTCAGCAAGAAGTACGCGGGAGAGTGACGACGGACCGTCACCCGGCCCGTCTCCGGTGACGGAGCATCAGGGGCCCCCGGCGCTGCAGTTGAGCGCCGGGGGCCCTCTCCGTGGCGCCGCGCCGCCGTGGCGGGGAGCACACTGCGGACCGTCATAGGGTGGGGCCCTGCATCTTCGGCGGCCGCTGGTCCGGCCGTCGATTCGAATGACACGTTCATGGCAATTTCGGAAGTTTCAGGGGGAACACTTTCCATGCGATCCATACGTCCACTGCTCGCCGCGACAGGACTCGTCGCCACGCTCGCGCTGACGGCCACCGCCTGCGGCCCGGGTGAGGACAGCGCGAACGACAAGCCCGCCGCAGGCTCGACGGGTGGCCAGGACGCCGGCTCCTCCCTGCCCGAGGGTCTGGCCGAGGCGCTGAAGAAGCACGGCGTCGACCCGGAGAAGTGGAAGAACGGCGAGTGGAAGAACTGGGACAAGGACAAGTGGCTGCGTGAGGCCAAGGACTTCGTCAACCCGGTCATCGAGGGGCTGTGGAAGCCCGACCGGATGAAGTCGGCCAAGGACCCGGCGAAGACCATGGCGGCCGGCGACGTCTCCGGCGGCCAGGGCGTCACCGACCCGGAGCCCGCTCCGGTGCGGGCCGAGCCCGAGAAGACGCCGTACCACAACTACGCGGCCCCGGTCGGCAAGGTGTTCTTCGACTCCCCCAAGGGCTCGATGGTCTGCTCGGGCACGGTCGTCAAGGACCCGCGGAACCCGGGACGGTCCAATCTGGTGTGGACCGCCGGACACTGTGTGCACGCCGGTTCGAACGGCGGCTGGTACCGCAACATCGTCTTCGTGCCCGCGTACAACGACCAGGGCAAGTCCGCCGCCGCTCTGAAGAACGCGCAGCCCCAGGAGGTCGCCCCGTACGGCGCGTACTGGGCGGACTGGGCGTCGACGTCCGGGGAATGGCTGGCCGACGGCGGCCCCACCGGGGGCGATGGCGCTCCCTACGACTACGCGGTGCTGCACGTGAAGCCGGAGAAGGGCACCAAGTCGCTGGAGGAGACCGTGGGCAACGCCCTGGCGGTCGACTTCGACGCTCCCGAGGTCTCGCAGATCGGCGCCATGGGCGCCTGGGGATACCCCGCCGCTCCCCCGTACGACGGCCTGATCATGCACAAGTGCGTCGACCGCCCCGGGCGGCTCTCCATCAGCCCCAGCACTCCGGCGATGTACCGCATCGGCTGCACCATGACAGGTGGGTCGTCCGGCGGTGGCTGGTTCATGAACGGCGGCGACGGCAAGTCCGTGCTGGTCTCCAACACCTCCATCGGGCCGGTGACCGCCGGCTGGCTCGCCGGGCCTCGCCTGGGTCCGGGCGCGAAGGACATCTTCACCACGATGAGCGAGAAGTTCGCCGGCCGCTGAGTGCCACCGGCACCCCGATGAAGGCCCGAAGGCCCGCCCCCGGTCGGGGGCGGGCCTTCGGGCCTCGCTGAACCGTGTCGCGCCGCGGTCAGTGCGCCACGGGGACGAACGAGGAGAGCTCGGCAGCCAGTTCCTCGTGCACCCGCGCCTTGAGCCGGGTGCCCTCCGACGTGTGCTCCTCGGAGATCACCTCGCCCTCGGCATGCACCCGGGAGACGAGTCCGCCCTGGATGTACGGCACGAGCGCGTCGATCTCGACCGACGGCCGCGGCAGCTCGGTGTCGATGAGCGCGAGCAGCTCGTCGATACCGGCACCGGTGCGCGCCGAGACGGCGATCGCGTGCTTCTCGATGCGCAGCAGTCGCTGGAGCACCAGCGGATCGGCCGCGTCCGCCTTGTTGATCACCACGATCTCGGGCACGTCCACCGCACCCACTTCGCGGATCACCTCGCGCACCGCGGCCAGCTGCTCCTCCGGGACCGGGTGGGAGCCGTCCACCACGTGCAGGATCAGGTCGGACTCGCCGACCTCCTCCATGGTGGAGCGGAACGCCTCGACGAGGTGGTGCGGCAGATGCCGTACGAACCCGACGGTGTCGGCCAGGGTGTAGAGCCGGCCGCCCGGCGTCTCGGCCCGGCGCACGGTCGGGTCCAGGGTGGCGAACAGGGCGTTCTCCACCAGGACGCCCGCACCGGTGAGCCGGTTGAGCAGCGAGGACTTGCCCGCGTTGGTGTAGCCGGCGATGGCGACCGACGGCACCTTGTTGCGCTTGCGCTCCTGGCGCTTGATCTCACGGCCCGTCTTCATCTCCGCGATCTCCCGGCGCATCTTCGCCATCTTCTCGCGGATCCGGCGCCGGTCCGTCTCGATCTTGGTCTCACCGGGACCACGGGTGGCCATGCCGCCACCGCCGCTGGAACCGCCGCCGCCCATCTGCCGGGAGAGCGACTGACCCCAGCCGCGCAGCCGCGGCAGCATGTACTGCATCTGTGCCAGCGAGACCTGCGCCTTGCCCTCTCGGGACTTGGCGTGCTGGGCGAAGATGTCGAGGATCAGGGCGGTCCGGTCGACCACCTTGACCTTGACGACGTCTTCCAGGTGAATCAGCTGGCCGGGGCTGAGCTCACCGTCGCAGACGACGGTGTCGGCCCCGGATTCGAGAACGATGTCGCGCAGCTCCAGTGCCTTGCCCGAACCGATGTAGGTGGCCGGGTCCGGCTTGTCGCGGCGCTGGAAGACGGCGTCGAGCACCTGGGCGCCCGCCGTCTCCGCCAGTGCGGCCAGCTCCGCGAGGGAGTTCTCCGCGTCACGCACGGTCCCCGATGTCCAGACACCGACCAGCACCACACGCTCCAGGCGCAGCTGTCGGTACTCGACCTCGGTGACATCTTCGAGCTCGGTGGAGAGTCCGGCCACGCGCCGCAGGGCGGCGCGCTCGGAGCGGTCGAACTGCTCTCCGTCCCGCTCTCCGTCGATCTCGTGGCTCCAGGCGACGTCCTCTTCCATCAGGGCGTCGGCCCGAAGGCTCTCGGTGAGGCTTTCGGTGACATTCTCCGTAGCGCTCTGCGCGTCCTGCGCGTCCTGGGGAAGGGAAGAAGAGGAGGTCATTGGATCCTTACGTCGATGGAAGTCCGTTACATGAGTCACAACGCGTGACCCCTTCCGATGATTCCCGCTGTCGCGAATCTCCGGTCCCGGCCGCCGCGGCGACCCGTCGATAGTGGCACGGCCGTACCTCGCCAGTCACCCGGGTTTATCGCTGTGCGGCGGGCGCGGCACTGCGCCAGTCCGGGTGACCGGGCATCGGCGGGGTCTTCTCCCCGTAGAGCCAGCCGTCGAGGAACGAGGTCAGGTCGCGGCCCGCGGTCCGGGAGGCCAGCCGGACGAAGTCCTCGGTGGTGGCGTTGGAGTCCCGGTGCTTGCGCACCCAGCTCCGCTCCAACCGGTCGAAGGCGCCCGCGCCGATCTCCTGGCGCAGCGCGTAGAGGATCAGCGCGCTGCCGTCGTACACCACCGGCCGGAACAGGCTGATCTTCTGTCCGGGTTCCGGGGCGTCGGGACGGGCCGGCGGGCCGCCGGCCGCGCGCCAGCCGTCGGACTTGGTGTAGGCCTCGCGCATCCGGCGTTCCAGCGGCTTTCCGGCGTGCTCCTCGGCGTAGCGGGCCTCGTACCAGGTGGCGTGTCCTTCGTTGAGCCACAGGTCGGACCAGCTCCGCGGCGAGACGCTGTCGCCGAACCACTGGTGGGCGAGTTCATGCACCATGATCGAGTCGAGGTACCACTCGGGATAGCCGGTCCCGGTGAACAGGGACCGCTCGAAGAGCGAGAGCGTCTGGGTCTCCAGTTCGAAGCCGGTGTCGTTGGCGGCGACGAGCAGTCCGTACGTCTCGAAGGGGTAGCGGCCGACCTGTCGTTCCATCCATTCCAGCTGGGCGGGGGTCTTGCTGAGCCGGTGTTCGAGGCGCTCGCGGTCGGCGGTGGGCACCACGTCGCGTACCGGAAGTCCGTGCGGGCCGGTCCGGCGCAGGACGGTGGAGCGCCCGATGGAGACCTGGGCCAGTTCGGTGGCCATGGGGTGTTCGGTCCGGTAGGTCCAGGTGGTGTCGGCGCCGTGCCGGGTCGTGCCGGAGGGCAGTCCGTTGGCCACCACGGTGAGGTCCTTGGGCGCGGTGACCCGGAAGGTGAAGTAGGCCTTGTCGGCGGGGTGGTCGTTGCTGGGGAAGACCCGGTGCGCGGCGTCGGCCTGATTGGCCATCGCCAGGCCGTCGGCGGTACGCAGCCAGCCGCCGCTGTCCTGGTCGCCGTTGGGGTCGCTGGTGTGATGGACGGTGATGCGCAGCGGCACCCCGGCGGGGAGCCGGCCCAGTGGCTGGATGACCAGGTCCTCGTCCGTGACGGCGAAGTCGGCGCGCAGACCGTTGACTTCGACGCTGCGGACGGTGCCCCGGGTGAAGTCGAGGTTGATCCGGTCGAGCGGCTCGGTGGTCCGCGCGTCGATCCTGGTGACGGCCTCCAGCGGCTTGCTGTTGTCGCCGTGGTAGGTCAGTCCGATGTCGTAGGCGCGGACGTCGTACCCGGGGTTGCCGAGATGGGGGAAGAGCGGATCCCCGATGCCGAGCGGCACGGGTGAGGGGAGGGTTGCTGCGACGAGGGCGGCTGATGCGGTGACCAGCAGAGCGGCCCGCAGACGGCGGGAGATGAACGGCATGAACTACCGCTACCAGCGACTTCCCGCCGGGCAGGCGCGGCGCGCGCCGCGCCACCCGAATGAGAGCGCGCGGCGGACGGCAGCTGCCCGCCGGTGTCAGGCGGTGGTGGCGGGGTGCCGGGTGCGGCTCACGTCGTACACCCCGGGCACATCACGCATGGCACGCATCAGGGCGGGCAGTCCGGCCGCGTCGGGGAGCTGCAGGGTGTAGGTGTGCCGGACACGCTGTTCGCTGGGCGGCTCGACGGTGGCGGCGATGATCGCCGCGTCCGCCGTCGCGATCGCCTCGGTGAGATCGGCGAGCAGCCGGGGACGCCCGAAGGACTCGGCGACCAGCGTGACCCGGCACTCGGTGGAGTCTTCCCAACTCACCCCGACGGGCGACCGGCCGGCCGACCGCATCCGGGCGACGGCGGGACATTCCATCCGGTGGACGGTGACGGCGCCGCCGCGCACCACGAATCCGGTGACGGCGTCGGGTGGTGCGGGGGTGCAGCAGCCCGCGAGCCGTACGGTGGCGTCCGGCCGGTCCACCACGGCGGTCGCGGTGCCGTCAGGGGCCATGGCGGCTCCGGCGCCGACCGGCTCCTGCTGCTGCGGTCCGGGTCTGGAGTGGCCCTGCGACGGCTGCCCTGTCCCTGTCCGGCCGCCGTGCGGGCCCGGGGCGTCCTCGGGGTGGGTGTCCAGCCAGCCGGTGATGGCGATGCGGGCGGCGGGGGTCCTGGCGTGGTCGAGCCAGTCGGGCGAGGGGCCCGAGGCGGCGTCCTCGGCGAGCAGCAGCTGCACGGTGTCGCCGTCGCTGAGCACGGTGCCGAGGGTGGCCAGTCGGCCGTTGACCCGGGCGCCGATGCAGCTGTGCGCCCGGTCCCCGTACTGCGCGTAGGCGGCGTCGACGCAGCTGGCTCCGACGGGCAGTCCGAGCGTGCCGCCGTCGGTCCGGAAGACCGTGATCTCACGGTCCTGGGCCAGGTCGGCGCGGAGCGTGGTCCAGAAGGTGTCGGGGTCCGGGGCGGACTGCTGCCATTCGAGGAGACGGGAGAGCCAGCCGGGCCGGGTGGGGTCAGCGCGCTCGCCGTCCGCGGGTTCGGCCGTCTGGGGGCCGGTGCCGCTGTCCGCCGCGTACGGATTGCCGAGGGCGATGACCCCGGCCTCGGCGACCTTGTGCATCCGGTGGGTACGGATGAGGACTTCGGCGACCGCCCCCTCCTCGCCCACGACGGCGGTGTGCAGCGACTGGTACAGGTTGAACTTGGGGGCGGCGACGAAGTCCTTGAACTCGGAGATCACCGGGGTGAAGCAGGTGTGCAGCTCTCCGAGCACGGCATAGCAGTCGGCGTCCTCGCCGACGAGCACCAGCAGCCGGCCGAAGTCGGTGCCGCGCAGCTCGCCGCGTTTGACGCCGACCCGGTGCACGGAGACGAAGTGGCGGGGCCTGATGAGGACTTCGGCGGGGATGCCGGCCTCCCGCAGCACCGTCGTGACGTTCTCCGCGATGGCGGCGAGCGGGTCCCGGCGGGCGGCGCCGGAACCGTCCGGCCGCGCCGACGCGGCGGCGATCAGCGCGCGGGTCCGTTCGTACTCCTCGGGGTGGAGGATCGCGAAGACCAGGTCCTCCAGCTCGGTCTTGAGGGCCTGCACGCCGAGCCGTTCGGCCAGCGGGATCAGTACGTCACGGGTGACCTTGGCGATCCTGGCCTGTTTCTCGGGCCGCATCACACCGAGGGTGCGCATGTTGTGCAGCCGGTCGGCGAGCTTGATCGACATGACCCGGACGTCGTCCCCGGTGGCGACCAGCATCTTGCGGAAGGTCTCCGGCTCGGCGGCCGCTCCGTAGTCGACCTTTTCGAGCTTGGTGACGCCGTCGACGAGATAGCGGACCTCGTCGCCGAACTGGTCCCGCACCTGATCGAGGGTCACATCGGTGTCCTCGACGGTGTCGTGGAGCAGCGACGCGGTGAGTGTCGTCGTCTCGGCGCCGAGCTGGGCGAGGATCAGCGTGACCGCGAGCGGGTGCGTGATGTACGGCTCGCCGCTCTTGCGCATCTGTCCCCGGTGCGAGGACTCCGCGAGTACATAGGCCCGGCGCAGGATCGAGAGGTCCGCGTCCGGGTGGTGGGCCCGATGGGCCTCGGCGACATGGCCGATGGCGTCGGGCAGCCGGTCGCGGGAGACGGGGCCGAGCAGAGCGACGCGGCCGAGGCGGCGCAGATCGATCCGGGGGCGGCCCCGTCTGCGGATGGGGGCACCTGGACTGGTGGCCTCTGCACTCATGGGGCACCTCCGGCGGCATCGACCGGCGGTGGAAGGTGCGGTCGCGCCTCCGGGCCGGTGCTTGATGCTACCGAGCCCACCACGTGGCGGAGTCCCGCTCTCGCCCAGCGTGAAACGGATCACCCATTCGAGCGAAGCTCCGGAGCCTCTCGTTTGGACCCGGCCGGGCTCGCGGGCCCCGGTCCGGCCCGGTCCGGGCGGCAGTCGCCTAGGCGTTTTCCGCTTCGAGCCAGGCGGGGTCGATGAGGCCCTCGGCGACGATCACGGCCGGTCCGGTCATCTCGATCTCGCCGTCCGGCCGCTCGGTGATCACGAGGGTGCCGCCCGGCAGCTCGACCGTGTACGTGACGGGGGTGCCGGTCTCCGCGGGGTCCGCGCCGTCCCTGCGGGCCGCGGCGACGGCCACGGCGCAGGCGCCCGTGCCGCAGGAGCGGGTCTCGCCGGAGCCGCGCTCGTGGACCCGCATGGCGACATGGCGCGGTCCGCGGTCCACGACGAACTCGATGTTGACGCCCTCGGGGTAGACGGCCGCGGGGCTGTAGGGCGGCACGGAAAGCAGATCGCCTGCATGCGCCAGGTCCTCGACGAAGGCCACGGCGTGGGGGTTGCCCATGTTCACGTTGCGGGCGTCCCAGCTGCGGCCCCCGACACTGACCGTGACGCCGTCCCCGGGCAGGAGCGCGCGCCCCATGGAGACCGTGATCTCGCCGTTCTTGGCGATGTGCACCTTCTTCACGCCGCCCCGGGTCGCGACGGCGAGGTCACCCTCCTCGACGTGCCCGACGCGCTGGAGGTACCCGGCGAAGACCCGTACGCCGTTGCCGCACATCTCGGCGATCGAGCCGTCCGCGTTGCGGTAGTCCATGAACCACTCGGCCTCGCCCGCCATGGCCCGCGCCTCGGGATGCGCGGCGGACCGTACGGCGTGCAGGAGTCCGTCACCGCCGATACCGGCGCGGCGGTCGCAGAGCCGGGCCACGACGGACGCGGGCAGGTCGATGGTGTTGTCCGGGTCGGGAACGATCACGAAGTCGTTCTCGGTGCCGTGACCCTTGAGGAAGGCGATCTGCGAGGTGCTCACAGGGCAACTGTACGAAACGGCGCCGACAACCGGCGGCGCCGGGCGGTCCCGGATGTGACGTCCGGGGTCAGCGGAGCCGTGCCACGCGCCAGATGGCCAGCGCCACCAGCGCGGCCACGACGACGACGTACAGGGCGATCACCCGCCAGTCGGACCGCTCGCCCGAGCCCCGCTGCGGCAGGCCCGGCCAGGTGTATCCCACGCGGCGGGCGGCCATCATGCCCCAGCCCGCCGCGCAGCAGCTGATCAGCAGGCCCAGCATGGCCACGACCGCGCCGCCGTCGCCGAACTCGAAGGCCAGCGGGAAGGCGAACATCAGCGATCCCACCGCGGCGAGCACGACGATCGGTGCCAGTTGCCAGATCCGCAGCCGGCGCGCGGGCCGCAGCTCGACCTCGACCTCGGGGGTCGCTTCGAGATCGTCCGGCCCGTCGGGGCTCAGACTTCCTGTCCCGTGCAGCACGTCCGGTGCGTCTTGTTCAGTGTCGCGAGGGCCGGCCTCCATCGCCACGCGCCCTCCCAACTCGGACTCCACTGGTCGATCGATGCTCGATGATGGCACGCTCCGGGTCACCGAAATGACGGGCAGGGCTTCCCGATGCCATCACGTGATCAGGCTGTAACCGCTCGTTCGATCAACGCCAGCGCCCGGCGCGGGAGTTCCCCGCGGTCAGCCGCGGCGCCGCTGAGCCAGTGGACCCGCGGGTCGCGGCGGAACCACGAGTCCTGCCGGCGCGCGAAGCGCTTGGTGGCGCGCACGGTCTCGGCACGCGCCTCCTCCTCGGTGCATTCCCGGGCCAGCGCGGCCAGCACCTGCTGGTAGCCGAGCGCCCGGGAAGCGGTCCGCCCTTCGCGCAGCCCCTGTGTCTCCAGGGCCCGGACCTCGTCCACGAGTCCGGCCGCCCACATCCGGTCGACCCTCAGGGCGATGCGTTCGTCGAGTTCGGGGCGGGCCACGTCGACGCCGATCTGGACGGTGTCGTACACCGCATCGTTACCGGGGAGATTGGCGGTGAAGGGCTTGCCGGTGATCTCGATGACCTCAAGAGCCCGGACGATGCGGCGGCCGTTGCTCGGCAGGATGGCGCGGCCCGCCCCGGGGTCGGCGGCGGCGAGCCGCGCGTGCAGCGCTCCGGAGCCGCGCTCGGCCAGCTCCTCCTCCAGCCTGGCCCGTACGTCCGGGTCCGTGCCGGGGAACTCCAGTGCGTCGATGGCGCCCTTCACGTAGAGCCCGGAGCCGCCGACCAGGACGGGGGTGCGGCCGGCCGCGAGCAGCCGGTCGATCTCGGCGCGGGCCAGCCGCTGGTACTCGGCGACGCTGGCGGTCTCGGTGACGTCCCAGATGTCCAGCAGGTGGTGCGGGACGGATCCGCGTTCGGCGAGCGTCAGCTTCGCGGTGCCGATGTCCATCCCGCGGTAGAGCTGCATGGAGTCGGCGTTGACCACTTCGCCGTCGAGCTGCTGAGCAAGGAATACCCCCAGATCGGACTTTCCGGCTGCAGTGGGACCGACGACGGTGATGACCCGCGGTGCGGGAGCTGAGCTTCTCACCGCCACAGTCTCGCAAACCTCCGCACCTGTTCCCGAACGAGTGAGTTTGCCCGGTGACGCCGCAGGCACGCCGAACGGCGCGGATCTTCTCCCACGACAGTAGAATCCAAATTGAATATGGGTGTTTTTTCACGGTTTGAAGAAGCACCCGACCGTAGTCCCCCAGCAGGGAAGGTGCCCGATGGGCTTCCTGGACAATTTGAAGGCCAAGCTGAGCCCCGCCAGGGAAAAGGTCGGCGAACTCGCGCATCAGCACGGGGACAAGATCGACCAGGGACTCGACAAGGCCGCACGGACGGTCGACCAAAAGACCAAGGGCAAGTACAGCGACAAGATCGAGTCCGGTACGAGGAAGGCCAAGGACGCGGTCGAGCGCCTGACCCACAAGGACGAGACCCACAAGGACGAGGGTGGTACACCGCCCGCTTCCTGAGCATGAACTGATCAAGTCCGGCGACGGCCGTGGAGCGAGGACGCTGTACGGCCGCCCGCCGTACGTCCCGGGCGGCGGGGGTCAGGACCAGGCGGCGACCAGGTAGCCCACGCCGTACGGAGCGTCCTCGTACAGCAGCCTCCCGGCCGTCCGCGCCCCCTGCGCCGCGCCCGCGAGGACCTGCCAGGGTGCCCGGCCCGCCGCCTTCAGCTCGTACGCCAATGACGCGTCCAGCGCGGTCAGCGCGTCGGTGTCCGCCGCGCCCAGCGCCCGGGCGGCCGCCGCGTCGAAGGCCTCGGCCCGCTGGTCCAGATAGCCCGGGGCCTTGAGCGTGCGGCAGGCGCTGCCGTCGCCCATCACGAGGAGCGCGACCCGGTCCGCCCTGGCGGCCAGGTCCCGTCCGGCGCTCGTACAGCGGCCGGTCTCCAGCTGCTCCCCCACGCCCAGCCCTTCGACCGGCGCACCGTCCCATCCCGCACGGGCCAGCAGCCACGCGCCGACCGAGAGGGACGGCGGGAGTGTGTCGTCCGCCACCGGTCCCCGGTCGCGCCCGAGCCGGACGCCGAGGCCGACGCCGAAGCCCTTGAAGGTACCGGTGGCCCCCTCGGGGTGCGGGCCACGCCCCGGCAGGTCCGCGGGCCCGACCACGATCAGCAGATCGGGACGCGCGGCGGCGAGCACACCGAGGGCCTCGGCGCAGGCGTCGCGCGCGGCGTCGAGCTCGGGCGCGGCACCGGCGGCGACCTCGGGTACCAGCAGGGGCGGGCAGGGGCAGACAGCGGCGGCGGCAAGCATGGTGGGCAGCGTACTGCGGGCCGGGCCGCTGTCGGGCTCCCGGTGTCAGTCGCGGCCGCAGCCGGGGGCCGCCACGGCCGGCAGCGGCGCCGGGGCTCCGATGCCCGGCAGTCCCAGCATCACTCCGGCCGGCTTGGCGGCCTCGGCGGCGGTGCGCTTCTCCCAGGCGTCCCCGGCCCGGGTCCGCCGCACGGCCACCGGTGCGCCCTCGGCGAGGAGGTGGTGCGGGGCCGCGTAGGTGATCTCGACGGTCACCACGTCGCCCGGTCGCACGTCCTGGTCCGGCTTGGTGAAGTGGACCAGGCGGTTGTCGGGGGCGCGGCCGGAGAGGCGGTGGGTGGCGCCGTCCTTGCGGCCCTCGCCCTCCGCGACCATGATCTCCAGCGTCCGGCCGACCTGCTTCTTGTTCTCCCCCCAGGAGATCTCCTCCTGGAGGGCTGACAGGCGCATGTACCGCTCCTGGACGACCTCCTTGGGGATCTGCCCCTCCATCTCGGCGGCGGGGGTCCCGGGACGCTTGGAGTACTGGAAGGTGAAGGCGTTGGTGAAGCGCGCCTCGCGGACCGCGTGCATGGTCTGCTCGAAGTCCTCCTCGGTCTCGCCGGGGAAGCCCACGATGATGTCGGTGGAGATGGCGGCGTCCGGCATCGCGGCGCGCACCTTCTCGATGATGCCGAGGAAACGCTCCTGCCGGTAGGAGCGCCGCATCGCCTTGAGGATCGTGTCGGAGCCCGACTGCATCGGCATGTGGAGCTGCGGCATCACATTGGGCGTCTCGGCCATCGCCGCGATCACGTCGTCCGTGAAGTCACGGGGGTGCGGCGAGGTGAAGCGGACCCGCTCCAGCCCTTCGATCCTCCCGCAGGCGCGCAGCAGCTTGGAGAAGGCCTCGCGGTCGCCGATGTCGGAGCCGTAGGCGTTCACGTTCTGGCCGAGCAGGGTGATCTCCGAGACGCCCTCGGCGACCAGGGCCTCGATCTCGGCGAGGATGTCGCCGGTGCGGCGGTCCTTCTCCTTGCCGCGCAGGGCCGGGACGATGCAGAACGTGCAGGTGTTGTTGCAGCCGACGGAGATCGAGACCCACGCGGCGTAGGCGGACTCGCGTCGGGTGGGGAGCGTGGAGGGGAAGGCCTCCAGGGATTCGGCGATCTCGATCTGCGCCTCCTCCTGGACCCGGGCGCGCTCCAGCAGCACGGGCAGCTTGCCGATGTTGTGCGTACCGAAGACGACGTCGACCCAGGGGGCCCGCTCGACGATGGTGTCGCGGTCCTTCTGCGCCAGGCAGCCGCCGACGGCGATCTGCATGCCCGGCCGCTTGGTCTTCATCGGAGCGAGCCGGCCGAGGTTGCCGTAGAGCTTGTTGTCGGCGTTCTCACGCACCGCGCAGGTGTTGAAGACGACGACGTCCGCGTCGCCGTCGGAACCCTCGTCCGCACGGACGTAGCCCGCGCCCTCCAGCAGCCCCGACAGCCGCTCGGAGTCGTGGACGTTCATCTGACACCCGTAGGTGCGGACTTCGTAGGTCTTGGGTCCCTCGACGCTCACTGCGGGGCTCCGGTCGCTGCTGCTGGTCATGCCCTCCAGGGTAGGTGGTCCCGGGAGGGTCCCCGGCGGGCGGGACGCGGTGATCACCGGCCGGTCCGTCGTGGGCGGGCATCCGGCCCTGGTCATCGCCGGAGCGGGCTGGCAGGATCGCCGCCATGCTCCAGGCACTCTCCCGTATCGGCCGGCGACGCGTTCTTCAGGCGTGCGCCGCCGTCGCCGTCGTGCTCGGGCTGCTGCTGTGGTGGCTGCTGCCGCTCGGGGAGCCGGTGCCGACCGGAACGCTGACCTTCAGCACCGGTGTGCGCAGCGGGGTCTACCAGCGCTACGGCGAGCGGCTCAAGGGGGACCTGGCCAGGGATCTGCCCAAGGTGTCGATACGGCTCCGGACCAGTGAGGGTTCGCAGCAGAACATCGCACGGGTGGCGACCGGGAAGGCCGACTTCACCATCGCCACCACCGATGCCCTCGCCACCTATCTGCACGGCGGCAAGCCCGGCGCCGGCCGGCTGCGGGGCTGTGTGCGGCTGTACGACGACTACATCCAGCTGGTCGTGCCCCGCGACTCGGAGATACGGAAGGTCTCGGATCTGCGCGGAAAGCGCGTCGGGGTGGGGCAGCGCGGTTCGGGCGTACGCCTGGTCGCCGACCGGCTGATGACGGCCGCGGGTCTCGATCCCACCGACGACGTGAAACCGGTCCCCGCCGGTATCGACACCATGCCGAAGCAGCTGGAGGACGACCGGCTCGACGCCTTCTTCTGGTCCGGCGGGCTGCCCACGTCCGCCGTGCAGGAGTTGTCGGACCGGTTCGCGATCCGGCTGGTGCCGTTGGAGGCTTCGCTGGTCAAGGAGCTCCAGGCGGCGGGCGGGTCTGCCCGCTACTACCGTTCGGCGATGATGCCCGCCGACGCCTACCGCAACGCGCAGCAGGGCCAGGCGGTGCCGACGGTCGCGGTCGCCAATGTGCTGGTGACCACGGACCGTTCGGACCCGGCGCTGACGGAGGCGTTCACCCGGACCGTGATCGACAGCCGGGACCGGATCGGGCGCGAGGTGCACGCGGCCCAGCTGGTGGATCTGCGTACGGCGATCTACACCGATCCGCTGCCGCTGCACGAGGGGGCCAGCCGCTACTACCGCTCGGTCAAGCCCTGACCGTTCTTCCCCGTCGGGCCGCACTCAGCCCTGCGGGCCGTTGCGCGGCACCGAGACCGTCACCCGCAGCCCGTGCGGCTCGTGGGCCGCGTAGCCCAGGGAGCCGCCGCCGGCCGCCAGGAGCGCCTGCGAGATGGAGAGCCCGAGGCCGGAGCCCCGGATGTTCTGATGCTGGGTGCTGCGCCAGAAGCGGTCGCCGATGCGTTCCATCTCCGCCGCCGTGAGGCCCGGCCCGCGGTCGGCGACGACGACCGTGACGTGGTCGGGGCCGGAGGCGACCGTGACGACGACCTCTTCCTCGGCCGGGGTGAACTTCAGGGCGTTGTCGATGATCGCGTCCAGGGCGCTCGACAGTGCGATGGGGTCCGCCCAGGCGGTCACGGCGGACGGGCCGTCCGCCCTGAGCCGTACCCCCTTCTCCTCGGCGAGCGGCCGCCAGGACGCGACGCGCTCCGCGGTGAGCGCGCCGATGTCCGTGAGCCGGAGATCGGCCGCGGCGTGTTCGGCCAGCGCCAGGTCGAGCAGGTCGTCGAGGACCTGCGCGAGACGCTTGCCCTCCGTGCGCACGGAGGCGATCTCCTCGTTGCCCTCGGGAAGTTCCAGCGCGAGGAGCTCGATCCGCAGCAGCAGCGCGGCGAGGGGGTTGCGCAGCTGGTGCGAGGCGTCGGCGACGAAGGCACGCTGCTGCTCCAGCACGTCCTCGACGTTGTCGGCCATCTCGTTGAACGACCGGGCCAGGCGCCGCAGTTCCGGCGGCCCGCCGGAAGCCGCGACCCGGGACCTCATCCGCCCGCTGGCGATGTCGTGGGTGGCGGCGTCCAGGGTCCGTACGGGCAGCAGCACCCAGCCGGTGAGGCGGATCGCGGCGCCGACCGCGACCAGCATCGCGACCGCTTCGCCGGCCGCGATCAGCAGCCAGCCGCGCAGCGTGCGCGCGCGCATCTCCCCGGTGGGCGAGTCGAGAACGACGACGGCGACCACGTCGCCGTCCCGTACGACGGGTGAGGCGACGACGACCCTGCCGTCCTGCCACGGCCAGACCTGCGGCGGATCATGGCTGCGCCGGCCGAGCAGGGCCTCCTTGAACGCCTCGCGCCCCTCCCCCTCGATCGGGAGCTGCCAGGCAGCGGGCGCCTTCGCCATGGCGCTGTCGTCGCGGTAGAAGACCCCGGCGCGGATGCCGTACACCGACGCGTAGGTGTCGAGCTCGCTGCGCAGGGTGCGCCGGCGCTCGTCGTAACCGGCCGCCCGCTCGGTGATGAACTGGGCGAGGGCGGCGAAGCGCGCCGTGTCGTCGATGCGGTCGATGACGACGCGTTGCTGCTGGGCCGCCGCCACACTGACGGCCAGCGGGAAGCCGAGGGCGAGCAGCACGCCCGCCATGAGAATGATGAGCAGGGGAAGCAGCCGGGTGCGCACCTGGGACGTACGCCTCTACGCGGACGGGGCGACGAGCCGGTAGCCGACCCCGCGCACCGTCTCGATCAGTGCGGGCAGCCGCAGCTTGGAGCGCAGTGAGGCGACGTGCACTTCGAGGGTGCGGCCCGTGCCCTCCCAGCTGGTACGCCACACCTCGCTGATGATCTGTTCCCGGCGGAACACCACTCCGGGGCGCTGGGCGAGCAGCGCGAGCAGATCGAACTCCTTGCGGGTGAGCTGGACTTCGGCCCCGTCGACGCTGACCCGGCGGGTCGGCAGCTCGATGTGGACGTGCCCGAGGCGCAGTGCGGCGACGGGCGTGGGCACGGTGTCCTCGCCGGTCGTCTTGCGCCGGCTGACGGCGTGGATACGGGCGAGGAGTTCACCGGTGTCGTAGGGCTTGACCACGTAGTCGTCGGCGCCGAGGTTGAGGCCGTGGATGCGCGACCGGACGTCGGCGCGCGCGGTCACCATGATCACCGGGGTGGAGGTGCGCTTGCGGATCTTCCCGCACACCTCGTAGCCGTCCTGGTCGGGCAGGCCGAGGTCGAGGAGCACGACACCGAACGGCTCCATGTCCGCGGGCAGCAAGGCCTGCAGCGCCTCCTCGCCGCTGCGCGCGTGCACGACCCGGAAGCCGTGCCGGGCCAGGATGGCGGAGAGGGCGGCGGCGACGTGGTTGTCGTCCTCGACGAGCAGCAGTCTCATGGCCTCCCTCTCCGGTTCTCCGACGGTTTCGATCGTGCGGTGCCGGTACGCGTCGGCAGAAGTTTCGGTGCGGTCTCTCGTACGCTCCCCGTCACTTCCCCGTACCGAGGCGTTTCACGTCATGGCGTACCAGGGCATCCACTCCGATGAGGGGCAGGTCAGTCAAGGCCCGCCCGCCGCATCCGGCCATCTGTTATCCACCCGGTACGCCGCAGGCGTCACACCCCGCACCCCCTTCACACGGAGTGTCCGGTTGCCGCCGGATCGTTATCCTCAATTTCCGCTCAGATGTAATGACGCTGGTAGCACCGCGTCACTAGGGTCCTTCCCAACCGAGGAGGACGGAGCAAAAAGCCGATGAGCGGAGTTTCAGTGACCAAGGGTGCCGAGGACGCCGCGCCTGCGGCGGACGACCTTGTCGTGCTGAGCAACGTCAACAAGCACTTCGGCGCGCTGCATGTGCTCCAGGACATCGACCTGACCATCGCCCGTGGCGAGGTCGTGGTCGTCATCGGGCCCTCCGGGTCCGGGAAGTCCACGCTGTGCCGCACGATCAACCGCTTGGAGACGATCGACTCGGGCGCCATCTCGATCGACGGCAAGCCGCTGCCCGAGGAGGGCAGGGAGCTGGCCAGGCTGCGTGCCGACGTCGGCATGGTCTTCCAGTCGTTCAACCTCTTCTCGCACAAGACGGTGCTCGAGAACGTGATGCTGGGCCAGATCAAGGTCCGCAGGACGGACAAGAAGTCCGCCGAGGACAAGGCCCGTTCACTGCTCGACCGGGTGGGTGTGGCGACGCAGGCCGACAAGTACCCCGCCCAGCTCTCCGGCGGTCAGCAGCAACGCGTGGCCATCGCACGGGCGTTGGCGATGGACCCGAAGGTGATCCTCTTCGACGAGCCGACATCCGCGCTCGACCCGGAGATGATCAACGAGGTGCTGGAGGTCATGCAGCAGCTCGCCCGGGACGGAATGACGATGGTCGTCGTCACCCATGAGATGGGCTTCGCGCGCTCGGCCGCGAACCGGGTGGTCTTCATGGCCGACGGAAAGATCGTCGAAGAGGCCACGCCCGACCAGTTCTTCAGCAACCCGCGCAGTGACCGGGCCAAGGACTTCCTGTCGAAGATCCTTCACCACTGATTGATCCTGCAGCGCCGGGCCCCGGACCGGCTGATCACTCACATCGCGTCAACTCTAGGGAAAAACACCATGCAGCTTCGTAAGGTCACCGCCGCCTCGGCCGCCGTGCTCGCCCTCGCCGTCACCGCCACCGCCTGTGGTTCCGACAAGTCGGACGGCGGCTCGGGCGACGGCAAGAAGATCACCATCGGCATCAAGATCGACCAGCCGGGCATCGGTCTGAAGACCCCGGACGGCAAGTACGCCGGCTTCGACGTCGATGTCGCCACGTACGTCGCCAAGGAACTCGGCTACGACGCCAAGGACATCGTCTTCAAGGAGACCAAGAGCGCCGACCGCGAGACGGCGATCGAGCGCGGAGACGTGAAGTTCATCGCCGCCTCCTACTCGATCAACGACGAGCGCCTGAAGAAGGTCGACTTCGCGGGTCCGTACCTGCTGGCCCACCAGGACATCCTGGTCCGCGCCGACGACGACTCGATCAAGTCGCCGGCCGACCTGAACAACAAGAAGCTGTGTTCGGTCGCCGGCTCGACCTCGGCGCAGAACGTCAAGGACAAGCTGGCGCCGAAGGCCGACCTCCAGACGTACGGCGGCTACTCGGAGTGCCTGACCGGCCTGGAGAACAAGGTCATCGACGCGCTGACCACCGACGACAGCATCCTGGCGGGCTACGCCTCGCAGCAGAACTTCCAGGGCAAGTTCAAGCTGGCCGGCTTCAAGATGACCAACGAGAACTACGGCATCGGCCTGAAGAAGGGCGACGCCGACCTCAAGAAGAAGATCGACGCCGCGCTCACCAAGATGGTCTCGGACGGTTCCTGGGACAAGGCCGTGAAGGACAACTTCGGCCCGGCGAACTACAAGAACGAGCCCGCCCCGAAGATCGGCAACATCGTCAAGTGAAGCAGGGCTGACCGGGCGCGCCGTCCGTGAACGACGGCGCGCCGTGCCCTCCTACACGCGGAAGCGCGGGAGATCGTGTTCGACTTTCTTGAAGGTTACGACCTGCTGGGGGCCTTCTGGGTGACGGTGCAGCTCACCGTCTACTCCGCCCTCGGCTCCCTCATATGGGGAACGCTGCTGGCCGGCATGAAGGTCAGCCCGGTCCCCCTGATGCGCGGCTTCGCCACCGCGTACGTGAACGTGGTCCGGAACATTCCACTGACCGTGATCATCGTGTTCTCGTCGCTGGGCCTGTACCAGACGCTGGGCATCGCGCTCGGTGCCGATGCCACCGAAGACATCAACTTCCGGCTGGCCGTTCTCGCCCTGGCCGCCTACACGGCCGCCTTCGTCTGCGAGGCGCTGCGCTCCGGCATCAACACGGTGCCGGTCGGCCAGGCCGAGGCGGCACGCGCACTCGGGCTGAGCTTCACGCAGGTACTGCGGCTGATCATCCTTCCTCAGGCGTTCCGTGCGGTGGTCAACCCGTTGTCCAACGTACTGATCGCACTGACGAAGAACACCACGGTCGCCTCCGCGATCGGTGTCGTCGAGGCCTCCTACCTGATGAAGGAGATGATCGAGGCCGAGGCCCAGCTGATCCTCATCGCACTGGTCTTCGCGTTCGGCTTCGTCGTCCTGACCCTCCCGACCGGCCTGATCCTCGGCTGGGTGAGCAAGAAGGTGGCGGTGAAGCGATGAGTTCCGTCCTCTACGACGCCCAGGGACCCCGCGCCAAGCAGCGCAACATCCTCTACACCGTGCTGTTCGTGCTGTGCGCCGCGGCCGTGGTGTGGTGGGTGTACAACGGCCTGGCCGAGAAGCACCAGCTCGACTGGATCAAGTGGAAGCCCTTCTTCACCAGTCCCCAGCCGTGGGAGACGTACATCTGGCCGGGCCTCCAGAACACGCTCAAGGCGGCGTTCTTCGCCCTGATCATCGCGCTGCCGCTCGGCGCCCTGTTCGGGATCGGCAGGCTCTCGGACCACCGCTGGGTGCGGATGCCGGCCGGCTTCGTCGTGGAGCTCTTCCGCGCCGTCCCGGTACTGATCCTGATGATCACCGCGAACGCGGTGTACGCGGAGTACACCACCATCGACACCGATGTGCGTCCGCTGTACGCCGTGGTGACCGGACTCGTGCTGTACAACTTCTCGGTCCTCGCCGAGATCGTGCGGGCCGGAATCGAGACCTTGCCGAAGGGCCAGGCGGAGGCGGCCAAGGCGCTCGGCATGCGCAAGAGCCAGATCATGCTGTCCGTGCTGCTGCCGCAGGCGGTGACGGCCATGCTGCCGGCGATCGTCAGCCAGCTCGTCGTCATCGTGAAGGACACCGCGCTCGGCGGCGCCATGATGACCTTCCCCGAGCTGCTGGCGTCGGTCCGCCCGATGAGCGCGAACTACGGCGCCAACACCATCGCGTGCTTCACCATCGTGGCCGTGATCTTCGTCGCGCTGAACTTCGCGCTCACCTCCTTCGCGAGCTGGCTGGAGCGGTGGCTCCGGCGCAACAAGAAGAACAAGGGCACCGTCCCCGGGGGCGCACCGGAGTCCATCGGTACGCCGTCGCTCGTCGTCGACGACGGACGCGCCTGACGGTTCGTCGTAATGCGTTCCTGAGGGGCGGTGGCAGATGAGCCACCGCCCCTCATCGCTCTTTGGTGTCGCTTGACGCAAGCACCGGCAGTAGGTTGCATACGTTCTGTGATCGCGCCCCCTGCCCCCGCCGCCACACTTCCTCCGCCGCCTGCCCCCGTTCCGAGCCGCGCGCTCGTACCGTCCGCGTCCTCGGCACCGTTCACGTCCCCGGCCTCGTTCGCACGGATTCGAGGAGCCGCCCCGTGGACCCGGTGATCGTCGTCGGCGCCGGGCCTGTCGGTCTGGCGCTGTCGCTCGCCCTGGCGGCGCAGGGCGTTCCCTCCGTCCTGCTCGACGAGGACCCGGGCAAGGACGAGACCCGCCCCGCCCGCACCGTGGTGCTGCGCGAGGACACCGCGGCCATGGTGGAGCGGCTGGGGTGCAAGGCGCTCCGGCACGAGGGGATGCGGTGGTCCGGGTGGCGGTCGATGCGGCGCAGGCAGCTGGTGCGTGAGCTGCCGCTCGGCGAGGACTCCCCCGAGGGCGATCCGTCGTCGGCCCCCGTCCATCTGCCGCAGCACGTCCTGGCGCGCGGGCTGCGGGACGCGGTGGCCGCGCAGGAGCTGGTGCGGGTGGCCCCGTACAGCCGGATCGACACGCTGGAGCAGGACCCCACCGGCGTCACCGTGCACACCAGGGAGCCGAACGCGACCTGGTGGCGGGGGAGTTATCTGGTGGGCTGCGACGGTGCCAGGTCCACCGTGCGCAAGCTGCTCGACATCCGGTTCCCCGGCCGTACGGCGGTGGAGCGGCATGCCGTCGCGGCGCTGCGGACCGAGCTTCCCTGGCCCGGGCAGGCCGTGCTGCACCGGCTGCCGCCGTGGCGCACCGGGGGCGCCGAGGTGACGGCGCGTCCACTGCCGGACGGCGTCTGGCGGCTGGACTGGCTGCTGCCGCCGCGCGGCGAGCTGGTCACCCCGGACGCCCTGATCACCCGGGTCCGGGACACCCTGGCGGGCTGGTGCGGCGAGACACCTCCGTACGAGCTGCTGGACACGGGCGTGTACACGCTGCATCACCGGCTCGCCCTGCGCTGGCGGGTCGACCGGGCCTTCCTGGCCGGGGACGCCGCGCATCTGCTGGGTGCGCTGGGCACCCAGGGCCTCGACGAGGGGCTGCGGGACGCCGAGAACCTGGCCTGGAAGCTCGCCCAGGACTGGCACCACGGAGCCTCCGACGTGCTGCTCGACAGCTACCAGGCCGAGCGCAGGGCCGCGGTCGCCTCACGGCTGCGCGCCGCGGACCAGTCGCTGCCGATACTGCGTGGCGGCAAGGGGCTGCGGACCCTGGTCCCGGGGAGCGCACGGGGGCACGATTCGCTGCTCACCGACGGACATCTGGGCTGTGGCCCCCTCGGTGCGCCCCCCTCGTACTCGCATTCGCCCCTTGCGCCCCCACGCGCCGAGGCGCACACATCTGTGGGTACGCCCCCCGGTGCGCCGGTGGCCGATGTGCGGGTGACGGCACCCGACGGCACGACCGCCCGGCTCCGGGAGCGGCTGGGGCGGGGGAATCTGCTGGTGGTCCTGGTGGCGCCCGGAACAGGGGTGTGGGACCGGCGTCACTGGATGACCGCCGGTGTCATGCCCCGCCTCGCCGCGGCCGTCGACGCGCTGCCGGTGAAGGGGGAGCTGCTGGTGACCGAGAGCTACCCGGGGGCGTCGGCCCACACCGTGCTGCTGGTCCGACCGGACGGGCACCTCGTGGCGTCGTTCGGCGGGGTACGGCCCCGGGAGCTCTTCGCGGCGGCGGAGGCGGTCCGGGGCGGGGCGGTGCGCGCCGCCGTACGTTCCGACCAGACTGCGGGCATCAATTGACCGCTGCGGACGCACATGGTCTACTCCGAACCGTGACCGACACCGATGTGCGCCTGTGGCGGAGGGTCCATATGGACCTCGTCCGCTATGCGGGCTGCGTGTGTCGGCCGTCCTGCTGAATCGCCTTCCCCTGCCCCGCCGTGCGCGCTGCCGCACGGGCGGGCATCCGCGCGAACCTTCAGGACGGTCTCCGTGTCCACCCCTGCCTCACTTCCCGTACCCACGCCTGCGCCCGAGTCCGGGGCCGCCTCCGTGAACACGTCTCCCTCCGTCGGCGGTTCCGGTCCGACGGCTGCGGAACTCCTCGAATTCGTCCGCCGTGTCGCCGCCGACGCCGGGATCGTCGCCTCGCTCCCCCTCGATCCCGAGGGCCGTACCTGGATCCAGCTGGACGGCCCCGGCGGCAGCGAGGCCTGGCTGATCGGCTGGCCGCCGGGCACCGGCACCGGCTGGCACGACCACGCCGACTCGATCGGCGCCTTCACCACCGCGGCCGGCGCCCTCAAGGAGCTGTCGCTGGCCGCCCGGCTGCCCACCGACGGCTGGAAGACCCTCGAACTCACCGAAGGCATCGACCGGTCCCGGGAGTTGGCCACCGGCCAGGGCCGCGCGTTCGGCCGCCACCACGTCCACGAGGTGCTGAACGAGTCCGCCACGGAGCACGCCGTCTCCGTCCACGCGTACTACCCGCCGTTGCCGCGGATCCGGCGCTACAGCCGTACCGGCGACCTGCTCCGCCTCGAACAGGTCGAACGGCCGGAGGACTGGCAGTGAGTGCCGGCGAACGGAGCGGTGAGGAGCGGGTCGGGATCGACGAGCTGCTGGACCGGGTCCGGACGGGGTTCGTCAGGGTCGGTCCTCAGGAGGCGGCGGCCGCCGCCGCGGACGGTGCGCTGCTGGTGGACATCCGTTACTCGGAGCTGCGGGAGCGGGACGGGCTGATCCCGGGGGCGCTGGTCGTCGAGCGCAACGAGCTGGAGTGGCGGCTCGACCCGTGGGGAAGCCACCGGGTCCCGCAGGCCGTGAGCCACGATCTGCGGATCGTGGTGGTCTGCAACGAGGGTTACGCGTCGAGCCTCGCGGTCGCGTCCTTGCGGCAGTTGGGGCTGGACCGGGCGACGGACCTGATCGGCGGGTTCCAGGCGTGGCGTGCCGCGGGGCTGCCGGTCGAGGTCTGAACGGACGGGGCCCGGTGTGCCGGGGACGGACCGATTCCGGGCCGGGCACGGGCCAGGGACGGGTCGGTTCCGGGCCAGGGACGGGTCGGTTCCGGGCCAGGGACGGGTCGGTTCCGGGCCAGGGATGGGCCGTTTCCGGGCCGGGCACGGGCCGGTTCCGGGGGCCTGTCGAAGGGCCCCGGAACCGGATTCCGTCGGAGGAGGTCACTGCCTGGACGTGGCCGCCTCCACCGGCCGGATCCTGAGTGCGAGTCTTCCGGGCAGCGCGGTGGCGGCCAGCGCGAGCAGCGCGGCGGCGCCCACCACCGTCGCGTACAGCAGTGGCATGACCGTGGGTGCCGCGCTGCCGGTCATGCCGATACTGAAGGCGGTCAGCACGGACAGCGCGATTCCGCTGCCGAGGGCCGCGGCGATCAGCAGCACCGACAGGGCCTCGGCACGGAGCATCCTCAGGACCTGCCGCCGGGTCGCGCCGGCCAGCCTGAGCATGGCGAACTCCCGGAAGCGCTCGGACACGGACATGGCGAGGGTGTTGACGACCGCGATGGCGGTGAAGGCCAGGATCAGGCCCATGGCGAGGTAGTTGACCGCCGCGTTCTCCTGCTGCCGGTCCGCCTGGAGCCGGTCGGCGGTCTGCGGTGACATGACGGAGACGCCGGGGAACCGCTCGACCGCGGCGGTGAGTTCGTCACGGCTGCCGGACCCGGCGACCAGGACGGTGGCGGCGAGCGGGTTGTCCATGTGGCGGGCCAGCAGGTCGTGGGGCAGCGTCAGGTCGCCGAAGCCCAGCCCGCGACGGTAGACGGCGGCGACGGTGAGAGTCGCGGGGGTGCCGTCGCCGAGGTGGAGCCTGAGCACGCTGCCGGGGCGGAGGCCGAGCCGATCGGCGGCGAGTTCGCTGATCGCGGCGGTGTCGCGGCCTCGGGTGAAGGCGGTGAGCGATCCGCTCGTGACGTCCGGGTCCCAGGTGCGGGTGAGACCGGCCTGTGTGACGCCCTGGGCCTGGTACTTGTCGAGGCCGACGCGCACAGTGGTCCGCACGACCTCCGTGGCGGCCGTGACATCCGGAGCCCTGCGGATTGCCCCGGCAGCCTCGGACGGGACACCCGGTCCCTGCGCGGCCAGCACCCAGGTGGCACGGACGCCGTCGCGGGCCTGGGCGCGGGCGGCGTCCCCGAGGGTCGGCTGGACGAAGAGGACCGTGCAGGTCATCCCGATGAGCAGGGTGAGCGGGGTGACGACGGAAGCCATCCGGGCTGAGTTCCCGCGGATGTTCACGGTCGCGAGAGGGCCCCCCGGACCCGCCGGCCGCAGTACCCCCGCGAGCAGCACGGACGCGAACCTCACCAGGTACGGTCCCAGCAGTGACACGGCCGTGGCCGATACGACGACGGCGAGGAACGTGACCGGCGTCGCGGCGGCCTCGGTACGCAGCACGCTCAGTACGCCGACAAGAGCGGCTCCGCCCGCGAGCAGGACCAGACCCGCCACGGTCCGGCCCCGCGCCGGGCCCCGCTCGACGGTGGACTCGGCCATGGCCTCGGCGGGCCGGATGCGGGCGATACGGCGGCCGGAGATCCTTGCCGCCGCCCAGGCGCCGGCAAGGGTGACGGCGAGCGCCGCGCAGGCCGGGAAGATGCCCGCGGTGCGTTGCAGAGTGACCGGAATCGCACCCATGTCGATGAATCGACCGTGCAGCCAGCCGGCGAGGGGCAGTCCGGCGAGCGCGCCGAGAACACCGGCCACGGCTCCGACGGCCAGGGCCTCACGGCCGAGGAGACGGCGGATCTGGCGTGGGGTGGCGGCGATGGCGCGGAGCAGGGCCAGTTCGCGGTGGCGCTGCTGGATGGAGAGGGCGAAGGTGCCGACCACGACGAGGATCGCGACCAGGAGGGACGTGCCGCCCATGGCGCCGCCCATGGAGACCAGCTTGATCCGGGCGCCCGCGGCGTCCAGGAATTCGACGGGGCCCCGGGCCTCGCCGGTGGCGACCTGGGCGGAGGTGCCCTTGAGCGCCTGCTCGACCCGGTGCTTCAGCTGCGCGAGGTCGGTGCCGGGCGCGGGTGTCACGCCGAGAGCGGTTATCCGGCCGGGGCGGGCGGCGAGGTGCTCCGCCTCGGCGGATGAGAAGAAGAGCGAGGTCTGCTGCCGGAGGTCGCTCCGCCCGGCCGGGGCCGCGATGCCGCTGATGCGGTACGGGCGGGGAGCGCTGGTGGACTGGACGACGAGCCGGTCCCCGGGCTTCAGGCCGTTGTCCTCCGCGAGGGCCCGGTCGATCACCACGTCGTCACCGGAAGAGGGGGCACGGCCCGAGACGAGACGGAAGGGGGTGAGCGGGGCGGATGCCCAGGAATGGCCGTACGAGGGACGGGACACGGGCCGGTCCACGGGCCGGGCCAGGAAGGTCAGTTCGGGTACGACCTTGCCCACGCCTTCCAGATCACCGACCCGGCCGACGACGGTGGCGGGGAGCCAGGCACGCTCGGCGACCGGCTTCGCCTTGTGCTTGACCTTGGTCTTTCCCTTGCCCTTGTGCTTGACCGTGGTGCGGTGGACGTTCTGGTCGGCGGAGACCACGAGCGGCGCGGCGGCATAGCGCTCGGTGGCGATCCTTCCGCGCAGGCCGGTCTCCAGCAGCGTGCCGCAGGCGGTGATCAGGGCGGCGGCGCACAGGAGAGCCAGGAAGGCGCCGAGGAACCCGCCCTTGCGGTCCCGGATCGTCTGTAAGGCATAGCGCAGCATCATCGTGCGTCCGTCCCTCTTCTGTGGTCGCGCTTCGGCATCACGGTCGGTGGCGGCGCCGGAGTCCCGGGCGGGGCCGGGTGTGCGGCTGCTCCGTCATGCGTCACACAGTGCTCTGTGCATGGGTGCCCGCGCACTGGAGCGTGCCCGTGTGTTCGGGAGGGGGGCTGCCCCCGTATGCCGCCGTCAGTTCCCCCGAATCCGCCCCGACACACCCGAACGCCACGCTCCGGTGGAGCGATCCCCGTAGCCGACGGACATTCACCTCAACGCCAAGGACCGATGTGACGGAGGCCTCGCACCCATGCCGACCCCCACCCTCACCCCCGACCAGTTGGACGCCCAGGCCGCTCGTCTCCATGACACCGAGGCATGGCAGCGGATCATCACCGGCTGGGAGGCAACGGCCCCCGACCCCGTACGGCAGTCCTCGCCCGCCCCGGTGCTGCCGTCCTCCCCCGGCGCCGCAGAGCAATGGCCCGACCGTCGACCCGCCGACTGGCGCGATCTGCTGTCCGTGCCGGTCGACCAGCTCATCGCCGACTCCGTCCGCGCCCTGCCCGCGACCGCGCCGCGCGAACGGCCGCTTCCCGGGCGCCTGGGCGCGGTCCTCCCGGACCGGCTCCACTCCTGGCGCCGCATCGGCCAGCCCGATGTGCGGCCCTCCACGCATCTCGCCCACGCCCGGCAGATCCTGACCGAATGGGGCTGGCAGAACACCCCGTACCGGCTCCGCAACGCCCGCGGCGCACGATGCGTCTGCGGCGCCCTCGTCACCGCACACCGGCTGGGCTACGGCTCCCTCGCCACCGTGGACCGGGCCGGCGCCTGGCTCGTCGCCGAGCTCCGCTCCCGGGGCTGGACCGGGCTGATCGGGCCCTGGAACCGCTGCCCCGGCCGCACCGCCGCGGATGCGCTCGCCCTGATCGACGCCACCATCATCCGCGCCGCCCGCGCCGGGCAGTGATCACCGCGCCTCCCCCGCGGCCCGCCCGACCCCGGCGGCCGCACCCGAGGCACTGCCCCGCCACACGGCTCTCTCCCCCCGTCCCCGCCGGCTCTCTCCCCCGCCCCCCTCGACACTTCGCGGCCCCGTGCTGCCTTCCCCGGCGACCGGCTCTCCCCGGGAGCCCCCGCCTGCCCCCACCGGTACGACCCCGGTCAGAAGGGCTCGTCCAGTCCTTCCGTGTCCTCGCCCTCTTCCTCCAGCGCCTGCCGCACGACGCGCAGGGCCATGCCCTCTCCGTACCCCTTGCGCGCGAGCATGCCCGCGAGGCGGCGCAGCCGCTTGTCCCGGTCCAGGCCGCGAGTGGAGCGCAGCTTGCGCGCGACCAGCTCGCGGGCGGTCACCTCCTCCTGCTCGGAGTCCAGCTGCGCGACGGCCTCGTCGATCACCGCGGAGTCCACGCCCTTGGTACGCAGCTCACGGACAAGAGCGCGACGGGCCAGTCCGCGTCCGTGATGGCGGGACTCCACCCAGGCGTCCGCGAACGCCGCATCGTCGATCAATCCGACGTCCTCGAAGCGCGAGAGCACTTCCTCGGCCGCCTCGTCCGGGATCTCCCGTTTGCGCAGGGCGTCCGCGAGCTGCTTCCTGGTGCGCGGGGTCCCGGTGAGCAGCCGCAGGCAGATGTTGCGCGCCTGCTCGACCGGGTCGCGCGGTTCCCCCTTCTCGGCCCTCGACGAGGAGGGGGAACCGCTGCTCCTGGTGCGGGAGCGGGCACGGCGGCCCGCCCCCTCGCCGAATCCGCCGCCCGAGCCCTGGCCGCGGCCGGTCTCCGGCTCGTACGCATCCTCGGACGCGTCCTCGGGCTCGGCCATGTGTCCGGCGGCGAATTCATGGCCGGGACCGGTGTGATGGTCAGTGGCGCTGACCGGCCACTCCGTACGACGCGTCACGGCCTAGCTCTTGGCCGCCGCGGTCTTGGCCGGCTTGGCCTTGCCGGCCGGAGCGGCCGCCGGCTTCGCGCTGTCGGCCGGAGCCGTGCCACTCGCTGCCGTGTCCGCCCCGGACTCGGCGGCACTGTCCTCGGGCCGGACGCCGACGCCCAGCTTCTCCAGGATCTTCCTCTCGATCTCGTTGGCGAGATCGGGGTTGTCCTTGAGGAAGTTGCGGGCGTTCTCCTTGCCCTGGCCGAGCTGGTCCCCCTCGTAGGTGTACCAGGCACCCGCCTTGCGGACGAAGCCGTGCTCCACGCCCATGTCGATCAGACCGCCCTCGCGGCTGATGCCCTGGCCGTAGAGGATGTCGAACTCGGCCTGCTTGAAGGGCGGCGAGACCTTGTTCTTGACGACCTTGACGCGCGTGCGGTTGCCGACGGCTTCGGTGCCGTCCTTCAGCGTCTCGATCCGGCGGATGTCGAGGCGCACCGAGGCGTAGAACTTGAGCGCCCGGCCACCGGTCGTGGTCTCCGGCGAGCCGAACATCACACCGATCTTCTCGCGGAGCTGGTTGATGAAGATCGCAGTGGTCTTGGACTGGTTGAGCGCACTGGTGATCTTGCGGAGCGCCTGGCTCATCAGACGGGCCTGCAGACCCACGTGCGAGTCGCCCATCTCGCCCTCGATCTCCGCGCGCGGCACGAGCGCCGCGACGGAGTCGATGACGATCAGGTCGAGGGCGCCGGAGCGGACCAGCATGTCCACGATCTCAAGGGCCTGCTCGCCGTTGTCCGGCTGGGACAGGATGAGGCTGTCGATGTCGACGCCGAGCTTCTTCGCGTACTCGGGGTCGAGGGCGTGCTCGGCGTCGATGAAGGCGACCGAGCCGCCGAGCCTCTGCGCGTTCGCCACGGCGTGGAGCGTCAGTGTCGTCTTACCGGAGGACTCCGGTCCGTACACCTCCACCACACGGCCGCGCGGCAGGCCGCCGACTCCGAGGGCCACGTCGAGGGCGGTCGACCCGGTGGGGATTACTTCGATGGGCTCGTTCGGCCGCTCACCGAGGCGCATCACCGCGCCCTTGCCGAATTGCCGTTCAATCTGTGCGAGTGCGGCGTCCAGCGCCTTCTCGCGGTCGGTTCCTGCCATGGGTTCCACCCGATTTGCTTGAGTCGATCGCTTCACGTCAAAGACGCTAACCCCTGCCACTGACAATGGGCCTCGACGTCCTCCCGGCCTGTGGACAACTCCACGGTCGGGCCCGGGAAAACCCGGCCGGAATCCCATGAGAATGGATGTTCGATTTTGGTGTCAAGCGCACCACGCCGGGCCCGTCCGCACCCGGAAACGGCTGTCCTGCGCCATCGAGACCTGCGCGCGTGCCACCGGACCTCGATGGCTGCGAGTTCCTGTCACCGAGTGCTGAGCGCGCTGATCGGAGGCCTGAGAAGACGCCATCAGCACCCCTGGGTCCAGGGCCGCCGACCCACCGCGGCCCATGGCACGGTGCGGAGGGGCACCAGCGCCGCGCCGAAGGCCACGTCGGCGGCCTCGCTGCGCGAACGCTGCGGAGGACCGGGCGCCGACGCCATTGTTACGGTCGCTGGATGGAGAGCTGGGACGAGGGCCGCGTACGCGCTCGGATACGGGAGATGGCGGCACGGGACCCGGAGCGGTCCCGCTTCGGGGCGGACTCACACCGGTACGAGCTGGCTCCGGCGCTGCCGGAGGCGGAGATCAGAGCCTTCGAGCAAGCTCACGGCGTCACTCTGCCGTCGGAGTACCGGTCCTTCGTCGCGGAGGTGGGCAACGGACCCGCCGGTCCCGGTCACGGGTTGATGCCGTTGACCGTACCCCGCCCGGAGGCCGGCGAGGAGTGGGCCGTGGACGACGAGTGGCAAGAAGACCGGCTGCCGGGCCGACTCGCCGAACCGTTCTCCCTCGCCGGACCCCTGCCCGGCCGGATCGGCGCATCGACCGGTGAGCCGACCCGGGGCACGCTCATGCTGGCCGACGAAGGCTGCGGCATCTACGTCAGGCTGATCCTGAACGGCCCGCGGGAGGGCGAGGTCTGGAGGATTGACCCCGACTGGGGCGGCTTCACCCCGGCATACCCCGGTTTTCGCACCTGGTACGCCGGGTGGTTGCAGTACCCGTGAACCCCTGGGCCGACTTCGCCGGCCTGCCCGGAGCCGGCCCTCGCGGCCCGTATCGGGTCCGCCCCGGCGGAGGGCTTCGACAGTGAGACCGGCCGGTGTCCTGTGCCGTCGGATCTTGAGCGGCGTGGATCACCGGAGATCACGGGCGTCGCGCCAGAAAGACGAATTCCCTTCCCGGGCGGTCCGGCGCATCGCGAACGTCATCCACCACGTATCCGTGCGCGTCCAGGTCCCGCTCGACCTCCTCCCGCTCACGGAAGCGCAGCGTCGAATCGGATGTCAGCACCTGTCCGTCCACTGCGAACCTGTAGGTCCAGCGGAACGTCACCAGAGGCCGGCTCACCTCGATCAGCTGGACCCAGCTCTCGACGGGGCCGACACCCGGGATCTCGGTCAGGCGGTAGGAGTTCTCGCGGGTCCACTCCTCCCAGGCGCGTCTGGCCGGATCGCGCGTCTCGAAGACCAGACGTCCGCCGGGCCGCAGCGCTTCGTGGGCTCCCCGTAGCGTCTTCTGCCATGTCTGCGGATCAGTGATGGCCTGGGCGACGTTCGCTGTCATCGTCGCGAGGTCGACCCGCAGCGGTGGGAGGTCCGTCGCATCGCCGCAGATCCAGCGCACTCGCTCATTTCCCGGCTTGGCCCGAGCGATGTCGATGGACGCCCGGGCGGGATCCACACCGACGACCCCGGTCCCACGGTCGGCCAGGAGAAGCGCGAACACCCCTGTGCCGCAACCGATGTCCAGTACTCGTCGTGCCTCGAACTCCTCTGCCATCCGCAGGTAGGCATCGAGGTCGCTGCGGTCGGGGTCGAGCGGATCATAGAGCGCGGCGAGTCGTGGATGCGCGAAACAGTCGTCAGCCATGCTGTCGAACGTATGCGGAGCCGGGCCCGGACAGCTACTGGGCTCCGCCGAGGTTCTCCTCGCGGCTCCAGCCCTCCCTGCCGGTCAGGCTTCCCTGCCCTCTTCGATGGCAGGGATCGGTCCTCGTTGTCACAGGACCATGGCGGCCCCGGTCGACGATGGCGGCCCGTGTCGCCGCGGCGACACGGGCCCCGAGCCAGGCCCCGGCAGCCCTGTCGACGGCGTGGTCAGGCGCGCCCCGGCTCCGGCCGATCCCCGACGCCGCCCGCCACGTCCTCGCCCCCGTCGGTGGCGGAGGCCCGCCAGGCACTGCGCAGCCGTGTGAGCACCGGCTCGCCGCGCCGACGGCTCCGGCCGTGCATCCGCGGGTCGTCCGTCACGTCGTACCGCTTCACGTACGCGCCGAGGAAGGCCTGGAGCGTGGCGACGGCCGGGATCGCGATCAGCGCGCCCACGGCGCCCATCAGGGCCGTGCCCGCGATGACCGATCCGAAGGCGACCGCCGGATGGATGTCGACGGTCCTGGAGGTGAGCTTGGGCTGCAGGGCGTAGTTCTCGAACTGCTGGTAGATCACGACGAAGCCGAGCACCCACACCGCGTACCAGGGGTCGACGGTGAACGCGATCAGCATCGGCAGGGCGCCTGCCAGGTACGTGCCGATCGTGGGGACGAACTGGGAGACCAGCCCGACCCAGACGGCCAGTGCGGGCGCGTACGGAACGCCGAGGATCACGAGCAGGATGTAGTGCGCGATCCCGGAGATCAGGGCCATCAGGCCGCGCGAGTAGAGGTAGCCGCCCGTCTTGTCGACCGCGATCTCCCAGGCCCGCAGGACCTCTGCCTGCCTGGCGGGCGGAAGTACGGAGCACAGGGCGCGCCGCAGCCTGGGACCGTCGGCCGCGAAGTAGAAGGAGAACAGGAAGATCGTCAGCAGCCGGAACAGACCACCGAGCACGGTGGTGGAGATGTCGAGCACTCCGGTCGCGCTGTTCTGGACGTACTTCTGCAGCCAGTCGGAGTGGAGCAGGCTGTCCTGGACCTCGACCCTGGAGAGGTCGGTGCGGAAGGTCTGGTTGACCCAGTTGATCACCGAGTCCAGATACTTCGGGAACTCCTCGACCATGTCGACGATCTGGCCCGCGAGCATCGAGCCGAGCAGCACGACGAAGCCCACCCCGGCGATCAGCACCACGAGGAAGACCAGGAAGGTGGCGAGGCCGCGGCGCATGCCGCGTGCCGACATCCGGCTCACCGCCGGCTCGATGGCGAGTGCCAGGAAGAACGCGATCAGAACATTGATCAGCAACCCGATGAGCTGGTCGAACGCCCAGCTGCCGAGCCGGTAGCAGGCATAAAGCGCCAGGGCGAGCACCATGGCACGCGGCAGCCACGCGGGCATGCGTACCGGTCCGGCGCCGACGGGCGCGGCGGGTGGCGCGGCCGGCGGGACGGGCGGGGTGGAAGGCGGCTGGGTCTGTGCTGTCTCGTCTGTCGGTGCCACGGTTCCAGTCTCGCCTACGGCGGTGACAGCCGACCGCCCACCCCGGACAACAGCACGGGTCCGTCAGCCGACGGGGCCGGAAATCGGTGCGGGTCCGGCCGTGCGCGGGCCTGGTTCAGCGCTTGTCCGCGGGGATCCCGACCGCCGTGCAGACTCCGCGCCAGACGTCCTTGGTCTCCCAGCCCGCGGCCAGTGCCTGGTGCACGGTCTGCCCGCCGAGCTCGGCCATCACATGATCGCGCGCGAAGGAGTCGGCGTACCCCGCGCCGAAGTGGTCCGCCATCCGTTCCCAGAAAATCGTCAACCGCATGACCTCAGTATCGCGCTCCTGAGAGTGCAGCCGGGCCGCTACGTCTTACCGAGAGCGCTTATCGCCCTACGGTCGGTCCATGGCTGGAACCGGAACAAGTCCCCTCAATCGTGCCGAGCAGTTCATCTGGCTCACGGCTCGTGTCCTGGAACAGCGGCGGTTCGCCCATCACTTCCTGGAAGGAAGTGCGGACGCCGTGGAAACCGCACTCGCCGCCTATCTGAACGAGGACGGCGGCTACGGGAACGCGCTCGAACCCGATCTGCGCGGCCCCGTCAGTCAGCCGCTGCACACTGCGCACGCACTCAGTGTGCTGGACTCCATCGGGCGCTGCGACGGGCTGCGGGTGGAGCGGATCTGCCGCTTCCTCACCGAGGTGTCGACCAAGGAGGGCGCGCTGCCCGCTCTTCTGCCGACGCAGCGCGGCTACCCCGCCGCGCCGTTCATCCCGATCGTCGATGACCCTCCCGCGGAGTTGCTGACCACCGGCCCCGTCGTCGGGCTCCTGCACCGCAACGCGGTGTGGCACGCCTGGCTCTTCCGGGCCACCGACTTCTGCTGGGCCGCGGTGGATGCCCTGGAGCAGTCGCATCCTTACGAGATCGAGGCTGCGATCGCCTTCCTGGACGGTGCTCCGGACCAGGCACGGGCTCAGACTGCGGCCGACCGGCTCGGGCGGCTGGTGCGGGACCAGCGACTCGCGGTACTGGATCCGGAGCGGCGCGCCGAGTACCCCGTGGCGGCCGGATACGCGCCGGGCGAGCAGCATTTTCCGTACGACTACGCCCGTACGCCCGACTCGCTCGCCCGTCACTGGTTCACCGACGAGGAGCTGTCCCGCTCGCTCGACCATCTCGCGGCCGAGCAGCAGGCGGACGGCGGCTGGCCGGTGAACTGGCGGCAGTGGGCCCCGGGGACGGCGCTGGAGGGGCGGCCCATCGTGACGCTCAAGGCCCTTCTGACACTGCGCGCCCACGGACGCGGCCTCGACTGAGACCCATGGCCGGTGCGGGGTGCCGGTCAGTCGGCTGCGGGCACTCCTTCGGGCCCGGTGGCCGGCCCCGGACCGGGTCCTCCTGCCCGCTTGCCGGGGCCGGTGCCGGGCCGAGTGCCGTGTGGCCGCCGCCGTCGGGGATGTTGCCGAGCTTCTTGATGTCCACGTGCGCCGGTTCGCCGGGCCGGTCACGTTCGTAGCGGCGGATGGCCCGGCCGGTGGCACGGTCCATGGGCGTGAGGCGGGCCGGGCCGAAGCGGGCCGGCACCCGGTGGACGGTCGAGGGCACCAGGTGCAGCAGGCGGGCGATGCGCGCATGGCCCCACCCGCCGCAGAACGCGGACCTTGAAGATCCGTCGTTCGGTGCGGGTGGGGTCCGGCGCGGGCTGTGTTGCGGGCGACTCGAACGGCCGGTCATGCCGGTCTCGCCGAGGAGGCGGTAACGGCCGGCCCATCGTCGGGCCGTGGTCGGCGAGGCCTGGGAGCGTTCGGCGGCCCACCGCAGGGGCCGGCCGTCCTCGGCCACTCAGCGGGCCGGACGCAGACGGCCGGCCCCGATCAGGGGTGCATCACGGTGGGGCACGAGGGCCTTCCGATCGTTCGGTGGAGATGTCGAATCCACACCGGACCCGGAAGGCCCCCACCCGTTCGAAAACCCTCGGCCGAGACCTGCCTCGCCCGTCCGCAACCTCCCGGGACAGAACACCGGGGGCCTCGAAAGGCCCTAGCCGAGGGCACGTACTCCTGCGGTGACGGCCACGGCGGAGCCCACGACCACGAGGAACGGCGCGCGCAGGACCAGCGCGAGTGCCGCCGCGGCAAGCCCCGCGCCCCTGGCGTCCAGTGTCAGGTGCTGCCCGTCGCCGAAGGTCTGCTGCGCGGTGAGGGCGGCCAGGAGCGCCACGGGCAGGAGCGCGGCAAGGCGCTGGACGAGCGGGCGTTCCAGCACCCCGGCGGGCACCAGCAGGCCGAGCAGCTTGGCGAGGTAGCAGCCGACGGCGGTCAGCGCGATGGCGATCCAGACGTTCATCGGTTCTCCTCCGTGGTGGCCGTTGCCTCGTCCGTGCTCCTGCGGCGTCCGCTCAGGAAGAGAACGGCGGGCGCGGCGAGCGCGGACAGCAGGACGGGGACGCCCGCGGGCAGCACGGGCAGCAGGCCGAGCGCCAGCAGTACGGCGATCGCGGCGGTGACGCGTTCGGTGGTGCTCTTCAGCATCGGCGCCAGCAGGGCGAGGAAGACCGCGGGTGACGCGGCGTCCAGCCCCCAGGTGTCGGTGTCGCCGAGCGCTTCGGCACCGAGGGCGCCGAGCAGCGTGGTCAGGTTCCACAGCACGTAGAGGGTCAGCCCGGTGACGGTGAAGCCGATGCGCGCGGCCCGCCGGGTCGGCTGCGGCAGGGTCACCGCGGTCGTCTCGTCGATGACCCACTGGGCGGCGAAGGGGCGGAGCGCCCGCGGCAGCGCGAGCAGCTGCGAGAGCCGCAGGCCGTAGAACGAGTTGCGTACGCCGAGGAAGAAGGCCCCGGCAGCCGCGGTGTACGGGTTGCCGCCCGCGGCGAGGGCCCCGACGAGGGCGAACTGCGAGGCGCCGGTGAAGACGGCGAGGCTGAGTGCGCAGGTCTGCAGCAGGCTCAGTCCGGAACCGGCCGAGGTCACGCCGAAGGCGAAGCCGGAGAGGCCGACGGCTATGCCGACCCCGAGCGCGTCGCGTACGACGGCGGCGTCCGGCTTCGTCACGGTCCCGTCCGGCTTCGTCTCCGTCGCGCCCGGCTTCGTCTCCGTCGCGCCCGGCCGCGCGCCCGGGCCGGGCGCGGTGCCGTGGGGTGCGTCGGCCGATTCGCCGACGCCCTCTGGGAGTGTTATCTGTTCTGCCACGACCGGAACGCTACGTGGGCAGATCGGGACCGGTCTTGTACGTTCTTGCACGTTCGCGCTGGTAGGCGCCGGGTGGTACTCCCACGATCCGGGTGAAGTGACGGTTGAGGTGCGGCTGGTCGGTGAAACCGACCTCGGCGGCCGCTTGCGCGGGCGCCGTCCCCGCGTCGAGCATCCGACGCGCCGCCCGCACCCGGGCATCGGTGAGCCAGGCGTGCGGCGGCATCCCGTACTGCTTCTTGAAGGCCCTCAGCAGCGCGAACGGGCTGGTGCCGAGCTCCGCAGCGAGCGCCTCCAGGGTGGGCGGCGCCGCCATCCTGCCCTCCAGCACGGCGCGTGCCCGCGCCGCGTCGCGCGCACCGGCGGAGCGGGGCGCACGGGCGGGCAGCGCACTGCCGTACCGGCTGAGCAGCCGCGTGACCATGACCCGCAGCACCGTGTCGGCGGCGAGTGCGTTGCCCTCCTCGGCCGCCCGGTGGACCTCGCCGATCAGCCGGGCCGCGTACGGGTCCACGACGCTGGTCTCGCTGAATCCGACCGTGCCGCGCAGGCTCGTCGTATCGGCCGCGATGTCATTGATGACCTGCGAGGACGGGTAGAGCGTGGCGTACACCCAGCCCTCGGGCACACCCGCGCGGGCGGTGTGCGGGACCTCCGGGTTGATCATGACCACCGTGCCGGGGCCGGCGTGGACGGTGCCGCCCGGCAGCCCGACGTCCTCCACCCCGTGGCTGATGGTGCCGAAGACATAGCCCTCGTGGCTGTGGCGCGGAAAGGTGTGGCGCACGTACCGGGCACGCAGCAGATCGAGGTCGGGCAGTTCCGCGTACTGCCAGTGCCTCGCCCACTCCCCCGCCCCCGACTCCGGTCTCGCCGCCATGAACGAATTCTCGCAGCTCCGGGGCGGGGCCGCCGAGGGCGGTCGGGGCCGTTGTCAGTGGCGAGGTGCACGATGGGGGACATGGCCGGCTCTGCGCTCGATTCGTTCTCACCCGCCACCCGAGGCTGGTTCGCGGGTGCCTTCAGCGCGCCCACCGCCGCGCAGGAGGGCGCCTGGCGCGCGATCGGCGAGGGTTCGGACGTGCTGGTGGTCGCGCCGACCGGCTCCGGCAAGACCCTCGCGGCGTTTCTCGCCGCGCTGGACACCTTGGCGTCCGTCCCGCCGCCCGCCGAGCCGAAGAAGCGCTGCCGGGTGCTGTACGTGTCGCCCCTCAAGGCACTCGCGGTCGACGTCGAGCGCAACCTCCGCTCCCCGCTGACCGGCATCCGCCAGGAGTCGGTGCGCCTCGGGCTGCCGGAGCCCGAGGTCCGGGTGGGCATCCGCTCCGGCGACACCCCGCCCGCCGAGCGCCGCTCGATGGCGACCAGGCCGCCGGACATCCTGATCACCACGCCCGAATCGCTGTTCCTGATGCTGACCTCGTCCGCCCGGGAGGCGCTGTCCGGCGTCGAGACGGTGATCCTCGACGAGGTGCACGCCGTGGCCGGCACGAAGCGGGGCGCCCATCTCGCCGTGACGCTGGAGCGCCTCGACGAGCTGCTGCCGCGTCCCGCCCGGCGGATCGGCCTGTCGGCGACGGTCCGTCCGGTCGACGAGGTGGCACGCTTCCTCTCGCCCCGGCGCAAGGCGGAGATCGTCCAGCCGCCGTCCACCAAGCGGTTCGACCTGTCGGTGGTCGTGCCGGTCGAGGATCTGGGTGAGCTCGGCGGCTCCCCCGCCACCGACCCCGACCAGGCAGGCCAGGCGGACAAGCCGTCGATCTGGCCCCATGTCGAGGAGCGGATCGTCGACCTGGTCCAGCGGCATCGCTCCACCATCGTCTTCGCCAACTCCCGCCGCCTCGCCGAGCGGCTGTGCAACCGCCTCAACGAGATCGCCTACGAGCGGCTCACCGGCGAGACGATCGCCGAGTCCCACTCCCCCGCCGAGATCATGGCCGAGTCCGGTGCGGCGAAGGGCGCCCCCGCGCTCCTCGCCCGCGCCCACCACGGCTCGGTCTCCAAGGAACAGCGCGCCCAGGTCGAGGAGGACCTCAAGGCGGGCCGGCTGCCGGCCGTCGTCGCCACCTCCAGCCTGGAGCTGGGCATCGACATGGGGGCGGTCGACCTCGTGATCCAGGTGGAGTCGCCGCCCTCGGTGGCCTCCGGCCTGCAACGGGTCGGCCGGGCCGGACATCAGGTCGGTGCGGTCTCCACCGGAGTGGTCTTCCCGAAGTACCGGGGCGATCTGGTGCAGGCGGCCGTGGTCACCGAGCGGATGCGCGAGGGCTCCATCGAGGCGCTCCGGGTCCCGTCCAACCCGCTGGACGTGCTGGCCCAGCAGCTCGTCGCCATGGTCGCCCTGGACAGCTGGCAGGTGGACGACCTGCTGGCGGTGGTCCGCCGCGCGGCGCCCTTCGCCTCACTGCCCGAGTCCGCGTTCACCGCCGTGCTGGACATGCTCGCCGGCCGCTACCCCTCCGACGCCTTCGCCGAGCTGCGCCCGCGCGTGGTCTGGGACCGGGTGGCCGGCACGGTCACCGGCCGCCCGGGCGCGCAGCGGCTCGCCGTCACCTCCGGGGGGACGATCCCCGACCGGGGACTCTTCGGGGTCTTCCTCGCGGGCGCCGACCCCAAGAAGGGCGGCGGCCGGGTCGGTGAGCTCGACGAGGAGATGGTGTACGAGTCCCGGGTCGGCGACGTCTTCACGCTCGGCACCACGTCCTGGCGGATCGAGGACATCACCCGCGACCGGGTCCTGGTCTCGCCCGCCCCCGGTGTTCCCGGCCGGCTGCCGTTCTGGAAGGGCGACCAGCTGGGCCGCCCGCTGGAGCTGGGGCGTGCGCTCGGGGCGTTCCTCCGCGAGATCGGCGGGCTGTCGCAGGAGGACGCCCGCGCGCGGCTGCTCGCCGCCGGTCTCGACACCTGGGCCGCCGACAACACCCTGTCGTACATCGACGAACAACGCCGCGCCTGCGGCCATGTGCCGGACGACCGCACCATCCTCGTCGAGCGTTTCCGGGACGAGCTGGGTGACTGGCGGGTCGTGGTCCACTCCCCGTTCGGCGCACAGGTGCACGCGCCGTGGGCGCTGGCGCTGAGCGCCCGCCTCGCCGAGCGGTACGGCATGGACGCCCAGGTGATGCATGCCGACGACGGCATCGTGCTGCGGCTGCCCGACGCCGATCTGATGGGCCTGGACCTCCTGGACTTCGATCCCGCGCAGGACCTCTCCGAGGGGCCGGCCCAGGCGCCGGCGCCGCTGCCGGGCCTCTCGTACGACAGCGGACAACCGCCCGTCGGCGCGGCGGACGTGACGTTCGACCAGGGCGAGATCGGTCAGATCGTCACCGACCAGGTCGGCGGTTCGGCGCTGTTCGCCTCGCGGTTCCGGGAGTGCGCCGCCCGCGCCCTGCTGTTGCCGCGCCGCAGCCCCGGCAAACGCACCCCGCTCTGGCAGCAGCGTCAGCGCGCCGCGCAACTGCTGCAGGTCGCTTCGGAGTTCGGCTCCTTCCCGATCGTCCTGGAGGCGGTCCGCGAATGCCTCCAGGACGTCTTCGACGTCCCCGGGCTCACGGAACTCATGGGCGACCTCGAAGCACGCCGCGTCCGGCTGGTCGAGGTGACCACCCCGGAGCCCTCGCCCTTCGCACGCTCGCTCCTGTTCGGCTACGTCGCCCAGTTCCTGTACGAGGGCGACTCGCCCCTGGCCGAAAGGCGGGCCGCCGCCCTCTCCCTGGACTCCCATCTGCTGGCGGAGCTCCTCGGCCAGGCGGAGCTGCGCGAGCTGCTCGACGCGGACGTCCTGACCGAGCTGGAGCAGGAGCTCCAGTGGCTGACCGAGGACCGCCGGATCAAGGACGTGGAAGGCGTCGCCGACCTGCTCCGGGTCCTCGGCCCGCTCACCGACGAGGAGTTGGCGGAGCGCGGCGCCGACCGGTCATGGGCTCCCGAGCTGTCCGCGGCCCGCCGGGCCATCCGCGTCCGGATCGGCGGGGCCGGCCACTGGGCCGCGATCGAGGACGCGGGCCGCCTGCGGGACGCTCTGGGAACCGCCCTGCCGGTCGGTGTCCCCGAGGCCTTCACCGAGCCGGTGAAGGACCCCCTCGGCGACCTCCTCGGCCGATACGCCCGTACGCACGGTCCGTTCACCTCCACCGGCGCCGCCGCCCGCTTCGGACTCGGCACCGCGGTCACGGACGGGGCGTTGCAACGGCTCGCCGCCTCGGGCCGGATCGTCCAGGGCGAGTTCCATCCCGCAGGCATCGGCCAGGAGTGGTGCGATGCCACCGTTCTGCGCCGCCTGCGCCGCCGTTCTCTCGCCGCGCTCCGCCACGAACTGGAGCCGGTCCCGCCCGCCGCGCTCGCCGGCTTCCTTCCGCAGTGGCAGCACCTGGGCAGCAACGGCCTGCGCGGAATCGACGGACTGGCCCGCGCCATCGAGCAGTTGCAGGGCGCGCCCGTCCCGGCGTCGGCCCTGGAGAAGTTGATCCTGCCGGGCCGGGTCACCGACTACACCCCCGCGCTGCTCGACGAGCTGACCACCACCGGCGAGGTCGTCTGGGCCGGCGCGGGCGGCCTCCCGGGCAAGGACGGCTGGCTGTCCCTCTACCTCGCCGACAGCGCGCCCCTGCTCCTCCCGCCGCCGCACCCGCTGGAACTCAGCGCGTTGCACGAATCCGTCCTGACCGCACTGAGCGGTGGATACGGCCTGTTCTTCCGGCAGATCGCCGATCAGGTCAGGGCCACCACCCATCCGGACTGCACCGATCCGCAACTGGCCGATGCCATCTGGGAGCTGGCCTGGTCGGGCCGGCTCACCAACGACACCCTCGCCCCGCTGCGTTCGCTCCTCGGCTCCGGCCGCACGGCGGGGTCGACCGCCCACCGTGCCAGACGCAGTGTCCCGCGCGGGCGTTACGGCTCGCTCACCACCGCCGCCCGGCCCGCGTCCCGCACCGGCCCGCCCACCGTCTCGGGCCGCTGGTCCGTGCTGCCCGCCACCGAACCCGATCCCACACACCGTGCGCACGCCCTGGCCCGCACGCTACTGGACCGCCACGGGGTGGTGACCCGCGGCGCGGTCCAGGCCGAGGGCGTCGAGGGCGGTTTCTCCGCGACGTACCGCGTCCTGTCCGCCTTCGAGGACAACGGGCAGGCCCGGCGCGGCTATGTCGTCGAGGGGCTGGGGGCGGCGCAGTTCGCGATGGACGGCGCGGTGGACCGGCTGCGCGCCACGTCCACCGCCCGCGACCGCGCGGAGCCGGGCGCCACGCCCCGTGCCCTGGTCCTCGCCGCGGCGGACCCGGCCAATGCCTACGGAGCGGCCCTGCCCTGGCCCGAGCCGCCGGACGGTGCCGGGCACAAACCCGGCCGCAAGGCGGGCGCCCTGGTCGTGCTGGTCGACGGCGAGCTGGCGATGTACATGGAGCGCGGCGGCAAGACGCTGCTCGCCTGGCCCACCGACCCCGACGACCCGGCCCTCCTCGCGGCAGCGGGGGCGCTGGCGACGGCCGCCCGCGCGGGAGCGCTCGGCACGGTCACGGTCGAGCGCACCAACGGCGCCCCGTCCCTGACCTCCCCCCTCGGCCGCACGCTGGAGGCGGCCGGCTTCCTCGCCACTCCGAGGGGGCTCCGCCTGCGCGCCTGACCCACGGGCGCCCCACTCCTCGTACCACCGCGCCCCGCACACACCGTCCCGCCCGCATCATGGAGACATGCCCGAAGGAGACACCGTCCACCAGACGGCCGGACGTCTGCGCACCGCACTCGCCGGCCGGGTCCTCACCCGCTCCGACCTGCGCGTGCCCCGGTTCGCCACCGCCGACCTGACCGGCCGGACGGTGCTGGACGTCGTCCCGCGCGGCAAGCACCTCCTGACCCGCGTCGAGGGCGGTCTCACCCTCCACAGCCATCTCCGGATGGACGGCGCCTGGCGCGTCTACGCCGCGGGCGAGCGCTGGCGCGGCGGCCCCGCCCACCAGATCCGCGCCGTCCTCGGCAACGCGGAGCACACCGCCGTCGGGTACCGGCTGCCCGTCCTCGAACTCCTCCGCACCCGGGACGAGGCAAAGGCGGTCGGCCATCTCGGCCCCGATCTGCTGGGCCCGGACTGGGACCCCGAGACGGCTCTGCGCCATCTGCTCGCCGACCCCGGCCGCCCCCTCGGCGAAGCCCTGCTGGACCAGCGCAACATGGCCGGAATCGGCAACATCTACAAGGCCGAGCTCTGCTTCCTGGCCCGCGCCACCCCCTGGCTCGCCGTGGGCGACCTTCCCGCCACCACCGCTGCCCTCCTGGTCACCACGGCCAAACAGCTCCTCGAAGCCAATCGCGAGCGCCCGGTGCGCACGACCACGGCCACGCGCATCGCGCGCGGACACGGCCCGAAGGAACGGCTCTGGGTCTACGGCAGGACCGACCGCCCCTGCCTGCGCTGCGGCACCCCCATCCGCACCGCGGACCAGGACGCCCGCCCCACCTACTGGTGCCCGCGCTGCCAGTCGGGCCCCACACCTAGTTGACGATCCGTCAGATCCGGCCGTACCGTCCGGTCATGTCCCTCACCGCGTACGACCTCACGGGCCGCTCCGCGTTCGTCACCGGCGCCGCGGGCGGTATCGGCCGAGCCTGCGCAGTCCTGCTCGCGGCCGCGGGTGCCACCGCGCACTGCGCGGACCTGGACGAGAAGGGCCTGCTGGAGACCCGAGAACTGATCACCGGGGCGGGCGGCACGGCCCGCATCCATGCCCTCGACGTCACCGACCGCGGCCGGGTCGCGGCCGCGGTGGCCGCCGCGGGCGACCTCGACATCCTGGCCGCCGTCGCCGGGATCATGCACACGAGCACCGTCCTGGAGACCTCGGACGAGGATCTCGACCGCGTCCTCGCGGTCAACTTCAAGGGCGTGCTGTACGCCTGCCAGGAGGTGGCCCGCACCATGATCGCGCGCGGCGCGCCCGGCTCACTGATCACCATGGCCTCGGGGGCGGTCGACTCCGCGGGCCCGGGGCTGCTCTGCTACAGCGCGGCCAAGGCGGCGGTCGTCCAGCTGACGAAGACACTGGCGACCGAACTGGGGCCGCACGCGATCCGCGTCAACGCCGTCGCCCCGGGCTGGATCCGTACCCCCATGACCGCCCGCCACGACGCGGACCGGCAGCACCGGGCGGAGGCGACGATGGCGCGGTTCTCCCCGCTCGGACGGGTGGGCGAACCCGAGGACGTGGCCCACACCGTGCTGCATCTCGCTTCCGACGCGTCGGCCTTCATGACCGGCCAGATCCTCCGCCCCAACGGCGGCGTAGCCATGCCCTGGTAGCCCGTCCGCCCCGCTCCGCCCACCGCATCCCGACACCGAACCAGCGCCCCGCTCCCGCCGGCCCGGCGGTCGCGGCCGCGTGCACGGGCAGCAGGCTCAGCCCCCACCCACCCGCCGCCACCGCACCCTCGACAAGCCCCGCACGGGCCGGTTCCAGCGCGAGCCGCAGCACGGCCCACCACCACACCCCGCCGAGAACGAGCGCCGGCACCCATCGCCGTACCATGGCTGCCTCCTCCGGCCTGATCCAAACGAAGGACCCTAGTGCGGCGCGCTCGCCCGGCGGGAGGGCGCATCGGCGCACCACCGGCGCCCTGTGCACCGCCAAAGACCGTTACGCGCTCCTGGCAGTCTCACCCGGCAACACCCGGGCCGCATCCAGAACGAGCAGCACCACGGCATCACCGAGCCCCCACGGCTTCGCGTGGGGGCTCGGCCGGAAGCTGTCAGTGCTCGTCGCGGCGCAGCGAGTCCTTCGTGCCCTTCGCGCGCTTCTCGGCATCGCTCATGGCGCCCTTGGCCTGACCCTTGGCCTGGTCCATCTTGCCTTCGGTCTCCTTGCGCCGGTCGCCGGTCATCTTGCCCATGGCTTCCTTGGCCTTGCCCTTGATCTTGTCCTTGGCGCCTTCGTCAACCACTGCGACTCCTTCGGGTAGGGGCGAGCCGGGGAACGACTCCCCGCTCAGCACCACCCACGATGGCATAAATGAAACAAAACGGTCATTCGAGAACGTTTCATTGCCCCATTCGAATTCGGCCCTCTCCGGAGCACACAAAAGCCCCGGCCGCCCCCTCAAGGGGCCGACCGGGGCTTTGTGCTTCACACCGGACCGCGCGGGTCAGGCGGCGACGACATCCACCGCTTCCGCGGGCGCCTTGATGGTCACCCGTCCCGTCGGCACACCCGCCACCGACGTCACGGAGACGGAATTGAGCATGGGCCGCACCGGCACAGGCACCGGATCGCTGGCTGCTGCCGACTCGGCCAGTTCGGCCAGCGACAGCTCATCGCTCACTTCACGCATGAGCTCGGACATCCGTACGTCAAGCGCGTCGCAAATGGCGGAGAGCAGCTCGGAGGATGCCTCCTTCTGCCCCCGCTCCACCTCGGAGAGATAGCCGAGCGAGACTCGGGCGGACGAGGAGACTTCGCGCAGAGTACGGCCTTGGCGCTGGCGCTGCCGACGCAGCACGTCACCAAGCAGGCGACGGAGCAGAATCATCGGTGGCTCCCTCCTCGGACCGCGTAGCCGCATCCTTCACGCCCCACCGTACCGCCTCGCGCCGCGGCCGTGCGGGGAGCGATGTCGTGTTCACTCAGGGCTGCAAACATCAATTCCCCCCGTTCTGTTCCGTATCCTGTGCCCTTGCATGCTTGCCGAGTTCGGCGGAGAGCAGCTCGAGCACGCTCCGTACGCTCTCTCTACGGATGTCCGCCCGCTCGCCGTTCAATCTCAGCTCGGCCATATTCTCCACCCCGCCCGGCCCGGCCACCGCGACATAGACCGTGCCCACGGCCCTGCCGTCCTGCGGCTCGGGGCCCGCGACCCCGGTGGTGGCCACGCCCCAGTCCGCACCGAGAACGCGGCGCACACCGGCTGCCATCTGCCGCGCCACCTCCGGGTCGACCGCCCCGCGCTCCGCCAGCAGAACGCCGTCCACTCCCAGGACGTCCTGCTTCAGGGGCGTCGCGTACGCCGTCACGGAACCCCGGAAGGACTTCGAGGCACCCGGCACGGAAGTCAGCTCCGCCGCGACCAGACCGCCGGTCAGCGACTCGGCGACGGCGAGGGTCTCCCCCCGCTCCACGAGCAGCTCCAGCACCCCGGCCGCGGCAGTCACCGCTCGGCCTCCGCCGAGTCACGGCTTCCCGCGGCCCCGGCGGCTTCCGCGGCGGCCCGCTCGGCCGCGAGCCCCTTGCGCCGCAGCACGACGGCCTGGCGCACATAGTCGAGGCCGGTGACGACCGTCAGCACGACGGCCACCGCCATCACCCAGAAGCGCAGCGTGGCCAGTGGACCGGTCAGCGCCAGGACGTACATCCCGACGGCCGTCCCCTGCGCCAGGGTCTTCATCTTCCCGCCACGACTGGCCGGAATCACCGCGTGCCGTATCACCCAGAAGCGCATCAGCGTGATGCCGAGCTCACGGAAGAGGATCACGCCCGTGACCCACCAGGGCAGATCCCCGAGATACGAGAGACAGATCAGCGCCGCGCCCATGATCGCCTTGTCCGCGATCGGGTCGGCGATCTTCCCGAAGTCGGTGACCAGGTTGTAGGTGCGGGCCAGATGACCGTCGAACAGGTCGGTGATCATGGCGATGGCGAAGGCCGCCCAGGCGAACGACCGCCAGGCCGGGTCGTACCCCCCGTTGTGCAGCAGCAGCAGCACGAAGCCGGGCACCAGCACCAGCCGCAGCATGGTGAGCAGATTGGCGATGTTCCACAGGCTGGCCTGATTCACGGCCGCAGTGCCCAGCTTGCCGCCGCGGACCGGCTTCGCGCCGGAGCCACCTGCCGCGGATGCCGGGACACCCGTCATCTGGCCGCCTCCATGAGTCCGGAACACTCGGCCACCAGGTCCACTCCTTCGGTGCCCACGACCTTTGCCTCGACCATAAGGCCGGGCACGAGGCCCTCGCGTGTGGTGAAGAGCACCTGGCCGTCCGTCTCGGGAGCCTGGTGCGCCGCACGCCCCACCGCGCCGTCCTCGTCGTCCACGGACTCGACGAGGACCTGGAGTGTCTCGCCCAGGCGCTCCTCGGCCCGCTGCGAGGTCAGCTCCTCGGCCAGCTGCGAGATGTGCGCGAGCCGCTCGGCGATGACATCGGCGTCCAGCTTGTTCTCGTAGCCGACCGCCTCGGTGCCCTCCTCGTCGGAGTAGCCGAAGACGCCGATGGCGTCGAGTCGGGCACCGGTGAGGAAGCGTTCCAGCTCCGCCAGGTCGGCCTCGGTCTCGCCGGGGAAGCCCACGATGAAGTTGGAGCGGGCACCGGCCTGCGGCGCCTTGCCGCGGATCGTGTCCAGCAGTTCCAGGAACCGGTCGGTGTCGCCGAAGCGGCGCATCGCCCGCAGCACGCCGGGGGCCGAGTGCTGGAAGGACAGGTCGAAGTAGGGCGCGACCTTCGGCGTCGAGGTCAGCACGTCGATCAGGCCGGGGCGCATCTCGGCCGGCTGGAGGTAGCTGACCCGGATCCGCTCGATGCCCTCGACGTCCGCGAGCTCCGGCAGCAGCGTCTCCAGCAGCCGGATGTCGCCGAGGTCCTTGCCGTACGAGGTGTTGTTCTCGGAGACCAGCATGACCTCCTTGACGCCCTGCTCGGCCAGCCAGCGGGTCTCCTGGAGCACGTCCGAGGGGCGCCGCGAGATGAAGGATCCGCGGAAGGACGGGATGGCGCAGAAGGAGCAGCGGCGGTCGCAGCCGGAGGCGAGCTTCACCGAGGCGACGGGGCTGGTGCCCAGCCGGCGGCGCAGGGGTGCCCGCGGTCCGGAGACCGGCGCGACCCCCTCGGGGAGGTCCTCGGGCGCGGGGGCCGGTTCGGCCTCCTGGGCGTGCCCCGGCAGGGCCACGGCCGCGTCCTGCCGTTCGGCCGGGCTGATCGGCAGCAGCTTGCGGCGGTCACGCGGGGTGTGCGAGGCGTGGACGCCGCCGCTGAGGATGGTCTGGAGGCGGTCGGAGATGTCGGCGTAGTCGTCGAAGCCGAGGACGCCGTCCGCCTCGGGCAGGGCCTCTGCGAGGTCCTTGCCGTAGCGCTCGGCCATGCAGCCGACGGCGACCACGGCCTGGGTCCGGCCGTGGTCCTTCAGATCGTTCGCTTCGAGCAGGGCGTCGACGGAGTCCTTCTTGGCGGCCTCGACGAATCCACAGGTGTTGACGACGGCCACATCCGCGTCGGAGGCGTCCTGGACGAGCTCCCAGCCGTCCGCTGCCAAGCGGCCTGCGAGCTCCTCCGAGTCCACCTCGTTACGGGCGCAGCCAAGAGTGACAAGGGCGACGGTACGGCGTTCGGGCATGGGCTCAAGACTACTTTGTCCCGGCACTCGCCCTGCCGCGCAGGGTTCCACCGTTACACCGAGTAACAAATGCGGCGAGCGCCCGGCTGGATTGCCGGGCGCTCGCCGTGTCGTCGATGCCTCCGGAGGAGACGGTGTGTGTACGGGTCAGCCGACCGCCGGGTCGCCCTTCGTGTACGAGAGCCGCTCGACCTGGCCGGGCTGGAACTTGTCCTCGACCTTCTTGCCGTTCACGAAGAGCTCGATCGAGCCGGCGTCACCGAGAACGAGGTCGACCCGCTCCTGGTCCTGGAAGGTCTTGGTCTGGCCCTTGAGCAGCAGACCGTCGAAGAGCAGCCGCCCGTTGTGGTCCTTGGCGGAGATCCAGCTCTTGCCCTGGCTGGCGTCGAGCCGCACCGTCACCTTGTCCCTGGGGGCCGCGGCGATGGCGCTGTCGGAGGGCGCCGGCTTGGGGTCGACGGTCTTGCCGGTCTTCGGCTTGGGAGTCTTCGTGTTGGGTGCCGAACCCTCCGCGAGCTGGGTGGCCGCGGGGGTGTCGTCACCGCCCTTGAAGAACGTGAAGCCGACGAAACCGACGACGGCGACGATCGCCGCGACCATGGCCGCCGTCCAGTTGGGACGCCGGGGTTCGGAGCGGATTCTCTCGGCCTCGAACAGCGGCGCCGCGGGGGTGGGTGCGGGACGGCCGCCGTGTTCCGCGTCGTACTGCGAGACCAGCGGTTCCGGATCGATCCCGACGGCACGCGCCAGCGTGCGGATATGGCCGCGCGCGTACACGTCGCCGCCGCAGCGGGAGAAGTCGTCCTCTTCGATCGCGTGCACGATGGGGATGCGCACCCGGGTGGACGAACTGATCTCTTCGACCGTGAGACCTGCGCCGATGCGAGCCTGCTGGAGCACTCGACCGATCGAAGGCCGGTCGTCTTCGGGGGAGTTGCCGATGGACACGGGGGCGCCTTTCGAGCGTGAGCCACCTGCTGGGTGTTCAGTCTAGGGGGGTTACGAAAGGGTGGGGCAACCGGGAGGGAGGACTTTGTCCTCCATCGGACTCGAACACCGTCCGATTCGCCGGACCGTCCCGGGAGGGACAATTCTGCCGCCCCTCCCTCCAAGTTGACGTACGACCCGGCGAAACGGTTGCCCGTACTTCACCTACTTCTCCTACGGAGCGGATTCCCCGCGGATCAGCGCCAACACGCCGTCCAGCTCGTCGGGTTTCACCATGACGTCGCGGGCCTTGGATCCCTCGCTGGGCCCGACGATGTTCCTGGACTCCATCAGGTCCATCAGCCGGCCGGCCTTCGCGAAGCCGACCCGGAGCTTGCGCTGGAGCATCGAGGTGGACCCGAACTGGGTGGAGACGACCAGCTCGGCGGCCTGGCAGAGCAGATCCAGGTCGTCGCCGATGTCCTCGTCGATCTCCTTCTTCCTGGCCGTGCCGACCACCACGTCCTCGCGGAAGACCGGCGCCATCTGATCCTTGCAGTGCTGGACGACTGCCGCGACCTCGTCCTCGGTGACGAAGGCGCCCTGCATACGGGTGGGCTTGTTCGCCCCCATCGGCAGGAACAGACCGTCACCCTTTCCGATGAGCTTCTCGGCGCCGGGCTGGTCGAGGATGACCCGGCTGTCGGCCAGCGACGAGGTGGCGAAGGCGAGCCGGGAAGGCACATTCGCCTTGATCAGACCGGTGACGACGTCGACCGAGGGCCGCTGGGTCGCGAGCACCAGGTGAATACCGGCGGCGCGGGCCAGCTGGGTGATCCGGACGATGGCGTCCTCCACGTCGCGCGGAGCGACCATCATCAGGTCGGCGAGCTCGTCGACGATCACCAGCAGGTACGGATAGGGCGAGAGCTCGCGCTCACTGCCCTCCGGCGGCTTGACCTTGCCGTTGCGGACGGCCTGGTTGAAGTCGTCGATGTGCCGGTACCCGAACGCGGCGAGGTCGTCGTAGCGCAGGTCCATCTCCCGCACCACCCACTGGAGCGCCTCGGCGGCGCGCTTCGGGTTGGTGATGATCGGCGTGATCAGGTGCGGGATGCCCTCGTACGCGGTCAGCTCGACGCGCTTGGGGTCCACCAGGACCATCCTGACGTCGTCCGGGGTCGCCCGCACCATGACCGAGGTGATCAGGCAGTTGATGCACGACGACTTTCCGGAACCGGTCGCACCGGCCACCAGCACGTGCGGCATCTTCGCCAGGTTGGCCATCACGTAGCCGCCCTCGACGTCCTTGCCGAGCGCGACCAGCATCGGGTGGTCGTCCTCCGCGGCGTCCGCGAGGCGCAGCACATCGCCGAGGTTGACCATCTCCCGGTCGGTATTGGGGATCTCGATGCCGACCGCGGACTTGCCCGGGATCGGGGAGATGATCCGGACGTCGGGACTGGCGACGGCGTAGGCGATGTTCTTGGCGAGCGCGGTGATCCGCTCGACCTTCACCGCCGGGCCGAGCTCCACCTCGTACCGCGTGACCGTCGGTCCACGGGTGAAACCGGTGACGGCGGCGTCGACCTTGAACTCGGTGAAGACGTTCGTCAGCGCGGCGACGATGGCGTCGTTGGCGGCGCTGCGGGTCTTGCCCGGGCCGCCGCGCTCCAGCAGGTCGAGCGAGGGCAGCGAGTAGGTGATGTCGCCGGAGAGCTGGAGCTGCTCGGCGCGGGCCGGCAGCGGCTGGGACTGCGAGTCGGGGACGGACTTGGTGAGATCGGGTACGCCGCCCGCGGGCGGTGGCTGCTTCACTCCTCCGGAGGAGGGTTCGCCCTCCCTGGCGCCGGGGACCGGTGTGCCCGGGCGTTCACGCTCGGCGGAGACGCCCTGGGTGAGGTCGGCGACGAGCGGCGAGGGCGGCATGCCGTTGAGCACGGCTCCGTCGAGGGCGGCGGCCGCGGCGGCCGCCACGTCCACCGCGTCCATGGTGCGGTTCATCGCGGGCTGCACGGACGGCCTGCGCGGCCTGCGGCGCTTGGAGAGCGCCTCGGCCTCGGCGTGCTCGGGGTCGTACTCGTCGGGCACTTCGGAGCGGCGTGCCGGGGAGCGGCGGGAGCGGGCCGGAAGCTGCTCGCGCCACTGCTCCTCGTAGCGCTCGTCGTCGTTCTCCTCGTCCGCCTCGGGGTCGTACTCCGGGTGGAGGAGGCCCAGCTTGGTGCCGAGCAACCGGAGCCGTTGCGGGATGGCGTTCACCGGGGTGGCGGTGACGACCAGCAGCCCGAAGACGGTGAGCAGCAGCAGCAGCGGTACGGCGAGAACCTCGCCCATCGTGTAGATCAGCGGCTTGGAGGCCGCCCAGCCGATGAGCCCGCCCGCGTTCTGCATCGCCGTGGTGCCGTCCTCCCGGCCGGGCGATCCGCACGCGATGTGGACCTGCCCGAGCACCCCGATGACGAGGGCGGAGAGCCCGATGACGATACGGCCGTTGGCCTCGGGCTTCTCCGGGTAGCGGATCAGCCGTACGGCGATGGCGCCGAGCAGTATCGGTACGAGCAGATCGAGCCGGCCGAAGGCCCCGGTGACCAGCATCTCCACCAGGTCGCCGACGGGACCGCGCAGATTCGACCAGGTGCCCGCGGCGACCACCAGTGCGAGCCCGAGCAGCAGCAGCGCGACGCCGTCCTTGCGGTGTGCGGGGTCGAGCCCCTTCGCGCCACGTCCTACGCCGCGGAACGTCGCTCCGACGGCGTGGGCCGTACCGAGCCAGACTGCGCGCGCCAGGCGGTAGACACCGTTGGTGGGCGACGGGGCGGGCCTGGGCGGGGCCGCTTTCTTCGCCGCCGCCTTCTTGGCGGGGGCCTTCTTCGCGGGCGCGGTCTTCTTGGCAGCCGTCTTCTTCGCGGGCGCGGCTTTCTTGGCCGGTCCCGCGGTACGGCCGACGCGCTTCGCGGTGCCCGCCGTGCCCTGGGAACCCTTGCCGGACGTACGTGAGGCCATGGTGCCGAGGTTACCGGTGTCCACGGCTGTTGACACGAGCGCGGCCCGCTTCACCCGTCCGTGTCGCTGTACAGGGGCGGCAAACTGACGTGACCTCACCGCCGGAGGTCCCGCTCACGGATCGTCGCACGTCGCCGTGCAAGGGGCAGTTGGGCCGGGAGCCCGGACAACCGCCGCGCCCCGGCCGGAAGTCGTACCACCGGACCACCGCCGACACGGCCGGCCCTCCCGGCAACCCGGCCGCGGCGAGTCGGCCGCGGCGTTACGAGGGAAGGGTGGCCGCGCCGCTTCCGGTGCCTGGCTCCAAGGCGTCCAGCGCCCGGCGCAGCCCGGTCAGCTTGCGCTCCAGATGGGCGGCGGTGGCCACCGCCGCGGCGTCCGCCGACTCGTCGTCGAGCTGCTTGGAGAGCGCCTCAGCCTGCTCCTCGACGGCCGCGAGCCGCGCCGAGAGCTCGGCCAGCAGTCCGGCGGGCTCCTTCTCGTGGTCCGCGCCGCCCCCGTCGCCCTCCAACTGGAGCCGAAGCAGCGCCGCCTGCTCACGCAGCTTGCAGTTCTTCATGTACAGCTCGACGAAGACCGAGACCTTGGCCCGCAGCACCCACGGGTCGAACGGCTTCGAGATGTAGTCCACCGCGCCCGCCGCATAACCCCGGAAGGTGTGATGCGGACCGTGATTGATCGCAGTGAGAAAGATGATCGGGATGTCCCGGGTCCGTTCCCGCCGCTTGATGTGCGCGGCGGTTTCGAAACCGTCCATGCCCGGCATCTGGACGTCCAGCAGAATGACCGCGAAGTCGTCCGTGAGCAGCGCTTTGAGCGCTTCCTCCCCTGACGATGCCCGTACCAGTGTCTGATCGAGCGCAGAGAGGATGGCCTCCAGCGCCAGCAGATTCTCCGGCCGGTCATCGACCAGGAGGATCTTGGCCTTCTGCACCATGGCCCGTCCTCCTCGCCCCGGAATTGCACCGGGCGCCGCCCCAGGGGACGACTCCCTTACGCCGTCCGTCCTTGTGCCGGTCATGGTAGCCGCACCCCGCCCGTCGCCACACCCTGTCACCGCGATGTCACTGTGCACACAGCAGAAACGCGGTGGGGGACCAGAAGGTTCCCCGTACAGCGCCCTCTCACACCCCTGCGAGCACGGTCAATCGGAGACTCATCGCAATTCACTCAACTAATGATCACTCTCCGCGCATCCACTGCTCCATTACGGAAAGAAGATGATCAGGATCGACGGGCTTGGTGACATAGTCGGAAGCGCCGGATTCGAGCGCCTTCTCCCGGTCGCCCTTCATCGCCTTCGCCGTCAACGCGACGATCGGCAGCCCGGCGAACTGCGGCATCCGGCGGATCGCCGTCGTCGTGGCATAGCCGTCCATCTCCGGCATCATGATGTCCATCAGTACGACCGTCACATCGTCGTGCTGTTCCAGGACTTCGATGCCCACGCGCCCGTTCTCCGCGTACAGCACCGAAAGACCGTGCTGCTCCAGCACGCTGGTGAGCGCGAAGACGTTGCGGATGTCGTCGTCGACGATGAGCACCTTCTCGCCACGGAACCGGAACGCCCTGCGGACCTCGGGTTCCTCCTGCCCGGCGAGCGTCCACGGCTCCTGCGGAGCCGCCGGCGCGGTGCTCCGGGGCGGCAGTGCGGGCCGCCGCTCCGCACTCTCCAGGCTCTTGCGACGGCGCCGCATCAGACCGGCCGCACCGGCCGGTCCGGGTGCCGCGGCCGCGTTGCCGGCACCCGGACCGGCTTCCGGCAGCAGCCCCTCATCGATCGCCACGCCCTGCGTCTCGATGGGCCCGGGGCCGATCTGCGGGTATCCCTGCGGCGGCAACTCGCTCGGGTGCAGCGGCAGATACAGCGTGAACGTCGAGCCTCGGCCGGGCTCGCTGGCCGCATGGATCTCGCCGCCCAGCAGCCGGGCGATCTCCCGGCTGATGGACAGCCCGAGCCCCGTACCGCCGTACTTGCGGCTGGTCGTGCCGTCCGCCTGCTTGAACGCCTCGAAGATCACCCGCATCTTGCTGGAAGCGATCCCGATCCCGGTGTCGGTGACCGAGAACGCGATCAGGTCGGCGTCCGCGTCACGCAGTGAGCCGGCCTCCAGGAGCTGCTCACGGATGGCGTTCGGCACATCCTCGTTGGCGTGCCGGATGACCAGCTCGACCGCCCCGCTGTCGGTGAACTTCACCGCGTTGGAGAGCAGGTTGCGCAGCACCTGCAACAGCCTCTGCTCGTCCGTGTGCAGGGTCGCCGGCAGTTCCGGCGAGACCCTCACGGAGAAGTCGAGCCCCTTCTCCGCCGTGAGCGGCCGGAAGGTCGCCTCCACGTAGTCCACCAGCTGGACCAGTGCGATCCGGGTCGGGCTGACGTCCATCTTGCCCGCCTCGACCTTCGTCAGATCGAGAATGTCGTTGATCAGCTGGAGCAGATCGGAACCGGCCCCGTGGATCGTCTCGGCGAACTCCACCTGCTTGGGCGAGAGATTGCCCTCGGCGTTGTCCGCGAGCAACTTGGCCAGAATGAGCAGCGAGTTGAGCGGCGTACGCAACTCGTGCGACATGTTCGCCAGGAACTCGGACTTGTAGCGCATCGAGACCGCGAGCTGCTCGGCGCGCTCCTCCAGGACCTGACGGGCCTCCTCGATCTCGGTGTTCTTGACCTCGATGTCGCGGTTCTGCTGCGCGAGCAGTTCGGCCTTCTCCTCCAGTTCGGCGTTGGACGCCTGGAGCGCCTTCTGCCGGTTCTCCAACTCCTGTGAACGGTCCCGCAATTGCGCGGCGAGCTCCTGCGACTGTTCGAGGAGCTTCTCGGTCTTCGTATTGACGCTGATGGTGTTGACGCTCGTCGCGATCATTTCCGCGAGCTGGTTGAGGAAGTCCCGCTGAATATGGGTGAACGGCTGGAAGGACGCCAGCTCGATCACGCCGAGCACCTTCCCCTCGAAAAGCACCGGCAGCACGATCACATGTGCGGGCGGCGCTTCGCCGAGACCGGAGGAGATCTTCAGATAGCCCGGCGGAACGTTGTCCACCTGAATGGTCCGCTTCTCCTCGGCAGCCGTGCCGATGAGCGTTTCGCCCGGCCGGAAGGACGTCGGCATCGAGCCCGCCGAGTATCCGTAGCTGCCCCTCATGCAGAGTTCGTACGAGCCCTCCGCATCGCTGTCCGGGCCCACCGCGCCGGTGTCCCCCGTCGGCATGGCCAGGAAGAACGCACCGTGCTGCGCGGACACGACCGGTGTCAGCTCGCTCATGATCAGCGAGGCCACGTCGTCCAGGTCGCGGCGCCCCTGCATCAGGCCGGAGATCCGGGCGAGGTTGCCCTTGAGCCAGTCCTGTTCCTTGTTGGTCGCCGTGGTGTCGCGCAGATTGGCGATCATGGTGTTGATGTTGTCCTGGAGGGCCTGGATCTCGCCGGCCGCGTCCACATCGATCTTCAGGTTGAGATCGCCACGGGTCACCGCGGTGGCGACGGCCGCGATGGCCCGCACCTGACGGGTGAGGTTTCCGGCCATCTCGTTCACCGACTCGGTGAGGTCGCGCCAGGTGCCGTCGACGTCCCGGACCCGGGCCTGGCCGCCCAGCTGCCCCTCCGTGCCCACCTCGCGGGCCACCCGGGTCACCTGCTCGGCGAAGGAGGACAGCTGGTCGACCATCGTGTTGATGGTGTTCTTCAGCTCCAGGATCTCACCGCGCGCGTCGATGTCGATCTTCTTGGTGAGGTCGCCCTTGGCGATGGCGGTGGTGACCGCGGCGATCTGACGCACCTGACCCGTCAGGTTGGACGCCATCGAGTTCACCGACTCGGTGAGGTCCTTCCACGTACCGGAGACCCCGGGCACCCTGGCCTGGCCGCCCAGTTCGCCCTCCGTGCCCACCTCGCGGGCGACTCGCGTCACCTCGTCGGCGAACGAGGACAGGGTCGTCACCATCGTGTTGACGGTGTCCGCCAGCTCGGCGACCTCACCGCGCGCCTCGACGGTGACCTTCTTGCGCAGATCGCCGTTGGCGACCGCCGACGAGACCCGGGAGATGTTCCGCACCTGGCTGGTCAGGTTGTTGGCCATCAGGTTGACGTTGTCGCTGAGGTCCTTCCAGATGCCCGTCGCACCCGGCACCCGGGCCTGGCCGCCGAGAATGCCCTCGGTGCCCACCTCACGGGCCACCCTGGTCACCTCGTCGGCGAAGTTCAACAGCTGGTCGACCATGGTGTTGACGGTCGTGACCAGTTCGAGGATCTCGCCCCGGGCGTCGACGGTGATCTTCTTGGAGAGATCACCGTTGGCGACCGCGGTGGTGACCTCGGCGATGTTGCGGACCTGCATGGTCAGGTTGTTCGCCATGCCGTTGACGGACTGGGTGAGGTCCTTCCACGTACCGGACACCCCCTGTACCTCGGCCTGGCCGCCGAGGATGCCCTCCGTGCCCACCTCGCGGGCGACCCTGGTCACCTGCTCGGCGAAGTTCGAGAGCTGGTCGACCATCGTGTTGATGGTGTTCTTCAGCTCCAGGATCTCGCCCCGCGCGTCCACATCGATCTTCTGCGACAGGTCACCCCGCGCCACCGCGGTGGCGACCTGCGCGATGTTACGGACCTGAGCGGTGAGGTTGCCCGCCATGCCGTTCACCGAATCGGTCAGATCGCGCCACACCCCGGCCACACCGGGCACCTGCGCCTGCCCGCCCAGCCGCCCGTCGGTACCGACCTCACGGGCGACCCTGGTCACCTGCTCCGCGAAGGCGGAGAGCTGGTCGACCATCGTGTTGATGGTGTTCTTCAGCTCCAGGATCTCGCCCCGCGCGTCCACATCGATCTTCTGCGACAGGTCACCCCGCGCCACCGCGGTGGTCACCTGCGCGATCTGGCGCACCTGCGAAGTCAGGTTCCCGGCCATGAAGTTGACGGAGTCGGTGAGCTCCTTCCAGGTGCCCGAGACGCCGTCCACCCGGGCCTGGCCCCCGAGGCGGCCCTCCGTACCCACGTCACGCGCCATCCCCGTCACCTGATCCGCGAAGCTGGAGAGCTGCGACACCATCGTGTTGACGGTGTTCTTCAGCTCCAGCATCTCGCCCGCGACATCGACGGTGACCTTCTGCGTCAGGTCACCGTTGGCCACCGCGGTCGTCACCTGCGCGATGTCGCGCACCTGCCCGGTGAGGTTACGGAATGCCGCGTTCACCGAGTCGGTGAGGTCCTTCCAGGTCCCCGCCGCACCCGGCACCTCGGCCTGACCGCCGAGCCGGCCCTCGACACCGACCTCCCGGGCGACCCGGGTCACCTGCGAACCGAAGGCCTGGAGCTGGTCCACCATCGTGTTGACGGTGTTCTTCAGCTCCAGCATCTCGCCCGCGACATCGACGGTGACCTTCTGCGACAGGTCACCGTTGGCCACCGCCGTGGTCACCTGCGCGATGTCCCGCACCTGGGTCGTCAGGTTCCGGAAGACCGTGTTCACCGAGTCGGTGAGGTCCTTCCAGGTCCCCGCCGCACCCGGCACCTTCGCCTGACCGCCGAGCAGACCCTCGCCACCGACCTCGCTGGCCACCCGGGTCACTTCGTCCGCGAAGAGCCGCAGCGTGTCGGTCATCTGGTTGATGGTCTCGGCCAGCTGCGCGACCTCGCCACGGGCGCTCACCGTGACCTTCTGGGACAGGTCGCCGTTGGCGACGGCCGTGGTCACCTCGGCGATACCGCGCACCTGGGAGGTGAGGTTCCCGGCCATCGTGTTGACGGAGTCGGTGAGGTCCTTCCACACCCCGGCCACACCCGGCACGGTCGCCTGCCCGCCGAGCTCGCCTTCCGTGCCCACCTCACGGGCGACCCGGGTCACCTCGGAGGAGAACGACGACAGCTGGTCGACCATCGTGTTGACGGTGTTCTTCAGCTGAAGCATCTCGCCGGCCACATGGACGGTGACCTTCCGCGACAGATCGCCCTTGGCGACCGCCGTCGTCACCAGGGCGATGTCGCGCACCTGCGCGGTCAGCCGGTACGCCATGGTGTTCACGGAGTCCGTGAGGTCCTTCCACGACCCGGACATCCCGCGCACCTGGGCCTGTCCGCCCAGCTTGCCCTCGGTACCGACCTCGACCGCGACCCGCGTCACCTGCTCGGTGAACGCCGACAGCTGGTCGACGAGGCTGTTGACCGTACGGGCGACCTTCAGGAACTCGCCGCGCAGCGGCCGTACCGTCTCGTCGGACGTGTGCGAGCGCAGTTCCATCCGCTGTTCGAGATCACCGTCGGCCACCGCCGACAGCACCCGCCCGACCTCCGAGACCGGGCGTGCCAGATCGTCGACGAGCTCGTTGGAGGCATCGATCGCGGCGGCCCAGGAGCCCTCGCAGGCTCCCGTCTCCAGCCGCTCGGTGAGCTTCCCCTCACGTCCGACCACCCGCCGCACCCGTGCCAGCTCACCGGTGAGATGCAGATTGCGGTCGGCGACCTCGTTGAAGACCGCCGCGATCTGCGCCATCACATCGTCGCCCGAGACGGTCAGACGCCTGCGGAAATTCCCGTCGCGCATCGCCACGAGGCCCGCCAGCAGTCTGTTGAGCGCCGCCGCGTCGACGTCGATGGTTCCATTGCGCTGTTTCTTCACGGACTGTCCGCCTTTTGTGCGCGTGCTTTTGCCCCGCGCCGCCACGCCAGACTCCACCGTGTCCCTCCCGCAGGGGTTGACCGTATCGCTCGGGCCTTGTCTGGGAGCTTGCCCAGATCTTCTTTGGCTCACCGCCACGGACCACCGTCGACGGGTGACCATGGGGACGTCAAATCGTTGAAACGTACCAGGCCCTACGCAGCCGGGGTGCAAGCTCCAAGGGTTGTCCCGCATCACCCGGCTGAGAAGCCCACACTTGTCCGTTCACAGGTCCGTTCCTGCTCGCTCCTGCCCGAAGTCGCCCCTCGTGTATCCGGCACCGAGACCGAGCGTCTAGCCTGGCAGGCGAATCGAAGCGGCGAGAAACGGGCACAGGACTCGGGGAAGCGACGAGACACCAATGGGGAGTGCTGTGATCACCGCGCGCGCGGCCGCCACCTTCGACCCGGTCGGGCGCTCGGTCGCGACCGCCCGCGCCTTTGTCCGCGACACCCTGCAGGGGTGGGGCTACACCGATGTCGTCGACGACGCGGTCGTCCTCACCAGCGAGCTGGTGACCAACGCCGTGATCCACGCGGGCACCGCGGCGGATGTGCTCTGTCTGCGCACGGAGGACGGCGTCCGGATCGAGGTCTCGGACCACTACCCGGAACGCGAGGTCCCGCTCCAGAGCGCGGGCCCGGACTTCGGCAGCCCGGACCGCGAGAACGGCCGAGGGCTGCTGCTCTGCGCGGCACTCGCCACCCGGTGGGGCGTCGAGTACTCGCCCACCCGCAAACATGTCTGGTTCCAGCTCGACCTGCCTGAGCGCCCGGTGGGCATCCGCTCGGCGGGCCCGCTGCTCCCCGTGGGACTGCTCCCCGTCGCCGACGAACGCGTCCGGGTGGCGGTCGTCCAGATCGACAGCGCCGGCTCCATCGCGGCCTGGAATGAGGACGCCGCATTCCTTTTCGGTCATACCGCGGATCAGGTCACCGGGAAACAGCTCACCGACTTCACCGCCTGGCCCCAGACCCCCGGCACCAACACGGGCATCGTCGACGCCCTCCAGCTCTCGCGCTGGGAAGGCAGTTACGGGATCCGGGGCGACGACGGCCGGGTCATCCCCGTCTACGCCTCGCACCTTCGGGTCCGCGACACCCACGGCGATCCCTCGACCGTCTGCCTGCTCGTCCGCGACTACGAACGCGCCGTGCTCCAGTCGCCGGCCCGCGCACCGGTGTCCGACACGAGCGCCGAGAGCGGCAAGACGGACCCGTTCGAGATCTTCATCGGCTCCCCCGCCCCGGACGACCTCGACGGCCTGCTCCAGCGCACGGTCGAACGGGCCCGCGACATGCTCGACGCCGATGCGGCCTTCCTGCTGCTGGCAACGGACGACGAGACGGAACTGGAGGTACGGGCCACCACGGGCCTGCCCTCCGCCCGCCAGCGTTTCGCCCGCGTCCCGGTGGAGGCCGGAACCGGACGGTACGGATCCGCCCGGATGCCCGCCGTCCACGAGGACCTCGACAACGTGCCGGGCGCCGTCCCGCTGCTCGGCGGGACCGGGATGCGTTCCGTCGTCACCGTCCCGCTGAAGGTCGAAGGGCGGCTGACGGGCTCCCTCGGCGTCGCCGCCGAAGCGGCCGGCCGCTACTCGAACGAGGAGGCCCTGCGCCTGCAGTTCGCCGCGGACCGGATCGCGCTGGCGGTCGAGTCGGCCCGTCTGGGCGAGCTGGAGCGCCTCCGCCGCGGTTCCCTCTCCTTCCTCGTCGAGGCCTCCGACCTGCTGGCCGGAACCCTCGACCGGGACCAGACCCTGGCGCTGATGGCCCAGATGACGGTCCCCACCCTGGCCACCTGGTGCGCCGTGTACACGATCGCCGACCAGTCGTCCGAGCCATACCTCTCCTACGTACTGCACGAGGACGAGGAGCGCATCGACGGGCTCAAGGCCCTGCTCTCCAAGATCGCACCGCCCGACCCCGTGCCGACCCCCGGCGCCCGCGTCTGGACCGCCCCGTCCGAGGCCGCCCACCAGGCGGCCCTGCGGAGTTCGATGCGCACGCTGGGCCTCGGTGAGACCGGCCGGCTGGTCGAACCGGGAAGGCTGGGCTCCGGCATCCGTACGACGCTCGCCACCGCAGCCGCGGTGGGCGGCGAGACGGTGGTCCTGCCGCTCGTGGCCCGCAACCGTGTCATCGGCATGCTGACGCTGGGGAAGCCCTCCGACGACCATTTCCGCCAGGAGATCCTGGAGTTGGCCGAGGACCTCTCCCGCCGCGCCGCCCTGGCCCTCGACAACGCCCGCCTCTACTCGGAGCGCATGGCGATCAGCCAGTCCCTGCAGCGCAGTCTGCTGCCGCCGGGGCTGCCCGACGTCCCCAATGTCGAGATCGAGGTCATCTACCGCGCCGCCGGCGAGGGCAACGAAGTCGGCGGTGACTTCTACGACGTCTTCCCGATCCGCGACGGCGCCTACGGCTTCGCCATCGGTGACGTATGCGGTACGGGTCCGGAGGCCGCGGCCGTCACGGGCCTCGCCCGCCACGCCCTGCGCCTCCTCGCCCGCGAGGGCTTCGGCAGCCCCGCGGTCCTGGAGCGGCTCAACGCCGCCATCCTGGACGAGGGCGCCCGCAGCCGCTTCCTGACCCTCCTGTACGGCGAGCTGTGGCCCCAGGAGGACGGCAGCGCCCTTCTGAAGGTGGTCTGCGCGGGACACCCGCTGCCGTTGCGCCTGCGTCAGGACGGTTCGGTCGAGGCGGCGGCCGAGCCCCAGCCGCTGCTGGGAGTCATCGAGGAACTCGAACTGTACGAGCAGACGGTGACCCTGGCCCCGGGCGATGTCCTGCTGTGCGTCACCGACGGCGTCACGGAACGCCGGGAGGGCACCCGCATGCTGGGCGACGACGGTCTGGCGGACGTCCTGTCCACCTGCACGGGCCTCACGGCGGGTGCGGTGGCGGCTCGCATCCTGCGGGCGGTGGAGCGCTTCGCCGCCGAGCCGGCCTCGGACGATATGGCCATCCTCGCCATGCGTGTGCCCGAGACTCCCAACCCCTAGACGAGCAAGTCCTATTGGATGTGGCTCCTTCTCGGGAAGGTGCCGAGCAGGGCATTCGGCAGTCGAGGCGCTCGGACTGCTGGAGCCTCGCCGCTGGCGGGCCCCGGCTCGGCTGAGAGCTGTCTGCCATCCGCCACACCGTCGTGATCCTCGCGGAGCCGAGGTGAATGACAGTATCGACAGATACTTAACCAGTCTCTTTACTATTCGGGGATGCGTCCCCATAGTTAAGTACATGCCTAAACAACAGGTGGACCTAGACCGGGTCTTCCAGGCGCTGGCAGATGCCACCCGCAGGGACATGGTCCAGCGGCTGGTCGGGGCACCGGCCTCGGTCAGCGTCCTGGCCCAGCCCTACGCCATGTCGCTGCCCGCAGTGATGCAGCACCTCCAGGTGCTCGAGGAGTGCGGGCTGGTGCGCTCGGAGAAGGTCGGTCGGGTCCGCACCTGCCGGATCGAGCCCACTGTGCTACGCGCGGCGGAGGAGTGGCTCGCCGCCCAGCGCACCGCCTGGGAGAAGTGCCTGGACCGGCTCGGTCACCACCTGGCCACCAGCTGCGCCGTCCCCGACGACCTCACCGACTCCGGACGCGGGAAAAGGACATGACCGATCGCCAGATCACACACGCCACCTTCTGCCTCGAACGCCACTACCCGCCCCCGCCCGCCCGCGTGTTCTCCGCTTGGGCCGACCCGCAGGCCAAGGCCAGCTGGTTCTCCGGCGTCGACGCCACGCACGAGCTGGATTTCCGGGTCGGCGGACACGAGGTCAACCGGGCCCGCCGCACCGACGGTGTGGAGCTGGTCTTCGAGTCCTGGTACCGCGACATCGTCCCGGACCAGCGGCTCGTCTACACCTCCACCCTCAACGCTGGCGACGAACTGGCGACGGTGTCGCTGACCACGGTGGAGTTCCACCACGAGGGCGCTGGCACCCGCCTGGTCCTGACTGAGCAGGGCACCTTCCTCAACGGCAACGAGGAGCCGAGCTGGCGCGAGCAGGGCACCGGCGCATGGCTCGACGCGCTGGGCAACTTCCTCCGAATCCACGAGTCCGGGACTTGAGCCCCCGGCAGACGCCGGACACCAAACAAAGCAGCAGGGGAACCGATATGACGATCCAACGACTGCTCGCCCAGATGACCGTCACCGACCTGGACGCGGCGACCGCCTGGTACACCGCGCTGTTCGGGCGAGGGCCCGACACCCGACCGATGCACGGCCTGGTCGAGTGGCACCTCTCCGACACCTACGGCGTCCAGGTCTGGGCCGACCCCAACCGCGCCGGACACTCGACCGCGATCCTGGCCGAGTCCGACCTCGACGAACGCCTCACCCAGCTCGCAGGCGCAGGCATCAACCACGGCGGAGCCCAGAACACAACCACCTCCCGCATCCTGCCCATCACCGACCCGGACGGCAACCGAATCGTCTTCACCAGCCCCTCAACCGGCACCGACCACTGACTCTTCAGCGGTCGTAGGCGATCAACGATCGAGTGATGGGTGCGCCGGTCAGGTTGTTCAGCCAGATCGCGGCGGCCATGGCCAGGATGCGCTGGGCGACGCGGATCGCGACGCCCGCGCAGCTGCGCCCCCGTGGCCTTCCAGGTCGAGCTGGCCCTTGAGAGTGTCGTTGACCGACTCGATCAGCTGGCGGACCTTCTTCAGCATCGGTTCGCCGTAGCGGTCCCTCTCGCGCTTGCGGGAGGGCCGCAGAAAGGTGATGCCGTAGTCGGCCAGCAGCCCTTCGAAGGCCCGGCCGGCGAAGCCCTTGTCAGAGATGAGCAGGATGCCGTCGTGCGCGGCAACGATGCCCGCTTCGACCTCCAGCATCGCGGCCAGCACCTCGCGTTCACCGATCTTCGGGTCTGCCAGGGCCTACAGGATCGGCATCCCGGCCGGAGTGCACACCAGGTACAGCCGCAGCCCCCACTGGCGACGCCACCACCAGGTCCGATCCCAAGCAAGCCAACACCATCGCCAGGCCGCAGCACCAGCATGATCACGATCTACCGCTGGAGTACCAGTACGGATGCATCAACAGGAAGGGCCCCCGCCGACTGGCGGGGGCCCTTCCTGTTCTTCTGAGCCCCAATGCGGAATCGAACCGCAGACCTTCTCCTTACCATGGAGACGCTCTACCGACTGAGCTATTGGGGCCTGCTGCGCTGTGGCAACGAGGTAAAGCATACCCCGAACTCAGGGATGCTCAAAACCACTGACCGCAGAAGACTCTGACGGGCTCTCACGGGGTCTTCCCCGCCCCTTCCACAACAATGCGGACGTGCTCGCACGAGGCCGGTCTCGACGGAACGACTCATCGGGTGACCGGTCGGTACATGCCTGTAAACGCAGAAAAGCCCCGTGCCACAAGGGCACGGGGCTTTCCCGTAAAAGGAGTTCGGCGGCGTCCTACTCTCCCACAGGGTCCCCCCTGC